>NZ_JBYTCJ010000018.1:0-111200 GCF_058790155.1 Neobacillus sp. FW104-15D2
TTGCCGTATTGATGCCAGATCGAACCGCAGCTTCTATGGAAGAATCGATTAAACGGATATCTTCGTTATTCCCAAAAGAAGCATTTAAAACAGCCACTGTAGACCGTGGAAAAGAATTTGCGTGTTATGAGGAGATTGAGAGTGAACTCCCAATACAGGTGTATTTTGCCGACCCTTACTCTTCCTGGCAACGAGGCAGTAATGAAAACGCAAATGGCCTCTTGCGTGAGTTTTTCCCAAAAGGAACAGACCTAGCCAAGGTGCTTGACAAGGAATTAAATCATGCTTTACACCTTATTAACCAAAGACCAAGGAAATGTTTAAATTGGAAAACTGCACACGAAGCGTTTTATGAGGAAGTGTCGCACTTAGATTGACAAACCGTCATTTGAAAAAGGATCTGTTGAGATCCCTTTTTTCTTTGGAAGAGTGGTTGAGAATGTCACTTTTTTTAAAACAGAAGTTTTCTACTAATGGCAGGAATTTAAACTGTCTAAATAGATAGTGGCAAAACATTATATTTCCTAGGTTTTCCTAAGGAATGGACGGTCCTTTTTAATGTGAAATCGCACTTTTAAAAAGCACCCTAAATTTCTCTCTATCTTCTGATGTAAATGGTTTTGGTCCCTTTGTACGCTTTCCGCTTTTTCGAGCCATTGCACTTAAATAACGCGTTTGGAGTAATTGGTCAATGTTTTCATTTGTATAGCTATATCCAGTATGGTGAAGTACCTTACACGCTTTTGCTAAGCCTAGCGAAGCAAGACCATAATCCTGCGTAACAATTAAATCTCCTTTTTCTGCTAACTTCATAATCCGATAATCCGCAGCATCTGCTCCAGAATCCACATAAATTGTTTCCACTCCTGATGGTTTTTCCGCATTGGAAAAATGTGAAAAGCTTGTAACAAGGATAACAGGAATACCGACATTAGTACCTTCAGAGATAATAATATCTTTTACCGGACAGGCATCTGCATCCACATAAATTTTCATCTTATCCCTCCCATTAATAAGTTTGAGTTGATGATAATGGCAGCTTTAGCTTTTGTCAAACGGTAAAGATGCTTTATCTTAAATTACTTTAAAGTGATTTTTACTATCCAAGACTGAATTTTTCTTATCTTGGTAATGCTATTTTTCTTTTGAATGCATATAATTTTGCACCTGATTTCATTTATATTTTCCTTGTTATCCTTTTTGCTTTCGGTTTGATTTATTCAATTAAATCGATAAATAAAAATCGAGTGCTTTCTATAATATCTATTTTTTTTAATGCTATAAGTTTTTTGATTATGTTTGCTATATATTTAATGGGACCTCCAGTATAATGATTCCACTAACGGCTGCAGAGTTGGATTATTGTCAGTTGCTTCAGTTTGTTCTTGTTCCACTCCCTCAGTTAAACACGATTTTCTCTCGAATGCTCGCTAATTTCGCAGGATTTCATAACCTCTGGGCATCACCCTAAGAAGAATGACACTTTATTACGGTAAAATTACAGTTCTTTAACAAATTGCAGGAAAAGACAGTATTTCCAAACTGGTGGCGAATTTTATAGGTATAGAAAAATAGGGGGCAATATCTGAAGCTAATTGGGGGGACTAAATATGTTAGAATTTGAAACCAATATCGATCAATTTGCCACTATAAAAGTAATTGGGGTTGGTGGCGGTGGAAATAATGCCGTAAACCGGATGATTGAAAGCGGCGTGCAGGGAGTGGAGTTCATTGCCGTGAATACAGATGCGCAGGCTCTCAACATGTCAAAAGCGGAGGTCACGATGCAAATCGGCGGTTCGCTGACCAGGGGCCTGGGGGCCGGTGCCAATCCTGATATCGGCAGAAAGGCTGTCGAGGAAAGCAGGCAGCAGATCAGGGATGCCCTGCAAGGTGCGGACATGGTGTTCGTAACGGCCGGAATGGGCGGCGGAACCGGGACCGGAGCTGCGCCGGAGATTGCCCATATCGCGCGCGAACTTGGCGCACTTACAATCGGGGTAGTGACTCGTCCGTTCACATTTGAAGGCCGCAAGCGGGCACAAAATGCGGCAGCTGGAATTGAAGAGATGAAGAAAGCCGTTAATACATTAATCATCATTCCAAACCAGCGATTGCTGGCAATCGTCGAAAAGAAAACGCCGATGATAGAAGCCTTTCGTGAGGCAGACAATGTCCTCAGGCAGGGTGTTCAGGGCATTTCTGACTTGATCGCCGTGCCAGGCTTGATTAACCTGGACTTTGCTGACGTGAAAACGATCATGTCAAACAATGGGACGGCGCTTATGGGCATCGGAGTGGCTTCAGGCGAAGACCGTGCTGCGGAAGCTGCCAAAAAGGCCATCTCCTCGCCGCTGCTTGAAACAAGCATCAATGGCGCGAAAGGAGTGTTGATGAACATCACAGGAGGCATGAACCTCAGTTTGTATGAAGTCCAGGAAGCGGCCGATATTGTGGCGGCTGCAACAGATGACCAGCTTAACATGATTTTTGGATCGGTCATCAATGAAAACCTGAATAAAGAAATCATGGTGACCGTAATTGCGACCGGCTTCGATCATGATGCGGAGGAAGCTCCGCCGTCGAACACATCGCGCCGTCCTGGAGACATGATTGCCAATTCCCGTGAGCAATACCAGGCTCAGTCGAGACAGCGAGAACCTGTTGTCCATGCAGAATCGTGGAATGACGGCCAAGCCCAAAACTACAGCCCGTCCGGCAGCTACAGTCAATCTAGCAGCTACGGCCAGTCCGGAAATTACAGCCAGCCGCCTGCCTACGAAGATCGCGCGAATTACGAACGGGGTACCCAGCAGCAAGACGACTCGCTTGATATTCCATCGTTCTTGCGGAAGCGAAGCAGAAGGCGGTAAACCAACGAACAAAAAGGCCAAATCATTTGCGATTTGGCCTTTTAAAACAGATAAAAACAAACGTTAATTCCGCCATTTTAATGGGTGGATTTAATTAAAAGGAAGGTTAAATAATGTGAAGAAATGACTTAAAGAAACGGTGGCGATTGCTGAACAAGGCAGTCGCTTTTTATGTTATTTCCACAGAAAGGTTTTATAAAGAATAATAATTTTAAGGTTAGTAGAGGTTCAGAATATACGAGGGAAAAATAACCTTCTCTTTATTGGTAATCCGACACGATTCGTATTGTTTTTACTTTTTTTGATTTTTAAGGAAAAATCAGTTGACACTGAAAATAAATTTATGATATTATTAAAAATTTGATAAAAAATAATATATATGTTAAGGTTAAGAAGGTTACCAAATATGGAGGGGATTATTTGTTTCAAATTGGCGATAACATTGTTTATCCAATGCACGGAGTAGGTATAATTAAAGCCATTGAAGAAAAGGAAATCTCAGGGGAAAAACAACAGTATTATGTCATAAAGATGTTAATCGGTAATATGCAAGTCATGATTCCTACGGGTAAAATATTGAGTTCAAGTATACGCCCTGTTACTGACATAATTGCATTAAAAAACATCATAAACAATTTTCAGCATGGAGAATCAGATAGATTGCTGCCGTGGAAACAAAGGTATAAAGTGAACATGGACAAAATAAAAACGGGTAAAATACAAGAATGTACTGAAGTTGTACGTGATTTAATGCGTATGAAGAAAGAAAAAGCGCTTAATACAAGCGAAAAAAAGATGTTAGATAACGCACATGAATTTTTGATTGGTGAACTGGGATTAATTAAAGGAATTACTGAAAATCAAATACAAAGTTTCTGTTAAGATTAATTTAAGATAATGTATTACATCTCCCGGAACGAATTTTTTGGGAATACGTGTATTATTTAAGATAAATCTTTTCCAAGACATTCAACTTCTCCAACTACCTTTAGAGCATTAACCTCTTTTGTTATTTCTACAATCTAATCCATTTTTATTATTTAAATTTCCATTACGAACGTTTGAAGTTTCATCAAATAACTCGATAAAATAATCACTTGATTTTTGCAATCCTGATTCACACTGGCACGGACAAGGAGCCGTAAGGATGAAAGAGAGGTAGGGCTTTCATTGTTTTAGGTATACAATATATTATTTAAGTCATTATTTGTAGAAGAAGAAAAAACAATGAATCTCATCTTTATCTTTAAGGATTTTTTACATCTACTGAGACAGTGAATAGTAATTGTTTATTTTCTTGACAAAATGAGAAAACGAATTCGTAACACCATATGGTCAACTACAAAAATGGTTCCCAGATCAGGAAACCATTTTTTATTTTATTTACATAACAATAGTAAAGATTACTGGTGATGGTTTTAAATCCTTTGATGAAGGGCAACGCGTACTATTTGATATTTTAAAAGGACAACGTGGACAAAAGGTGAAGTGATTAATTTTCAACTTTTAAAACTACTTCTTAATTAGAATTGGCAATCACCACTATAGAAAAAAGAAGGGATTACAAAAGAAAATATATTTGCTATCCGACTTGATAATCGAAAAGAGGAAAGGTTTTTGATTTCCTTCATCTTTACAGATGGTACATCGCTGATTGATATAGGAGCAACTCTTGCCAAAAAGTTTCACGCATTGGCAAGAAAAAAGAGCCCACAGGAAGTGTACATTTTGTACAAAACCTTAGGCTCTTTCTAATGTGGAAGTCCCTGGAAACACATTTGAAAACAACCGGGGAATTACCTGCGGACCTATTTGGACTGGGCAGCAAGCCAATCCAGGATAGTTGTTGTTTTCCCATTGATTGTGTCTGTAGGTATATTATTGTAAACGTATATCCATGACCAGTGCCCGTTGTACACATACGGTGTGCCATCGGCGTTTTTGTATAAACCTGAGGTATCATGAACATCATCAAAAAGTGATAGGTGAACATTGGTTGCGCCAGCTTGCACTAAACGGTTAAATGTAGGAACAGTGTTTAGCGCTGGCGGCAAGGTTGTATCCGTTTTTGCAGCAGTGAACCATGTTGGTGTTTGTTTCATTTTTTGGATGTCGGCATTACTAATTAACGAATCCCCTAGTCCTTCACAAGTTGGGAAGGCAGCTGCAAAGTACTCCGGATAGTCTCTAGTCAAGAGCATCGTCATATATCCACCGTTGGAATCCCCGCCGACATAAATTCTGCTTGGATCAATGTCTTTGTTATTTGCAACATAATCCTTAATCAAGGACATGAGGGCATTCTCATATTTTGAGGTTCCATCTGCCCTTCCGGTAAAACCATCCATCCAGAAAGTAAGGGCCTGAGGTGCTAAAACATAGGCTCCTTCAAAATAGGATTGGGTTTCTTTGGAGGCGAAGCTATCTGCTTTATTTGCGGAAATTGGAATCGTTGCATCTGTGCCGCCTTCTCCGCCTCCATGCAGCCAAATAATTAATGGATTTTTATGATTATCTTTTGCCGGTGTAAAATCTGCATATGTTAATGTAGTATTATCATAGGTTGAGGATCCAGTATTAAAATCATCCACAAGTACTCTCGTCCCACCTGCAAATGTATCGACAACCAGCCCTGAAACAGCTCCTGCACTCGTATTAATGTTTTTTTGCTGTGTAATCGTATATTTGTTATCAACCCAATCATTAAATCCTGTTACTCTAAAATCATAATTTAGTGCCGCACCCAAGGAATCATTTGGTGCGATTTTCATTTCCAAAACGGCGTATTTCCCCATTTCCACTGCAGGCTTTCCGTCTTTATTGGAAACATATGCGTTTGTAACGATTCGGTCGCCCGCCCCTAAAAACGGATTGGCTAACCTTTTATCATATCTCTCAACATTTACTTTGAATGTATCAGTTGTTATTGAACCCTGGGGAACTGGCCTTCCTAAATCAACGATTACTTTCGTAACGGTTGCACCCCAATCTTCAATTTCGGTTACGGTCCGATAAGATGTTGGTTGTGTTGGCAGTTCCTTAGCGAAAACACCCGTGTTTAAAGACAATGTCGTTGCTGCTACAAACCCAGCCAGCATCATCGATTTTGCCCATTTTTTTGATCTTTTTGCCATTTCATTGCCTCCTTTTATTATGCAAAGCTTTTTAAATCACTTTGAAAATGACAACTTAGTTTTCTACTAAACATGCTTATTGGCCGAATTTAGACAGTCTGTCCAATTGCACATCAGGACCGTTACTATTATCGGTTTCAACCGTCATATCATGAACGACTGTAAATTCCAAAGTCTCTCTGAAATCTTTAGAGGAGGATCCGATATGAATTTGGTAGGTCCCTTTTTCCACAATCCAAGAGGAGGTGGCTTCATCAAAGGAAGCGATATCCCTTAGATCAAGGAAGAAGTTAACGGTTTCCTTTTGACCAGGTTTTAATTCTCGGGTTTTTGTGAAGCCTTTAAGCTCTATGGCCGGTTTCTCCAATTTGCCATCAGGTGCACTTACATATAATTGTGGTGCCTCTTTTCCTGAAACGGAGCCCGAGTTTGTCACTTTAAAGGATACTTTGATTTTGTTTGTTAAGTTATCTTTGTTAAGTTTGAAATCACTATAATCAAAGGTCGTATAAGATAATCCGTAACCAAACTCATAGGCAGTTGGAACCTTAAACGTAGAATAGTAGCGGTATCCTACATAAATATCTTCGCTGTATTTCACTAAATTTGGGTTACCGTCAGAACTAGGGAAGTTCTTATAGCTCGGTGCATCCTCTAAACGAACCGGAAATGTTTCAGGAAGTTTACCTGACGGATTTGCTTTTCCGGAAAGTACATCTGTAAGGGCATTTCCGGCTTCCATCCCTGGCTGCCAGGATAATAAGATGGAATCGGCATAGTCTCTCCAGCTTACAGTGTTAAATGGCGCCCCCACATTTAAGACCACAACAACTTTTTTATTGACAGCGTGATACGCAGAAGAAACATTTTTAATCAGCTCTAATTCTTTGGCTGTTGGTTCAAAGGTTAATGCATTTCCATCCGCTCCTTCCCCGGATCCTCTTGCAATCAACACAACGCCAATATCAGAATTCTTTGCCATAGAAACTGCATCTTCAGCCGTTAAGTTTTCATTGATTTCTGCACCGTTGGCGTTCGTATAAACAGGAGTATATCCTCCATTTTTCAGTCCTTCCGGAAGCTGTACGGAAAGTGTTGGAGTCACATAAGCGCTGCCGGTTCCCATTAGGAACATTTTAGTAGCAGCATTGTCTGTTGTACACGCGGAAATAGGAGTACCAAATCCGCAGCTGGGCATTGTATAGGAGTTGCCAACGATTCCAACCTTCTTTACCTTATTATTAAACGGAAGCGCCTTATTTTCATTTTTTAGCAAAACCATGCCTTCAGGAGCTGCTTTTCGTGATAGTGCAGCATCCGCTTCAGCAAGATCAACACTTACGCTTTGTTTCGTGTTATCAACGGTACTTAATTTATTGAAAGTAGGAGACTTAACCACTAAAGTAAGAATATTCTCGATAGCACTGTCGAGTTTTTCCTCTGGAAGTGAACCATCTAAAAGGGCTGCTTTTACCGCTGCTTTACCTGCCGCATTCAAGCTGGGCATTGATAAATCATTTCCGCCTTTTAGCATAGCAATGCCGTTTTGTTTCGTTCCGCCCCAGTCGGACATCACCATGCCATTAAAGCCCCAGTCACCTCTTAAAACATCATTTAGCAGCCAGGAATTATGGGCAGAGAAAGGGCCGTTAATAGAATTATAGGAGCTCATAACTGTCCAGGGATGGGCTTGTTTGACAACCCGCTCGAATCCGGCTAGATAAATTTCCCTTAATGCCCGTTCAGAAATGATTTCATTGACAGACTGTCTATTGGTTTCCTGGTTATTAGCAGCAAAATGTTTCATACTGACACCAATACCCTGGTCCTGCACACCATTTGTAAACTGAGTCGCCATTTCACCGCTTAAGTAAGGATCTTCTGAATAATATTCGAAGTTTCTTCCGCCCCTTGGATCTCTGTGAATATTCAATGCTGGTCCTAAAATAACATCAACACCATAATCAAGTGTCTCTTTTCCCATTGCACTGGAAACCTGGTACATTAAATCCTTGTTGAAACTAGAAGCAAGCGCACTTGGAATAGGAAAGCCCGTTGTGGATTTATTAGCAGTTGCTCCAAAGCGAAGCCCTGCAGGTCCATCAGCAAAGGTTAACTTTGGAATGCCAAGGCGCGGAATAGGAAAGGTACCACCTGCTGCACCAGTTACGGCAGCTCCGGCACCTCCAATCAAATCAATCTTTTCGTCAAGAGTCATTGCCTTAATTACAGCTGGTATAGAAGATTGATCTACTAATATCGGTGTTTGTTCTTGTACAGCACCATCTTGAGTGCTGCTATTGTCTGCAACCACGGCTGTTGAATTTACTTGGGATGATGTCTGCCCTTCAGCAAACACACTTCCCGATCCTGCGGAAGATAGCAGCATAAGGCTTAGCATAGATGTACTTAGAACCTTGTAATAACTCTTCATTCCAACTGACTCCTCCTTTTCAATGAAAGCCCTTACAAGGTAAGGTTAACATGTTAATTGTAATTATATAAGTTGTAACTTGTAGCATAAAATTGTTATTTTCTAGATTAATTTGCTATTTTGTGAAAATTCAATATATTTAGCGGAGGAAAGTTTTTGAGAGTGACCTTTCCACATTTATAAGGAGATAAAGAGTAATTCAAAAACTTAAAATCTATTATTGAAATAAAGGGATTTTTGATTGGAATGAAACCCATAAGTATATGATTACTTTAAAATACAATAAAGGGACAAATCATATTAAGGCATTCCGAAGCAACTTTCTTTTAAAGCGCTGATAAATGGTGATTGGATTGAGATAGATAAAAACATATTGGAAATAAAGTGCTTGTTTTTAAATCATTCGGGGATGGAGAACATTTTTTAACAGGAGGACTCTCTGTTGAGGAGGCTAACATAGTAAGTTTTGACCTTGTTTAGATTGACATTATTTCTACAGAAACGGGTTATTGTTCTAAAACTACTGTGTTCATTAATAAAGACTATTTAGATATTGAGTTTGTCGGTGAAACATATGATGAGAATATAGATCGCTAGTTTCTTGTTTCGCTAATTGGTGGATGAGATAAAGTACTGACGGGATTCAGCTAACGGGGGCTTATGTGGAGTAAAGGAGTTGCTGAGGAAGCTTTTTTTGCTTGTTGTAAAATAGGGGAAGTCTAGTTTAATAAGAAAAGGATTTTGCAGTATTTAACACGAAATTAAAGGGGGAGGATAAGCAAGCGAAAATGTATTAATTTGGATTACGGAATTGAGGAGTGATTTATATGACTCAAGTAAAAGATATTCTATCTGACCAGTTCTTAGCGAATGCCAATGATGCGAGTTGGTACAGACCATTTTCAGAATCTGTGGAGAATTTAACAGAAGAACAAGCATGGTGGAAGCCAAATGAAAATTGTCACAGTATAGCTGAGATAGTACAGCATTTAATATATTGGAATCAAAGCTGGCAGACTAGGTACATTAATTGCAGCATAGATGCCGCTCCTTCAATTAAAGATAATAAAGAGAGCTTTAAAATAGCCCAAAATACTACCTTTAATGATTTAAAGGAAATGTTGCTTAATGTTCTTTTAAAGTGGGATGGCTTATTAACCACTGAGAAAATAGAAAGTGATGTTATCGGTTTTTCGGTAAAGGCTAAATGGTGGCAGATTCTAGGGAATTCAACTACCCATAACGCCTATCATATTGGTCAAATAATATTTATCAGGAAACTTCAAGACAGTTGGAAAATAGATAAGTAAGAAGTACTAGCGTTGATTCAGAAAGGATCGCCGCTTCTTTATTGAACACTTAATTCAGCAAACGTGGCAGTTTAATTTAATTGAAATAATTCCCAATCTTTATTTCATTGTGTTACGATAAATTCTCCACTTTTATGCTCTTTATAGAGTGTTGTCCTTTTCCTCTACAAAAAAGGATCCCCACCATAAGGAAGGGGATTCACAGGTTTATCGTTTTGTCTTGGTTTTCTCTCAACCGCTTAACATCTTCTTTAGGTGGTAAACCAAACATACGCGAATATTCACGGCTAAATTGTGATGGACTTTCATAGCCAACCCGGAAGGCAACATCTGCTGCATCTGCTGATTCGGATAATAACAAATTCCGAGCTTCTTGTAGTCTCAGTTGTTTTTGGAATTGGATGGGGCTCATTGCTGTTACCTCTTTAAAGTGACGATGTAGGGAAGAAACACTCATATTTGCTATGTCCGCAAGTTCCTCAATCTTAAAAGACTTTTCATAGTTATTCAGGATATGTTCAATCACGTCACTGATTTGATTAGTAAAACTTCCTTCTATTGCTATTTGTTTGAGCATTCCTCCATGTTCTCCTTGCAGAACTCTATAGATGATTTCTTTCCTAATTAGAGGAGCAAGTACCGGGATATCCTTAGGATTATCCAGGAGTCGAGCTAATCTGGTTACCGCGTCTAACAGAGGTAGCTCTATTTTGCTGACATACAAACCTCGTTTAGCATTTTCCTTCTTTTCAACTCCCATTTGGAATTCACGTAACACTTCTAATATTTCACTCGGGGTAAATTCAATTTTTAGAGCCAGATAAGGAATTTCGGAAGAGGCTTCCGTGACTTGTCCGGAAATTGGCAGGTTTACGGATGCAACAAGGTAATCGGCAGGACCGTACCTGAAGCGCTCCTGTGAAAGAAGTACCTCCTTCATCCCTTGAACGACAATACATAAGGAAGGCTTGTGAACTCCGTAATTTGGTCCGGTATCATTAGAGTAACGGGAGAAAAACAAAGACCGAAAAGCAGTCATTTGAGTTCCATCCCGCCCTGTGTGACCCTCTATGATTTTGGCGAGTTCAACTCTTTGTCTATATAATTGTTCAAACATAAAATCCTCCTATGTTTTCATCATCCGTGATGGTCCCATTATAAAGCTAATTCACTTTGTGCGTAAATGGTTGTGAGAGGATTATGTAATCATTTGACACGATTGTGATACCAGCAGGTATTTCAATTGTTGCATAATAAGGATGCAAGTTATGTTTTCAGATGCCCTAGTAGCAGGTAAACAGTAATATCGATTTCTGTCGTCGTTTTTAAATGAATATTGGGAATAGCAACTAACTCCACTGAAACTTTCAAATTGCATGATCAAATAAAAGAAAGGAAGATAAAATATGCATAAGCGAAAATTAGGAAATAGCGGCTTAGAAGTTTCTGCTATAGGTCTTGGCTGTATGGGAATGAGTCATGGTTATGGTCCGGCATCGGACAAGAAAGAAATGGTCTCGCTGATTCATGCAGCAATTGATCGAGGCGTTACTTTCTTCGACACCGCCGAAGTTTATGGGCCATATGTGAATGAGGAGTTGGTAGGTGAAGCGCTTAAACCTTTCAAGGGAAAAGTAGTCATTGCCACTAAGTTTGGTATCCAAATGGAAAATGGCAAGCAGGTGCTTGACAGTAAGCCGGAGACCATTCGGAAATCAGTTGAAGGTTCGCTAAACCGCCTAAAAGTTGACACAATTGATCTCTACTATCAGCATCGAGTTGATCCAAATGTCCCGATCGAGGAAGTAGCCGGAGTTGTACAAGACCTAATCAAGGAAGGTAAGGTTAAGCATTGGGGACTTTCTGAAGCAGGTGTTGAAACGATTCGCCGCGCACATGAAGTTCAGCCTTTGACCGCGATTCAAAGTGAATACTCTATGATGTGGAGAAGTCCTGAAGACCAACTGCTGCCTACCCTTGAAGAACTTGGAATAGGCTTTGTGCCGTTCAGCCCGCTGGGCAAGGGCTTCCTTACCGGAAAAATTGATAAAAATACTGCATTCGATAGCTCCGACTTTCGCAGTATTGTTCCGCGCTTCAAACCGGAAAATATAGAAGCTAATCAGATATTGGTCCAACTAATAAAGAAGATTGCCGTAGGGAAAGATGCTTCAGAGGCTCAAATCGCACTAGCATGGGTACTTGCTCAGAAGCCATGGATTGTTCCGATTCCCGGTACAAGGAAGCTGGAACGTCTGGAAGAAAATCTTGGCACAGTGGAAGTTGAGCTGACTCCAGAAGAACTTCATGATTTGAACGACGCACTCTCAAAGATTGAAATTTCGGGAGAGCGCTATCCGGCAGAATACGCAAATAGAGTGGGTAAATAAAAGACTCTTCAAAATTGAATAAACAGGAGGAATTTTTTATGCAAAAAGTTATTTTAAACAATGGTGTTGAAATGCCGATTCTCGGTTTTGGTGTTTATCAAATTCAGGATGAAAAAGAATGTGAACAAGTTGTTTATGAAGCTATTATGGCAGGCTATCGTTTGATTGACACAGCTGCTTCCTATCTTAATGAAGAAGCAGTCGGAAGAGCTATCAAACGTAGTGGTGTAGCAAGAGAGGAATTGTTTATTACTACGAAATTATGGGTTCAGGATACAGGCTATGAACACACAAAGAAAGCATTTGAAAAATCGCTGGAAAGACTGCAACTGGATTATTTAGATTTGTACTTAATTCATCAGCCATTTGGCGATGTTTACGGTTCATGGCGTGCGATGGAGGAATTGTACCACGATGGAAAGATTAGAGCAATTGGCGTTAGCAACTTCTATCCGGATCGTCTGACTGATTTCATTATTCATAATGAAGTTGTTCCTGCTGTAAACCAAGTTGAAACGCATCCTTTCAACCAACAAATAGAAAGTGCTAAATTGATGAAAGAGAACAATGTTCAAATCGAGTCCTGGGGACCGTTTGCTGAAGGAAAAAATAACATGTTCCAAAACGAAATTTTAGTATCAATCGCCGAAAAACATAATAAATCCGTTGCCCAGGTTATTCTACGATGGTTGACACAAAGAGGAGTCGTTGCGATTCCGAAGTCGGTACGCAAGGAAAGAATCATTGAAAACTTCAATATCTTTGACTTTGAATTAAGCCAAGAAGATATGGAGAAAATTACAGCATTAGACACGAAGGAAAGCTTGTTCTTTTCACATCAAGACCCTGAAATGGTGAAATGGATCGGGACCCGTAAACTTGATATTTAAAGCTCTCTAGCTAATTGCTTTTTTTCTGTGATAATACATTTACATTTTCACTTCAAAGATAACTGCCTGTTTTTGCTTATTTTAAAGCTGCGGCGGTGACTCTTTTTCTTGTTCAGCTAATGGATTCTTTCAATAAAGAGTTAGGGTTCCTTGCAAACGATTTCAATAAATGTTATTCTATATACGAATTATTTTTGTTCGGTGTAAAGGATCGGATTAGTAAACACTTTTCGTCTTGATGATCACTGAGAGCAAGAATAGTAACATTGCATGTGCAAACACATTAGGAGGCAACAAACATGGAAAAAGGTAAAGTAAAATGGTTTAATGGCGAAAAAGGCTTTGGATTCATCGAACGTGAAGGTGGAGAAGACGTTTTCGTTCATTTCTCAGCGATCCAAGGCGAAGGGTACAAAACATTAGAAGAAGGTCAAGAAGTGACTTTTGATGTTGAGCAAGGACAACGTGGAGCTCAAGCAGCTAACGTTCGTAAGGCTTAATTATTATTGCAAACAACAGGACAGGCTCATTTTTTGAGTCTGTTTTTTATTTTTTTTAACAAAACAAAAACAAAAATCCCACTCACTAATGAGTGGGATCAGAAAACAGTAAATCAAATGGTAACCACATTGTAACATAAAATTTGTAGGTTTCCTAATACTTCCTAAACTGAAGTATCTGCTAAATATAGAATCTAACGAAAAAGTGATTTTAACTTAACCTTGGGTGCTTTACTTCAAGATGGGATTACTGTGGTGAGCTCATCTTTTAGTTCAACTAAATGTTAGTTTTATTAAAGAAGGTTTTAGAGAAGAAGAAGTGATAAAAGTACTTTTTAATCAAAATAGACTGCCTTCATTTAGCAGCCTTTGTATATCTATGTTATTTACCATTAGCAATAATTTTTATGTCTACCTTTTTCTCTATATTGTTCAGTGAAATTTGATTTAATAAAATCTCACGTTTATTTTCTTCAATCATTTTATCCAATGTTCTGCTAATCCTTTTTTTCATGATGTCCCTCTTTTCTGATACTGATGTTATTGTAACAGAAATGTCGCAATTTGTCGAACGAATACAAGGTATTGTAGAAATATTGAAATTCGTTAGTGGTCTTCAACTATTCGCATTGTTTGTTTTTCACCCAATAAAAAAGCATCCGATTATTCGGACGCATACTTTATTATCCCATGTAAGAAAACAGAGTAATCTCGCTGTACACATTCTCTTATTTTGATTTTTCCTTCTCTTTCTAACTCTCCAGCCAATTCTACAATCTTTTTTTCATCTTCTTTGGTATCCTTTGGAATCTCTGTTGAAAATAAATTACCTCGACTAGAATTGTGAAGTTTTTTTAATAATACTGCTTTATTCATTGGGTCATCCCCTTTATTTATTATTTTCGACATAAGGTAGGTTTTTTCCTTTGAATAAAAATTATTTTCAAGTCTAAACGCATCTTAATCATAAGCGCTTTTGTTTAAAGGTTATTTTTCTTTCATTAATTCTTCTTCAAAGAAAAAGGTATTTGGGTATTCGTTTACAGTGTAAGAGTACCTTTTCATATTTTTTACATACTGATATTTAAAAATTGTTACCGATTCACCGGACGTTCTAATATTTACTTCATCACCAATAGTAAACAGATTATTCCTCATTCTATCGTCCTCTCTAGTATTGTGGAATTTTGTTTTCGACCTTTTTTATGGATAAATTATAACTTTAGTTTGACAGAAGCTTTCCATTTTATCCAGCTTTACAAAATAGTATTAGTCACATACACTCAAGATTGAAAATTGCTTTTCTTATTCAGATAACAGTTGCAGTCGGAAGTTGAAGCCACCAAAAGCGAATGGTATTAAAAATTAAAATGAATACTATAAGATATTTTCTAGAATAGCTCGCATAGGAGAATATGCCCTTTGTGTAGAAAGATAAGATGAAGGAAGGGAGAAATTTATGTACTTCGCGAAGGGTTTTCCAAGTACAGACTTCGCAGTACTTATTCAGGTTGATAATGATTTCTTGGCTCATTAGAAAAAGGAAAGCTTGCCAAAGTAAAACTTTTAACATTGAGCAAGTTAGCCGTGGGGCACAAGATGATAACTTTTATAAAAATGATAATCATTAGCAGACTCTTTTTTATGGTAAAAAAACAAGTATCCCTACACACGAATGAGTAGGGAATATGAAAACAGTAAATCAAATGGTACACCAACTGTAACACATAATTACGGGAAATCCTAATTTTTTAAAAAGTGGAAATTTAAGTACTTAATCCATGTGCTGGTTCTGGCTACTAAGTGGCTCCAATTAAATGATAATCCATTTTTTGAACAAACAAGCGATGTACCTGTAGATTTTCTTTCTTACTTTAAGACTTAGTAGGATGGAACCAATATTCAAAAAGGCAACCATCTTCGGATGATTGCCCTTCAAATGGAGCCTTTAAGCTTTTATTTCATTCCTAGAGCCTTTTTTGTGGCGGGTCCGACTACTCCGTCGGCGTTAAGTTTATTCGCTTTTTGGAATTTCTTGACGGCTGCGTCTGTAGCCGGGCCGAATGCTCCATCAATCCCCATTGTGCTATAGCCCTTGCTTGTAAGGATCTGCTGCAGTTTCCTTACTTCAGCACCCTTCATGCCCTTTTTCAGGACAGTGCTGGAAGGGACTGTTGCCACAGGAACGGATGTCCCTCCCGTAACTTTATATCCGTTAGCGGAAGCGATGGAATTAAAGGAGCTTTTAGACGTTGTGATGATAACAGGCGTATTCACTTTTACCTGATTAAAAAGCCATTCCACTTCATTATCGTA
Organism: Neobacillus sp. FW104-15D2; assembly: GCF_058790155.1. NCBI lineage: Bacteria > Bacillati > Bacillota > Bacilli > Caryophanales > Bacillaceae > Neobacillus > Neobacillus sp. FW104-15D2. The sequence goes on from NZ_JBYTCJ010000018.1 coordinate 15,848, forward strand.
CATCCGGATACAGCCGCCACTCACATATCCGCCGATTGATTGGGGATTATTGTTGCCGTGGATAGCATAGGTAGTTCCCCAAGTCCCTCTCGCATTTAGCCCAATCCATCTGTTGCCAAGAGGATTCCTTGGGTCGCCCCCGGGAATTTTCCCGCTGTAATAAGGGCGATTCTTAATTTTGTTGACTACTTTGAACTTTCCCTCCGGCGTATAAGAAGGTTGCCGTCCAGTCCCCACCTTAAATGTGTTTACCAGTTTATTATTTTGATAATAAGCCAGTTGGTTGTTCGACTTATTGATAATAATAAATTCACCGCCTGCAGCCAGTGCTGGTGCCGCAAAGAACACCATGGATACAAGAAGCATAAAACTTATAATGATCCTTTTCATTTCCCATCCCCCTTGATTTCAAAAACTGTTTTATCTTTTGCAAGCGCAGTATGCTGAAAGGTTTTTGTTTCAAAAACAAGCTGCGGACATGCTTTATTTAAAACCTTTTGTTTTTACACTCTAATAAACGTATCTATTTCATAATAGTTACATATTTTACATTTATATGGTAATTAATTATTTCTTGTATTTATGACAAAAGACTCATATTTTTGTCGTTATTTGGAATGGTGAGCAATCGCGCAAATATAAATGGAGGAAAATTTTACATGTTTTAAATGAGTAGAAAAATAAACGGTGTAAAAGAGCCTTGCATATACTGAATACTGGATAAAAGTGTGAGGTGTTGGAACAAATGATTACCGTTAACATTGGAAGTAATAGGTTTCGCTTCCCAGTAACCCTTGAAGAATATTTTCAGCCATTCCGCTCACATGTCATTGGGATAAACCAAGAATTTGATTCTCCCTTTGGAAAAAAGAAAATCATTTATGCTGACTGGACAGCAAGCGGACGTTTATATCAGCCAATCGAACAAAAGATATCCGGGGAATTTGGAGCTTTTATGGCGAATACCCATACAGAGTCGAATATAACGAGTTTAATGATGACTGGGCTATATAAGCAGTCAAAAAAGATTATTAGGGAACATGTTAATGCAGATAATCATGATGTCGTAATCCTTGACGGTTTTGGGATGACATCGGTGGTGAATAAACTACAACGAATTTTAGGGTTAAGAGTTCCTGAGATGTGGAGAAACCACCTCAAACCTCCAGAACGGGAAAGACCGGTCATTTTCATCACCCATATGGAACATCATTCAAACCAAACATCCTGGCTCGAAACACTTGGAAAAGTCGTTATGGTAAATCCGGATAGGGAAGGAAGGGTGGACCTAAATCATTTAGAACAACTGCTTTATGTTTATAAGGATCATCCACTGAAAATAGGTTCCTTTACAGCATGTTCGAATGTTACAGGAATACAAACCCCTTATCACAAGCTTGCCAAGCTTATGCATCAACATGGAGGACTTTGTTTTGTTGATTTTGCGGCATCAGCACCATATGTCCAGATCAATATGCATCCGGAAGATCCTCAAGAGAAACTCGATGCGATATTTTTCTCACCACATAAGTTTTTAGGAGGGCCAGGGACAAGTGGGGTTTTAGTTTTTGATTCGAGGATTTACGCAAATAAAGTACCAGATCACCCTGGCGGTGGAACCGTGTTATGGACTAATCCTTGGGGGGAACACAAATATTTCGATGACATAGAAATGCGGGAAGATGGGGGAACTCCGGGGATTCTACAGTCCATTCGGATAGCTCTTTGTTTGAATTTGAAAAGTAAAATGGGGATTAATAATATTTTAAACAGAGAAAAAGAACAACTTAACCTTTTATTTTCCCATTTAGAAAATTTACCAAATGTCCAAATATTAGCTGGGGAAATTAAAGATAGAATCGGCATAGTCTCTTTTTATATTGAAACCATTCATTATAATTTAATCGTTCGTCTTCTAAACGATAGATATGGTATTCAGGTAAGAGGGGGGTGTTCATGTGCTGGAACGTATGGTCATTATCTGTTGAATATTGATAAAACGACTTCCAAACAAATTACTGAAAAAATTAATGATGGAGATATCTCCACTAAACCAGGTTGGGTGCGATTTTCAGTACACCCCATTATGACAGATGAAGATATACTCATTTTTATTCGCGCGTTAGGGGAAATAATAGAAAACATTGATGAGTGGAAAAAGGACTACGTTTATGATCCAGCAAGTAATGATTATTTTTATATCCACCACCTTCGTGAAGATATGTCGCCATTTTTTCGATTAAAATGATTTTATATTTGCTGCTCTATATATAGATTTAGCGGATGCCTTCTGCCATACGTTTACTCAAGTTCAAGAGTCCGCCTGCATAGGGCTATCCGCTTCACTTATTGTTAACGTTTTTCAATATAGTTTACGACATCACCGACCGTTTGAAGGGTCAAGGCAACTTTGTCACTAATTTCGATCGCAAATTCATCTTCAATTTCCATCGTCAGGTTCACCATATCAAGCGAATCTGCTTCGAAGTCTTCTTTGAATGACGCGTCCAATTTAATATTCTCCATTTTTACACCTAGTTGGTCTGCAATAAGGGGCTTTAACTTTTCAAATGTGGTCATCGGGGTATCCTCCTAAGTAGTTCATAACCATCATTATAACAATCTAATTATGAACATAAAACATAAAAATATTACAAATATAAGGTAAGTAGCAGACTAAATGGAAGTTAGGATGCACTCTCGCTTTTGATACTAAAACACTTGGTTTATGGTGCTCTTTAAATAAACGTCTCTATCCTACGGCCAATAAGTCACATTTTTTTTGGGGGACTAGCAGGGCATGTAAGTTGAACATGGAATAGCCTTGATCCCTAGAGAATATAACTTTAATGAAACATGATGAAAATGAGAATTGGTCAGCTAACGGAGAACGAATGTTCAAACCACCTGACTGTTTGGGTTCCTATGTGACGCATTGGTTAGGAAATTATTCGTTCGAAAGGGGTTTTTTGATGGTTTTATTGATGATTGAAGTATCTGTTGTGCTATTAATAGGGATAGGATGCCTACATGTCTACTGGGCTTTCGGGGGAACATGGGGCGGTAACATTGTTTTGCCTAAAGGTACAAAAATGGAGCAACAACCAGTTTTTATTCCTAGCAAAATGGCAACGCTGGCTGTCGCGTTTCTTTTATTTCTCGCTGCTTTGCTCCTTATCTTACAAGGGGGACTATTCATGGCGGCTCAGCCGAACTTATTGGTCAATGGGGGATGCTGGGCATGTATCACTGCTTTCGGGTTTAGAGCGGTTGGGGATTTCAAGTACTTCGGTTTGTTCAAAAAAGTACGGAATTCACGTTTCTCCCATTACGATACTTATTTATTTACACCACTTTCCGCTTGGTTTTGTTTCAGCTTTTATGCTGCCATTCAAATAGTGGGATGAAAAGTGAACATTGGTAGTTAATATAGGAAATGACTTTTCGAAGCGCTTGACAACAAGGTCTATTACAGCCACTCTCAAGAGAGGGTTGTGATAGAAAAATGATAATGAATGTACCCAAATAGTGTGCTAATGGCCAACAAGATTTGAGAATAGAGGCTTGTCTGGCTTGTTTAAAGAATAGCACAAACAAATAATTAATTTAACTATAATTAGAGGTTATTGAATGAAGTTATATAGACTTAAAAGGCAGTTTAATGGATATAAAAAAGGAACACAGTTTTACTTGATTAGTGAATCAGAATTCATAGGGGTTAAAGAGTTTGTATTGAGAACGGAAGATTTAACGAATAGGATATCGATTAATGAAAGCGAAATTCTTAAGTATTTTACTTTCATCAAAGAAGTCTTTTAACGAACCAATGCCCCTTCTAAGAAGTTTTTGATGATAACGGGTGTTGTCTGCTCAGAAACAAAAAAGCAAATAAAAAAGACCGCAATAAACGGTCAATTTTCTGCCCTTAAAGATACTTCTTTAATGTTTCTTGCAATGTGCCTTTAGTTTCAGCATTTTTTTCAAAACGGATTCCCGCATGAACCATTTTTCTTACTAGGTCAGGTCTGAGTCCAGTAAGAGTGACTTTGCAGCCCATCATAGAGACACCAGCCAATATTTTTTCCAAATAATCAATGACATCCATTTCCATCATTGCTATTCCCGAAAGGTCCATAACTAGGGTCTGAATTCTGGATTCTGCTACATCGTTTAAAACTTTTTCCTCAATTATTTTAATCCTGTATGAGTCAATTGTGCCAATCAAAGGCAGGACGGAAACAGATCCACTTACAGGAATAATTGGAACCGACAAATGCTCCACCATTTCTCTTTGTTTAAGAAGCATTTCATCTTTGGAATTTGAGTAACTAAGGAAAAAACTGTTAAGGAATTGGTCCACCCTGTCATTTATTAGTTTTTCGAGTTCATAATATTCTGAGCGTTCTCTTGTTATACCCTTTGTTTCATCGATTGAACCTATAATCTGCCACAAAGTTCTTCGGATGGCTTGTACCCATTCTAACTTTAATGCAAGTGTTAAAGAGTGAGTCGCCCAGGCAATTCCCTCCTGATTAGCAAAAGAGACTAATTCTGCATCTTTTTGTTCAACTACATAAAAAATCAATCTCCTGGCATTTTTTAATAAATCAATGTTTCCCTTATTTAAAATGTCTTTAATTTTTCCTGAAACGTTTATTGCTTCAGATAGAAGCATATTCTCGAATATTTCACTGTTTTCGTTTATGTAAGTTTTTATTTCTTCCCTTAATATGAGCTTTGTTTCCATTTTCTTGCCCCCTAAATTGTTACATCATATTTATATGATAACCATAATATATACCCAGTAAGTAGATATTAAAACTTAATCGAATTTAAATTTTTTTCATCCACTAACTAGGTATATATAAGAAGAACCCTAGTTATTATGACTCATATTGATTTAAATAAAAACTCTTGGTGGATTATCTTCTAGGAAAACCCTTTTCCTTTATAGAAATTAAATGAGGAAGCATCTTGCCATATAGTTAGGAGGGGAAGAGAAATGCAAATATTATTGATTCGTCACGGGGAATCAGAAGATGATTTCTTAGAGGAGAATTACAGTGGTTCTACTGATTTGTCCTTAACCCTCAATGGGCTTATACAAGTTGAGAAAATGTCACAACGAATTTTAAAAGAGTTTCCACCCGATTTTATATGGAGCAGTACCTTAAAAAGAGCTAGTGAAACTGCCGAGATCTTATCTAATACTATCGGTTGTTCTGTTAAATATATAGATCACTTAAAAGAGCAACAGGAAGCAGAAAGTAATCTAGACTTTAGGCTGCGGGGGGAAACCGTTCTTTCATTTATTAAGGAAAACAGTGATGAATATACTAGAATTGCAGTTATCACTCACGGTGGGATGATAACTAAAATTATTGAAAGCTTTCTCCAGTTACCCACTGAAAATAATAAATGGTTCCACACGAATAATACAGGTATTCATTTTTTGGATTATTACAAAGGACTACAAATTATAAAGTTTGCTAATAGTACATCTCACTTAGACTAATGAGGGGCGTTTATCCTTAAAAATAAATGCCCTTTTTTGCTTAAAAATAGGAAGTTTTCTAATTTATTGAATCATTCTTTACTAAAAAGTTTACAAATTCTTTTATAATTGGACGGTTTGCTGTTTCGTTAAGTATAGAAAGATAAATCCTTCTTTGGAAAGGTTTAAATCCTTCTATCATTTGCACCCTGTTTGCTTTCACAGCTGGGGCCGCGGCCAGTTTTGAAACAAAACTTATCCCTATACCAGCTTCAACCGCAGCAATAACTCCTTCTGTACTTCCAATTGAAAAGGATGTATTGAAATCCTCCATTGAAAAGCCATTAGAAGCAAAGTACTCCTCCATTACTAACCTTGTTCCGGATCCTTCTTCTCTTAAAACAAGGTCGTATTTTTTTAGTTTGCTAAAATCCAATTCATCTCCTTTAGAGAATGAAAATTCGTTTGGAGTTATGCATACCAGGGAATCAGTAGCAATCGGATTAAATGTCATTTTGCCTGATAACTGCTGCAAGCCAACTATTCCAATATCAATTTGATGGTCAAGCAGCTTATTTAAAATTTTTGTTGAGTCGCTAATTTCTATTGTAATTTTTACCTTTGGATAAAGATTGCGAAAGTTCTTAATCCAGCTGGGTAGGAGGTATGTGCCTGGAATGGTGCTTGCACCGATAGCCAAGGTCCCTGTTAAAGTATCGTGAAATCCTTTCAAATCATCGTTTAGCTGAACCCATCTCTGTATAATATCTTTTGCTGCATGATATACCAGGTTCCCTTGTAAAGTAGGTTGAATGCCAGAATGTCCTCGATCAAAAAGTTCAATCCCCAGCTCTTCTTCCAGACTCTTTACCTTCAAACTAATGGCAGGCTGTGAGCTTTTTAATGCGATCGCAGCCTCCGAGAAGCTTTTCTTTTCCAAAACTGTAATAAACGCCTCTAGTTTTTTAAAATTCATAATTTCTAAATCTCCCTGGTATTTATTCTTATAAGTCATTATTAACAAATGAATGGATGCCATATCATAACTTTACATTTTTAATCCCCATGCTTTTGATAATAACAAAATACCTCACTCCTTCAAAATATCTTTTCTCATTAAAGTTATGGAGCAGATGAAGTTAAGAAAAATCCTTTTTAACAATCTGAATGAGGGATATTCGGACAGCACTGGTAAATACGAGCGCCTTTGAGGCTGAATCAGGGATCTATTCGGACAACACTGGTAAATATGAGTGCTTTTGAGTCTGAATGAGGGATCTATTCGGACAGTATTAGTAAATACGAAAGCCTTTGAGTCTGAATCAGGGATCCATTCGGACAGCACTGGTAAATACGAGTGTCTTTGAGTCTGAATCAGTGATCAATTCGGACAAATTACTCGCTAAAAATAAAGTTAATAAAACAGGCTTATCGAAATTATGCCAAAAATTTTGTTTATTTTAAAAAATAAAAATTATATAGATTGGGTGTTATTTATGATAAAATTTTATACATGATATAAAGAATTTTTATGGGGGTTATAAAAGAATGTCTCAACTAAATGCTACAACTTCTACTCTACAGCAAAGTTCTAAAAAGGCTGCTGTTTTTGTAGTTAGCTTTTTAATCGTTGCTATTGCCGGGTTATGGTATGTGAAATGGTCTCCTTATTACGACAAATCCATTCTTGCAGCTACGACCCATTCAATCGGAACTTCCATTTTAGGGGATAAAGCTGATTTGCCATCTGCATCATGGAGCAGTGCCTGGGCTTATGCTCTTGTTTATTTTACCGCAGTATGGAAAGCAGCCATTTTAGGTATATTGCTTGGATCATTGCTTCAGGTTTTGTTACCAGCCAATTGGCTGATAAGAGTGCTAGGAAAAACTTCTTTTGGAAGTACAGCTATTGCCGGACTTGCCTCAATACCCGGAATGATGTGTACTTGCTGTGCGGCTCCCATTGCGGTAGGTTTACGTAAAAAGAATGCCTCAATAGGCGCCACTTTAGCTTTTTGGATAGGAAATCCAACCATTAATCCAGCAACATTAATTTTTATGACTTTTGTTTTATCATGGAAGTTTACATTACTTCGTCTTATATTTGGAGTTATTCTTACATTTGGAGTAAGTTATTTAGCAAACCGTTTTGCACCAGAGGTAAAGCCTGTCGATATTGAAAAAATCATGGAGGAAACGGACGTAGTCCCAGAAGGATCCTTCCTTACCAGGTGGATGAAGGCAGCAGGCAGTATGGTTCTCTATATCATACCGGCATATATCCTATCGGTCCTTCTGATGGGAGCAGTACGTGTATGGTTATTCCCTCATATTGGTGAAGCAGCTTCAAATAGTTTAATAGCGGTGATTGGTTTTGCAATTGCAGGCATGCTGTTTGTTATTCCTACAGCAGCTGAAATTCCCATTATCCAAACATTTATGTCGTTTGGCCTTGGAGGGGGACCTGCTGCAGCATTGTTAATTACACTGCCATCAATTAGTCTGCCTTCACTTATTCTTGTTGCAAAATCATTTCCAAAGAAAGTATTATTCTTCGTTGCGGGATCGGTAGTCCTTTTAGGGATCTTAAGCGGAATTGCCGGAATGTTTATTCTGTAATAAAAGAATCGCTAAATATTTCTTTATAAGAGGAGTTGTCAGGTTAAATATGAATCTGTATCAAAAAATCTTTAAGGAGTATTGGAATCCCTATATTGCCATCAGTCTAGCTGGTCTGATTAGTGCTTTGTATTTTGGCATAACCGGAACAGTATGGGCAGTAACAGGGGAGTTTACTAGATTAGGAGGTCATATCTTACAATGGTTTGGAGTAGATGTGTCACAATGGGCTTACTTTAAACTGGTGGGAATTCAGGGAACACCAATTGATCGCACAGATGGCTGGATTGTAATTGGGATGCTGGCTGGAGCATTAATGATGATTTTATTAAGCAATAGCTTTAAAATTCGTGTACCAAAACAAAAGCGCCGGCTTATTCAAGGCTTTATCGGCGGGATCATTGCCGGATTTGGTGCGAGATTAGCCCTTGGGTGTAACTTAGCTGCTTTTTTTACAGGTGTTCCGCAGTTTTCCTTCCATGCATGGATTTTTATGCTGATGACGGCTATTGGAACATACCTGGGTGTGAAGGTAGTAAACACAAAATGGTGGCTTGGAAAGCCTAACTTACGGAAGGGTTCCGTTAAGCCAGTTAAAAAAGTAAATGAAAAAAGCGCCAACATACAGCCGATTTTAGGTTTGCTTTTGGGATGCATTTACGCTGGAATTATTATTTACTTCTTCACAGTGGGGAAAAATCTTTTGGGCGTTGGTGCAATCGCAGGAGCTCTATTTGGGATTTTGATTGAGCGGGGACAAATATGCTTTACCTCTGCCTTCCGAGATTTGTGGGTAAGTGGACGTGCGGTAATGTCAAAAGCAATTGCAGTGGGAATGATGATCAGTGTCGTTATTACTTTTATCTATATTCAAAACGGCTCTGTCCAGCTCATTAAGATGGCGGCTCCCAGTACTGTGATTGGTGGTCTGTTATTCGGATTTGGTATTGTGCTTGCCGGGGGCTGTGAAACAGGAATGATGTATCGTGCCATGGAAGGACAAATACTATTTTGGATTGTAGGTGCAGGAAATATCGTAGGTGCAACCCTTTTAGCATATGGTTGGGATCATCTCGGCATCTTTAATGCTCTTACGAAAAACTGGAATAAGGTGAACTTAATCGAGGAGTGGGGTCCAACCGGAGCTCTTCTTGGGACTCTTGCCATGTTAGCGGTCTGGTTCTTATTCTCCACTTGGTGGGAAAAGCAGTTCCGTTATGGTAATGGCATTAAACAGGAAAAGACAGAGCCACTTGCACCAAAGGAGGCATAACGATTGTTACAAGAGACTGATGTGAATTATACATTAGATATTCGTGGTGAGCCTTGACCATACCCTGTCATTTATGCGCTGGACGCGCTAAAAACCATGAAAATCGGGGAAGTGTTACAGGTGATTGCAGATTGTCCGCAATCATTTCGAAGTGTGCCGGAGGAGGCCATCAAACATGGCTATGAGCTTATCACTAAACCGGAAAAATTCGGACAAGACATTTATTTCTATATTCGAGTTATAAAATAAAGACAAGGCTGGGAAAGATTTTCCTAGTCTTGTTTTTTTTCAGGAATAAAAATTTTCACTTTTTAAATGGGATTTTTCCGTCTGGAAGAATGGAGCAGGGAGAAGATGTTCTAGTTGCAGACTGCAGGGAAGTTTTGAAAGAAATTGCAGTGGGTGTTAGGCTTACAAAATACCAGTTTTCTCCAAGTCTGTCAGCAGAATCTATTAAAGGTTTTTTTCTTCCAAAATTTTTAAAAATACAATCCCTTCTTTTTAACACTAGTTATGAATTATAATGGAATAATGAAAAAGGGGGGCAACAAATGAATAGACGAATAGTGGTAACAGGTATTGGAGCAGTTACTCCTTTGGGGAACGATGCTTTTACAACCTGGACTAATATAAAAAATGGTGTGTCGGGGATTGCTCCGGCAACAATATTCGATGTTGAAAAAGTTGATGTTAAAATTGCTGCTGAAGTAAAAAACTTTGCACCAGAAGAATTTATGGATAGAAAAGAAGCAAGAAGAATGGGCCGGTACAGTCAGTTCGCTGTTGCTGCAAGTAAAATGGCTGTTAAGGATGCGGGCATTCAGATTGGTGAGGATATTCAACCAGAACGGGTTGGTGTTTGGGTTGGATCAGGAATTGGCGGTTTGGGTGAGTTCGAGGAACAGCATCGGAAATTTTTAGAGAAAGGTCAAAGAAGAGTTAATCCTTTTACAATCCCGATGTTTATCCCAGACATGGCCGCAGGACAAGTCTCCATTGAAATTGGAGCAAAAGGAATCAATAACTGTTCAGTTACAGCTTGTGCATCTGGCGCTAATTCCATAGGTGATGCCTTCAGAGCCATCCAAAATGGGGTCGTGGACATGATGATTGCCGGCGGAACAGAGGCAACGATTACTGAAATGACCGTAGCAGGATTTTCTAATATGACCGCTCTTTCGAAAAATCCGGATCCCAAATCAGCAAGCCGCCCTTTTGATAAAAATCGCGATGGCTTTGTTATAGGGGAAGGCGCTGGGATATTGGTTTTAGAAGATTTAGATCATGCTCTTGCCCGAGGTGCTCATATATATGGAGAGCTGATTGGATATGGTGCGACCGGTGATGCCCATCATATTACAACCCCAGCACCTGAGGGAGAAGGTGCACAGCGATCCATGAAACTGGCATTAGACGATGCTGATATTTCACCAGAACAAGTGGACTATATCAATGCACACGGAACTTCCACTTATTATAATGATTTGTATGAAACGTTAGCCATCAAGGAAGTTTTTAAAGAACATGCCTATGGTCTTTCCGTAAGTTCAACAAAATCGATGACAGGCCATTTGCTGGGCGCAACGGGTGCCCTTGAGGCGATCTTTTCTCTATTAGCCATTAAGGAAGGAATTCTGCCTCCAACTATTAATTATGAAACACCTGATGAACAACTTGATTTAGATTATGTTCCCAACGTGGCTAAGAAAAAGGATATAGAAATCGCTCTATCCAATTCATTAGGCTTTGGCGGGCATAATGCCACCTTAATATTTAAGAGGTTTAGTAAATAAACCATGCTAGACGGGGCGTAACAGCCTATTTCTGCAAGGAACTATAAAAGGAAGTATCCTCTATCAAATAGGATGCTTCCTTTTTCTTTTATAGGAATTGCAGGCCACTTCTATAGGTGAGAATCCTCTTTAAAAGCATTTTGCCTTTCCTTTACGAACTTGTGGTTTAAAGTGAGTTCATCTACCTCGGTTTGGAAAGTGCCATGAATGCGGTTGATGATTCCAGAAATCCCGGAGGTAAAACAAATATCAATGATTTGTTTTGGAGAAAATATTTCGGCGACACGCTTGTACAAATCATCGGAAATACGGATGTCCTTGACTAAAGCCTCGGTGTATTCCAAAATCAGCCGTTCTTTTTCGCTATAAACCGAACTTTCCCTCCATTGTTGCAACTGCTCCACTTTTTCCTTTGATAAACCTACGCTCCGACCGAGCATAATATGGGTCGGTATTCAGTAGTGACACTGGTTAAGCGCAGAGGTCTGCAGGTAAACAAGTTCCGCCAATTGGGGATCTAATTCCCCTGAGCGGTAAGTTGCCAAGCTTAACCCCATTAAACCCTGTAATGCCTTTGGATGATTGCCAAGAAGCTTATAAATATTCACAACCTGTCATTGCTTTGTCTCTTCAGTTGCCTGCTCATACTCCACGTAAGGAATTCTCGCCATCTGCCTTCCTCCTTAAAAAGATACCTGCTTGGTTTTTTTATCATAATATTCAGAAAAATATACACATCAGAAGAATATTGAACATTGGTTTACAAGAAGTGAACCGTTTTTAATAAATTAAGAATTCATTTTAATTCCAGAAGCATAAAGATGATTCGGATTCAAATAGAGAAAACTGTCAAAACGACTATCACTACTTCGGTTCAACTTTTTAGAAAATGAAGCCCTTTAGCAAAATATGATAGGTTTTTTTGTATATTGGTTGTCTATAAAAGTGAAAGAGTAAATTATCCTATTTTTAATATTGGTGGCTAGTAATGTTTTTGTAATTTTCGAAATTTAACAGAAATATAACAATATAATCCAGTTAATAACAAAAAAGTCCTTGTTAATACAACCCTATTAATTTTCCTAGAATTGTATAATTATGAATACGGTTACATTTAATTAGGGGAACGAAATATGAGAGAGTACAAATTATTATATAAAGGAGTGTAAGGACCAAGCGAACTTTAAATTCCTGAGGGATTATGAAAGAGTAGTTCTGATTAATCTAGGTTTTACAATCTAGCTTTTTAAGCCAATCAGAATTTATATGCAAAAAATTCTGCACGCATAAGAAAAACCAGGGCTTCCTCCTAAAGGGCTATACGAAAGCTGATTTTTTCCAAAAAACTAAAATGGATGGAAAGGAAGATAAGAATGAAAGGAAAAGTCTTTAAAAATTTACGTTTCGGCGTTCTTGCATGTGTGCTGACTGGGACATTAGTTACTAGCATGATTCCTCAACAAACAGTTTCAGCAAATGATAATGAAGCACCACCTGTAATGGTTAAATACGATGGGCAAAGAAGTTTGGACTTTGATCAAAACTGGAAGTTTGTATTAGTGAATTCCAAAGATATCACAGACCCTGATGGCAAGTATGAAAATGCAGAAGACCCTGCGTTTGATGATTCAGCCTGGAGAACATTATCCCTCCCTCATGATTGGAGTATTGAACAAAATCCGACTGCAAAGGCGCCTGCTGAAGCGGGGACAGGTTTCCTCGAAGGTGGTCTGGGCTGGTATCGTAAAACTTTTACTTTACAGCCATCTATGAAGGATAAAAAAATTAACATCGACTTCGATGGTGTTTACATGGATTCGTCCGTCTATATTAATGGTCATTTATTGGGCAAGCACCCATATGGGTATACAGGATTCAGCTACGATATAACTGAATGGGTACATACCGATGGGGAAACACCTAACGTAATTGCCGTTAAAGTACAAAATCAATTGCCAACCAGCAGATGGTACTCAGGCAGTGGTATTTACAGGGATGTACACTTAACTGTTACAGATAACATCCATGTAAAGAGATGGGGTACATTTGTTACTACCCCGGATTTGGAATCTACTATTAAAGAGGACTATGCAACAGTAAAAGTTAAGACCGACATATCAAACGAAAGTGGCAATAACCAGGAGGCTGTACTGGTTTCCAAAGTTAAAGATGCGAAGGGAAATGTTGTAGCCGAAAATAAATCATCAGCCACTTTGGACAGTAAAGATAATAGCTTTGAGGATAACATCAAGGTAGATCATCCTACTCTCTGGTCAACTGAAAAACCTTATCTTTATACATTAGAAACAGACATAATGATTGATGGAAAAGCAGTGGACAGTTATACTACCCCATTTGGTATCCGGTATTTCAAGCTTGATCCTAATGAAGGTTTCTTTTTAAACGGTAAACACCTAAAAATTCAGGGTGTGAACATGCACCATGATTTAGGGGCGCTTGGCGCAGCAACAAATTATGACGCAGTGCTCAGACAGATGAAAATAATGAAAAGCATGGGAGTTAATGCGGTCAGAACCTCTCATAACCCACCTTCCCAGGATGTGCTCAGAGCTTGTGATGAATTAGGGTTGGTGATGATGGTCGAAGCATTCGATGCCTGGGTTACACCTAAAAGACCCAATGACTATGCCCGATTTTTTAACGAGTATAGTGACAGTGATATAAAAGAAATGGTAAACAGTGCAAAGAACTGGCCATCGATTATTTTATGGTCGATTGGTAATGAAATTCCGGACTCCACAAAAACAATAGGAGTTCCGATTGCCCAAAAATTGATTGAGGATATACGCTCCATTGATACAACACGGCCAGTAACCATTGGCTCAGATAAATACAGGAGTATACCAAGAGACGGTTCTGTACAAGAACAAATTGCCCAGAAAGTAGATGCTTTAGGATTAAACTACAATAACGCCTCATCGGTAGACCAGTTGCATAAAAAATATCCGAATTTAATTCTTTTTGAATCGGAATCATCCTCAGAAACTTCTACAAGAGGAATTTATAAGGAGCCAGGCTCATTAAATACAGCTGTTGATTATACGCCAGGACAAATGGGAACCTCGTCTTATGACAACAACCTATCCTCCTGGACATTCAGCGGGGAATACGGATTAAAGAAGGACCGGGACAGAAAGTTTTTTGCAGGGCAGTTCTTATGGTCGGGGTTTGATTACTTAGGTGAACCGACTCCATATTGGGATAACTTCCCGGTTAAAAGTTCTTTCTTTGGTGCAGTCGACACTGCTGGTTTTGAAAAAGACGCCTATTATCTTTATCAGAGCCAATGGGCAAAAGAACCAATGGTCCACTTAGTACCAATGAACTGGACCGATTATAAACCAGGAGAAGAAGTAGATGTGTGGGCTTACTCGAATGTCGATACAGTCGAGTTGTTCTTAAACGGAAAATCACTTGGAATAAGAAAATTCGATACGAAACAAACAGTCGATGGACGGTCTTATTTAGAAACAACTGAAGCTGTTGGTGATGATAAAACGGTGAAAGATGGTAAATTCCCTGGAAGCTATACAAGTCCAAATGGCAGTGCAGGTAAGCTGCATTTAACCTGGAAAGTACCGTTTGAACAAGGTAAATTAACGGCTGTTGCCATTAAAGATGGAAAAGAAGTAGCGAAAGATGAAATTGCTACGGCAGGAGCACCATATACTTTAAAACTGACTCCTGATAAAAAAGTTATTAATGCCGATGGAAAAAGCTTATCCTTTGTGACTGTTGAAGTTGTTGATGAAAATGGGGTTGTTGTTCCCAGCGCTAATAATTTAATTGATTTCAAGGTAAATGGCGGAAAATTGGTGGGTGTGGATAATGGACGCGAAGAAAGTGCTGAAAGCTATAAAGCCTCTCACAGAGAAGCATTTAATGGCAAAGCATTAGCGATCATTCAGTCTTCCAATAATGAGGAAGCTATTACCATTACGGCCTCTTCAGATGGGCTGCTGCCTTCAGCCACTACGGTGTTCTCAAATAAAGTAAAGGGAAATCATGATTTGGCTGGTTTTGAGCCTGTTAATATTCGTATTAAAGCAGGAAAAAATCCTGAGCTGCCAAGCAAGGTGAAAGGAGTATATGCAGATGGGTCAATCAAGGAGTACCCAGTTAAGTGGACGGGTCTTTCTAAAGATGCCGGTAATCAGCCAGGAGTTTATTTTGCAAAAGGCCATGTAACAGGAGTAGGTGAAAAAGCCGAGGCAGCTGTTACAGTTTATGATGTATCCAATATTGAAACCTATTCGACGGCAGTTCCAACAGGAACAGCTCCAACACTCCCTCTTACAGCTAATGTAGTCTATACAGACGGAGTGAATCAAAGGTTTTCAGTGATATGGGAAAAAATAAAACCTGACGAATATCAAAAGGAAGGCCAAATTTCAGTAACAGGAGAAATCCCTGGAACAACGAAAAAGGCACTGGCGAATATTCGGGTAACTGCCGACTACCATGCTAATGCGAATTTAGCATTAATGTCCGGGCAGCTCCAGCCAAAAGCAACAGCAAGCTTTAGTGGCCTCGCTACTACGGTTCCTGCCGCTCTAATTGATGGAAATAAGGAGTATGGAGGATGGTCAAATAAATATTCAGTAGCAGCAACCGCAAACCTTCCTGCAATGTCAGGTGCAAGAAGCCAGGATTGGGTAGAAGTACAATGGCAAACTCCTCAAAATTTGGATAATACCAATCTGTACTTTACTTTAAATTCTACCAATTCCTTGCCTTCTAAATTGGAGGTCAACTATTGGAATGGAAATAGCTATGTTCCGGTTTCAAACCTCCATGTAAAATGGGCCGAAGTTTCAAACCAGGCAACCGTTATTACCTTTGATCCTGTTTCAACAACAAAGATAAGATACAATATGACAAGCAAAGCACCTGGAAGTGCGAATGGAAACATAACCCTTTCAGAACTTGAGGTTTTAGGAAATGAAGTTAACTATAACAAAACCGCTTCATTGGAAACTCTTCAATTAAATGGACAATCTATAACTGGGTTTAACAGCGAACATACCGAATACACTGTCCAAGCGGGTAACAAAACGTCTGAAATCAGTGCAACTGCTGCGGATAATGGAAGAGTTGTGATCATTCCATCACCAACGCTGCCAGGTACCGCAATCGTAAGAGTCACCTCTGAAGATGGTTTAAATCAGAGGGACTATGCAATACACTTAAAATAAAAATTTAAGATTTAATCCACCTTTGTTTATGGCTTAGGTGGATTTTTTACTATTATGATAGGTTGAGTTTTCCAATAAGAGCAATCACGTGCTGACTTACTGGCATGTGAGTGAAATAAGAAAATAGAGGAAACTTCCGACTCCAAATGAACGTCTATGTATTTGAGGTGGTGGAATGAAGAAATTCACTATTATTATTATGTTAATACTAATCTTGTCCTCTGGTGGATATTATTTTTCAAAGCCTAAAGTTTCTGAAGAACAAGCAAAAAATATTGTAGTGAAATATCATTCTCGTAATATGGGGAAGGTGAAAGTAACTTCAATAAGTCATAGAGATAATAGGTATGTAATAAAGTGGGCGAATAAGGAAAATTGTGAGAGTGGAACAGATTATATTAACGATAAAAATGGAGAAATCGTGAAGGGCCAAGTATCAATATGTTAAATTAAGTTCCATCTAGAAGTGATTTAATTTCAAAAGGAGAGAAGGACTTTCTCTAGGAATTCAGGTTTGGGAGGGGAATTTTAAAATCTTCAGCTTTAGTTGAAGAAAGGAACGCCTTTATAAAGACGTTCCTTTTCTATGTAACCATTAACTGTGGTTTTGATGTTTTTTGAAAATGAACTCAAAACGACACCCTTTACGATAGTGAGACGGCTTCTTATTTTGCTGCAATGGCAACCTCTGATTTGAAAACAACCTTATCTGCGGTTTTACCTTCAATATAGATTATATTTTTATTTGTAAAGGAAGTGTCCTTGCAAAGTGTTATCGTTTCACCAGGTAATGCTTCATTGTTAAAATTGAGATCGATGGTTTTGATGGAGTAGTTTAAATGATCTTCAACGGGAAAACAATCCATTATATAATCTACATATTTAGAATTATTTAAGTGGCCATTAAAGTCGATATCACTATAACCAATAACCTTGTCATAGGCAGGTAAAAGTTCTCCAAAAGCTTTTAGCTTTCCTAATTTACCATTAATAGCTCTTTCTGTAATGTTTTCTGGATATTTGATGCCAATAACGTCAGTTCGCCGAAGTTTTCTCTCTTTAATATCCATGATGACCCATTTCGAGACAGCTCTAATAATAATTTCTCCGTTTTTATCTTTCACAAGATAATCCCGGTCGAATTCAATCTTACTTGGTTCAAGCGGCCAGGTCTCAATTGTAATTTCCTCATCCCAGGAAGGAATCCTTCCTATTTCGACGCGAATACGGGTTAAGATCCAAGCCACCCCGAATTTTTTATCCAGGGTTTCAATCCCAAACCCAATATCTGCAGAAGCTTCACTTGCAATATCCTGGAATAGGCTGAAAAGAGTACTCAACTTTAGCTTTTTTGTAAAATCAACCTCCCTTAAATCAATATGGAAGTTCTTTTTAAATACGGAGGATACTGTTTCCAAAACGATTACTCCTTTACTTAAAATTCCAAGGTTTATTTATCCAATATATTTGCTCCATTTTATTTTAACATATAATTTTAAGTGGATAAAAATCCAAACTTTGATCTTATATATAGCTCTGACGTATATTGAGATATATACTTTAATTATTCCAAACAAATGATAGAGAGGGATTAATTATGAAACCAAAGGTAATCGTTTATAAGAAGGTTGATCAAAAAGTGCTGGATTTTATCCAGGGAAGCTGTGAAATTACATACTTTGAAAATCTGGATGAGCATAATTATCCTCTTTTTCTCGAGAGCTTAAAGGACGCGAAGGGTATATTGGGGTCGGGTTTAAAGGTAGATAAAGAATTATTGGATCAGGCACCAGAGTTGAAGATAGTTTGTAATACTTCAGTTGGCTATGACAATTTTGATATGGAAGCTTTGTCTGAACGAGGAATCATGGCAACGAATACACCGGATGTTCTTAATGATACAGTAGCTGATACAATTATGGGTTTAATTTTAGCCACAGCCAGAAGGATCCCAGAATTGGATCAATGGGTAAAAACAGGCAACTGGGAACAAACTTTAGAAGAAAAATGGTTTGGTGTCGATGTGCATCACAAGGTATTAGGAATTATCGGAATGGGCGGCGTCGGATCTGCTCTTGCAAAAAGGGCTCATTTCGGTTTTGATATGGACATCTTATATCATAACCGTTCCAGAAACGAAGAGGCCGAGAAAAAGTATGGGGCCACATACTGCTCATTGGAGGATCTGTTAAAACAGTCCGATTTTGTATGTTTGATGACACCCCTGAATGCACAAACGGAAAAACTAATTGGAGCGAAACAGTTTGAGATTATGAAGGAAACGGCCATTTTTATTAATGCTTCAAGAGGTAAAACAGTGGATGAGGAAGCATTAATTCAAGCCCTTCATGAGGGGAAAATACTTGGTGCAGGACTAGATGTGTTTACTCAGGAACCAGTTGAAGAGGATAATCATCTTCTATTTATGGACAATGTAGTTACACTTCCGCATATTGGCTCAGCTACGTATGAAACGCGATATAAAATGGCGATGCTGGGAGCGGTCAACCTTGTAGCAGGTTTGAAGGGAGACACCCCTCCAACGTTAATAAAAACAAAATAGCGGAAACTTCATTGAAATAAAATTTATAACAAACTTTGGCTTAAACATCAGGAAAAGAGTGCCCCGCATTTCACGGGGCAGCTCTTTTTGAAATCTAAGGGTTATCGGCCCTGCTGATTTCTTAAAGCCTGTTCACCGTAGGCGACAAGACGCTTTGTCATTTCTCCTCCGACTGAACCGTTTGCCCGTGCGGTCGTATCAGCACCAAGTTGAACTCCAAACTCGCTGGCGATTTCTTCTTTCATCTGATCCAGAGCATTCTCGGATCCAGGAACCAAAAGTTTGTTTCTAGCCATGATACATCACTCCCTGCAAGGTTTTGAGCAATTTATATTGCTCATTTTTTAATGTATCCTATTTGAAAATACTAATTCCCCAAAGTACTCCTCAATTTGCCAATTCAAATAACTCCTGAACAAAAAGCTCTTCAAATTTGTTATCCAATATGCCGTAGAAGTAAGCAATTGGCTGTTTTACTCCCTTGGCTGTTTTTATTTTTCGAATGAGCTGCTGGAAAGATCGAATGGCAATATCAAGAACACAATCCTTTTCCTTCTCGTAATTATTCCGATATGCTGCAACCAGGACCATATGCCAATATTCTTCGATGGTTTTCGCTTCTGGAAAAAAGTACTTTGCCACTTGAATAAAAGGCTGGGGAACTCTATCACTGACAAAAGTGTGATCTAATTCTTGGGGCTTTTCTTCCTGACGTTTTATTATCTTTTGATTATTAGTTTTTAAAAGATTAATGGTTTCATTATGGTGGTTCATTTTTTCCTCTTTGGGTGGTTCATTTGATGGAAAACGATTAAAAATATATAAATTGCTTGATTGGGATCCATTTTTTCTTTCTGTTTCATGAACAGTAAGGAGGCCTAAATCTTTAGCTTTTTGTATCATTCGCTTAAATGTAGATCGTGAGATACCATTATCATGATAGTCCTCATTAATTGCTTTTAAAATAGTACCAATCTTTGCATTACAGACTCCAGGAACCTTAGCGGCGAAACGGACAAGACGTTTTAACCCTACCAATTCACCTTTTGAAAAATCACCCTTATGTATTGACAGCCACTTTTCATAATGAGTGTTAAATTCCTTAAGTGATGAGAACTGTGAATATTCCTCAAACCCTGCAATATTACCCGATTTTAAATTCATTTAATTGCACCACCCTTTCACCTTCTATATAAGAAAAAAAGGTTCAAAAGGGCAGGGGTGTTTGCTGAGAATTGTGACAGTTTATTGAACATAGGAAAAAGAGCATCTTAATCGGTCTTTTGTACTGCCTTTTTTTGTTGAAAAGTGACAAGTTTAATGTCGGTTGTATGAGACTTTAGGACGACATAGAGGTTGGGAAAATTTCGTTTCAGGAGTATTGGCTGATGCGATAAAACATCCCACTCGACAGAAGTGCTGATTTCCCTATGACTCTCTTCGTTTTCTCATCAAATTTTAATTGTAAATATGCTTATAGACTTATATACTTGGTATTTTTAACTAGCTAAAATGCTAGATAATCGGAAAAATTATTCCAAATGAAAAAGCAAAACCATTGAAAGATGGTGACGCAAAGCCACGAGCCTAAAGAAAGACAGCAAACGATTCCACGGCAGTCGGGCCGCCAGACTGGTAAAAATGTGCCACGTTGGAGATTTTTTGTTTGGGGAAATGGAGAGGTGAAAAAATGAAAAGAAGTAAAGTTTTAATGCCACTTGCTGCGTCCGTACTAAGCCTGACACTGGGCATGTCAGGAGGTCCAAGCTACGCTGCAGCTCCCAGCCACGTTCAGTTAAAAGGTGCAGCGCCAATGGCAGCAGCACATGGAAAGCTGATTAGCCATACCAGCCGCAGTACAAAGGCTTCCTTAACGGTGGCCCTGCAATTAAGAAACAGTGATAAGCTGGATAGCTTTATTGCAAGTCTCAATGACCCTTCCTCCCCAAATTACAAGCAGTACCTAACACCTGAAGAATTTAGAAGTCAATTTGGCCCGACGGATCAAACGGTCGAGAATGTAAAAAGTTTTTTAAAAAGCAAAGGATTTGAAGTTCAGGGTGTATCATCCAACAATGCTTTTATCACAGTTAATGGAACAACCGGACAGATGGAAGATGCATTTGCAGTAACCATCAATGACTATAAAAATTCCAAAGGGCAGAACTATTTTGCGAATGAACAGGCTCCTGAGATACCTGCAGAATTTGAGGGAGTCATTACCGATGTAGAAGGTCTTAATAATGAGGCGCACTACACACATCCTAAAGTCAGAAAACAATCACCTCAAGTAAGTAATAAGCCCGCAGCTGTTAACCCAAGAGTGGGCAGCGGCCCGTCTGGCGGTTATACTCCAACTGAGTTGAAAGGGGCTTATGATGTCAGCCCGCTGGCAAGTGCCGGCTATACAGGATCAGGCCAAACAGTAGCAGTAATGGAACTTGATGGATATAAGGCTTCGAATATTACTTCCTATAGTAATTATTATGGTCTTGGAAGCCCTGCGCCTACAAATGTATACGTTGATGGATATAGCGGTGCAGCTGGCCAGGGTGAAGTCGAAGTAGAACTGGATATTGAGGTAATCAACGCGATTGCACCAAAAGCACAGGTAGTCGTTTATGAAGCGCCAAACACAGATCAAGGCCTAATTGATAACTATCAAAGAATAGCAACTGATAATAAATCAAAATCAATTTCTGTCAGCTGGGGAATCGGTGAACAGCATGCTTCCAGTGCTACAATGAACAGCCTGCATACCATATTCCAGCAATATGCTACCCAGGGACAAAGTATTTTTGCTGCATCAGGTGACAATGGAGCTTATGATTCCGGCGGTTCTACTTTAGAGGTCGACAGCCCAGCAAACGACCCATATGTAACAGGTGTTGGCGGAACTCATCTGAACTTAAGCGGATCCTCTTACAGTTCAGAATCAGTATGGGCTAACAGCACCAATAAAACTGGTGGAGGCGGCGGTCTGTCAAAAGTCTATGCAATGCCTTCGTTCCAGTCTGGTACTGGTGTGCAAAATAGTTACTCGAACGGAAAACGTGAGGTTCCGGACATATCAGCAGATGCTGATCCAAGCACTGGATATTCCATCTATAGCCAGGGAGCCTGGACTGTAGTCGGCGGTACATCAGCGGCAGCACCGTTATGGGCGGGTATTGCTGCGCTCAATAACCAATATGCAGCAGCAAACGGTAAGGGAAACCTTGGCCAGGCAAACCCTACACTTTATAAGATGTTTAATACAACTCAAACCTATAACGCTTTCCACGATGTCACAAGCGGAAGTAACCTGTACTATCCGGCAACAACTGGTTATGATATGGCTTCAGGTATTGGGACTCCTGATGCTTATAACTTGATTCGCGATATCAACGGATCCTCATCCGGCGGAGGAACAGGCGGAGGTGGCACTGTCACTCAACTAATTACAAATGGCGGTTTTGAAAGCGGCCAATCACCATGGACCGAATCTAGTATTGGCGGCTATCAGCTCGTTGATACATCCCGTCCGCATACAGGCAGCTACTCAGCTTATCTAAATGGATATAACAGCAGTACGGATACAATCTATCAAACTGTTACGATTCCTTCTACCGCAACAAGTGCGACGCTAACGTTCTGGACTTATGTTTCTACAACAGAAACAAGCCATGCCTATGATTATTTCTACGCACAGGTTCGCAATACAAGCGGCTCCGCACTCGCAACATTGTTAACCTTGAATGATGGAACAGCGTCCGGCTGGGTGCTGCGAAGCTACAGTCTCCTAAATTACAAAGGGCAGACTGTCCAAATTGCCTTTAAAGGTACGAATGACAGCAGCAACCCAACCGACTTCTTTGTGGATGATGTAAGCCTGCAAGTGCAATAGAATTATATTATCAGTGACGGCCTCCTTTAAAAGAGGCCGTCATTTGTATATTTTTAAACAAAAATGGCGCGCCCAGTGATTCGGACAGGAAGGCTCTTGGATCAGCCGGAGGAGTCCGAATGAAGTCATGATTCGGACAGAAAGGCTCCTGTATCAGCCGGTGGAGTCCGAATAGCGCCGTGATTCGGACAGAAAGGCTAATGGAAATGCTAGTGTAGTCCGAATAACCCCGTGATTATTGGGCACTTACAAGCGTTAAGAGCAACAATGTTTACAAAAAGATCATTTCTAACTATCAATTAAGCATTGTGTTTAACAGTATGGTTGTTTCCTTTTAATGTTGTTTTACGGATGAAAGGAATCACCCAGCGGTCTACACCGATTTTACCAGCATTGAAGCCTGCAGCTAAGATAATGACACCAAGCAGAATGTCCATTGGGTTAGAAGAGATAGTGCCAGCCATTAAATAAGAGAAGTTCATTACTAAGCCGAAGAACATAGCAGCTGTAGTTAAGCATCCAAGAATTAAGCCAAGACCGACAAGCAATTCGCCCCAAGGAACCAAAACGTTGAAGATGTGAGCATTAGGAAGAGCGAAGCTTTTTAAGAAAGTAAGATAAGTTCCGTAAAGAATGCTTCCGTCTGGACCTTTTACTGGATTGCCGATCGCGCCTTTTAAAAATCCTGAAGCATCGAATCCGCCGGTAATTTTGTGCAGGCCGGCTTCAAACCAGGCATAGCCAACATATAAACGAAGGAAAGTGAGAATGACAGCAGAGACTTTGTTTGTTCTTAAGACTTGGTTAAACATTTTGAAGACCCCTTTATAATTTAATATTAATAATGTGTTTATGTTGTTATTATAGTTTGTTTAGTTGACTTTGAAGCCGATTTTTCCAACCATTCACAATTCTGTAAAATCATTTTGAACAACCTGTGACTAGAATCATAGTTTTTATATTGTTAGCTATTAAACATTTTGTTTTGCGATATGGTTGTTTTCTTTAATTGCAGTTTTGCGGATGAAAGGAATAACCCAGCGGTCTAAACCGATTTTACCAGCATTGAAGCCTGCAGCTAAGATAATGACACCAAGCAGAATGTCCATTGGGTTAGAAGAGATAGTGCCAGCCATTAGATAAGAGAAGTTCATCACTAAACCGAAGAACATAGCAGCTGTAGTTAAGCATCCAAGAATTAAGCCGATACCGACTAGGAATTCCCCCCAAGGAACTAAAACGTTGAAGATGTGAGCATTAGGAAGAGCGAAGCTTTTTAAGAAAGTAAGATAAGTTCCGTAAAGAATGCTTCCGTCTGGACCTTTTACTGGATTGCCGATAGCGCCTTTTAAAAATCCTGAAGCATCGAATCCGCCGGTAATTTTGTGGAGGCCGGCTTCAAACCAGGCATAGCCAACATATAAACGAAGGAAAGTGAGAATGACAGCAGAGACTTTGTTTGTTCTTAAGACTTGGTTTAACATTTTAAAGACCCCTTTAGGAAAATTAATATTAATAACTTGATTACACTGTTATTATAGTTTATTAATTTTGATTTGAGGTGAGTTTGCTCATCATTTCACAAATTCGTAAAAACATTTTGAACAAAATATTACAAGAGGAAGATTAATAGTATTTACCTGCCAGATTGAATCCTCATATAGCTCTTACAAATTGCTAACAGCACTAATAATCAGCTTAAACTCGGGATGTTCTTACAGCATTTTCTATCCGCACTTTTCATTCCTTTCATGAACAAATATGGTTCAGGGGTAGAATACAGGTGATATGGGCTATAGAAACAAGGAAGGATTGATCTGGTTTGTAGACCGGTATAAAGATTTGATTAAAAGAGCAGGAGAAAATGTTTCTTCTATAGAAATAGAAAATGTTATATCAAGCTATCAAGGGGGTAACCGACTGTACTGTAATTGGAGTTCCAGATAATTTGAGATAGGAAGCAATTATTGCGTATATTTCTAACTTATCAGAGGAAGAAATAAGAGCATTTTGTGCAGAGCAGCTATCCCATTTTAAAGTGTGGAGGAATTCCCAAGGGCATCTATCGGTAAAATTCAGAAGACCTTACTTCGGCAAAATCATCCTATTAAAATCTAAAAGCTAAAGGGGAGAGAGAAAATTGGAATCTATTTATATTATTAACGGAGCAAGAACGCCTTTTGGTTCATTCGGCGGTTCTCTAAAAGATGTAAGTGATATTGATCTTGCCGTAACGGCTGCAAACGAAGCCTTAAAACGAAGCAGACTGTCTCCAACGGAAATTGAAGATGTAGCATTTGGAAATGTCATTCATACAACGAAGGCCTCATCCTATCTGGCTCGTCATATTGCCTTGAAAAGCGAAATCCCGGTGGAAACACCTGCGCTTACAGTGAACAGGCTTTGTGGATCAGGTCTGCAGGCTATTGTTTCTAGTGCCCAGACAATGATACTGGGTGATGCCAAAACAGCTGTAGCTGGAGGGACAGAAAATATGAGCCAGTCGCCGCATGTCCTGAGAGGCACTAGGTTTGGCTCTCCAAACGGCGCTCCTCCAATTGACGATATGCTTTGGTCGACACTAACAGATGAGTATATTGGCTGCGGCATGGGGATCACAGCAGAAAATCTATCCGAGAAATATACTATCACTCGCGAGGAACAAGATGAGTTTTCCATGAATTCGCATCTGAAAGCCGCTGCGGCAAGGCAATCTGGCCGGTTTGCGCAGGAAATTGTACCAGTAACGATAACTGGTAAAAGAAATAAGCAAACAGTAGTCTCCGAGGATGAACATATTCGTCCAGACATCAATTTCGATAATCTTGCAAAATTAAAACCAGCCTTCAAAAAAGACGGTACCGTCACTGCCGGAAATGCAAGCGGCATTAATGATGGAGCTGCAGCAGTTGTTTTGGCTTCAGAGTCCTTTTTAAAGGAAAGAAAGGATATTGAGCCTTTAGCACGAATCGTTTCATGGGGAATTGCAGGAGTAGATCCTAATATAATGGGTTTTGGTCCTGTTCCGGCGAGTCAGGCTGCATTGAAAAAAGCAGGACTGACATGGAATGATATCGATCTAATTGAATTTAATGAGGCTTTTGCGGCCCAATCAATCTCTGTCATGAAAGCGCTGGAAGTTGATCCGCAGAAAGTAAATGTCAATGGAGGAGCGGTAGCACTCGGTCATCCAGTAGGAGCAAGCGGTGCTCGGATTACTTATTCGCTCGCCCTTGAAATGAAGCTTCGTGGAGCACGATATGGACTTGCTTCACTATGCATCGGTGGCGGCCAGGGAATAGCTATTATTTTAGAAAGAGCATAAATAAAAAAATCACCTTACCCTGGTTGTAGTAAGGTGATTTTTATATTAGACATTTTGTTTGATTGTATGATTGTTTTCTTTGTGTGCTGTTTTGCGGATGAAAGGAATCACCCAGCGGTCTAAACCGATTTTACCAGCATTAAAGCCTGCAGCTAAGATAATGACACCAAGCAGGATATCCATTGGGTTAGAAGAGATAGTGCCAGCCATTAAATAAGAGAAGTTCATCACTAAACCGAAGAACATTGCAGCTGTAGTTAAGCATCCAAGAATCAAGCCGATACCTACAAGTAACTCGCCCCAAGGTACTAAAACATTGAAGATGTGAGCGTTAGGAAGAGCGAAGCTTTTTAAGAAAGTAAGGTAAGTTCCGTAAAGAATGCTTCCGTCTGGACCTTTTACTGGATTGCCGATCGCGCCTTTTAAAAATCCTGAAGCATCAAATCCGCCAGTGATCTTGTGAAGGCCAGCTTCGAACCAGGCATAGCCAACGTATAAACGAATGAAAGCAAGAATGATAGCAGAGACTTTGTTTTCCCTTAAAGTTTGATTAAACATTTTGAAGACCCCTTTATAAATTAGTATTAATAATGTGATTACACTGTCATTATAGTTTAACGAATTTGATTTGAGTGGAGTTTGTGCGTGGTTTCACAATTCCGTCAAAACATTTTGAACAAATTATTACAGGAAAAGCTAATGGGCTATTTGCAGGGACAGGAGGAGGAAGGCAGCTAAAGGAAACCTAGGTAACATCACTTTCGATTTTAAGGAATAAATCTTAAAAGCCTGAGCCCCGTTGGAAACTGAGGATCTGCGGCCTAGTAAAATCACTTTTAACAATTTATCATAAATTCCCGCCAAGAAAATCGATTTTTTCTGAGAGCCGATTTTGAATATTTTTGTAATTATTTTCTTTGTTTTACTTTTTCTCTCAAAACATTTGATTAATGATAAAATAAGTCATACTTATTTTTACTTTTTAGGGGGTTTTCGATTGGAAAATAGATTTACGAAACCAATGGGATTTGGAGAAATTCTGAATCATACTTTTTCGTTGAGTAAGGCGCATTTTAAGGATTTGCTCATGATTTTACTTATTATTATGGGACCTGTTTTCCTCCTTGAAGCGATTGTTCAGCTTTTTTCAGGACAAAGCTTTATAAGGGAACCTGGCAGCGGTGGCGCCTGGTATGAACAGATTATATCCGGTTTTAAAGAAGGTACTAATGGAACGATAAATTCCAGCAGCATTAGTGCCGATTGGGGATTGATAGTAGTCGGTGTGATAAGTCTTGTTTTCTTTCCGGTTACCGATGCCGCTATTCTGTTTGTGATAAATCATATTCGCAGGAATGAAGAGTTTACGGTCCGTTTAGTGTTAAAAGAAGGCTTTTCCCGCTTTTGGCCGATGCTTGGCAGCACACTTTTATTCGTTTTAATCGTTACAGGACTGATCATTGTTCCAGGAATTATTATCGGTTTAATTAGCTTTTTAGGGGCCATGGCCAATCCCTTTTTGGGAGTCCTCCTCGGCATTATTTTATTTTTGGGCTTTGCCTTGGGGATAGGTTTATTGTTAACTCGCTGGAGTTTTTATTTTGCTTCGGTTGTCCTTGATAAAAAGTCACCAGGCTTTGGACGGAGCTGGAGACTTTCGAGGAAACGTACCTGGGCAACTCTTGGTCTTTATATTGTGTTTTATTTAATCGTTGCCGCAATCAGTTTAGTTGTACAGGGAACCTTCTCGGCCGTTCTTGGGAATAGTGTTTTAAATTCGATTATTACCAACTTGACAAGCTTATTTACAACTTTGTTCTTCTCAGTTGGTTATGCGGTTATGTATCTTGATTTAAAGACCAGGCATGATGCAAAAGATATAAAGGAATAATTCAAGAATACCAAATAAAAAACCTATAAATACATTCGCAAGGTGATAATCATGCTTGATGAAAATAAGGCACGGAGCACTTGAAAGAATATTTTTCCTTCCGCAGAACTGTTATGAAGTGGCTTGAAGAATCGAACTAACTCGAAAGAGCCGATTCCTGAAAGGGGCAGGGAGCCGGTGAAAAATTCATTGCTTCTAAGGATTTGGCTTGTTCTTCTATTCGCTCTAATAATTGTAAGCAGTATTTTCACCTTTTCTCCTAAATCAACAGAATGCACAGTTTCAGGGAGTAAAGGCTAACTAATAAAAGCACCTTATCCATTAGGAATAAGGTGCTTTTCGATTTATATTACTTATGCAAAAAGGTTAAACATTTTGTTTTACAGTATTGTTATTTCCATTTAAAGCTGTTTTGCGGATGAAAGGAATTACCCAGCGGTCTAAACCGATTTTACCAGCATTAAATCCTGCAGCTAAGATTATAACACCGAGCAGGATATCCATTGGATTAGAAGAGATAGTGCCAGCCATTAGATAAGAGAAGTTCATCACTAAACCGAAGAACATTGCAGCTGTAGTTAAGCATCCAAGAATTAAGCCAAGACCGACAAGTAACTCGCCCCAAGGTACTAAAACGTTGAAGATGTGAGCGTTAGGAAGAGCGAAGCTTTTTAAAAAAGTAAGATATGTTCCGTAAAGAACGCTTCCGTCTGGACCTTTTACTGGATTGCCGATCGCGCCTTTTAAAAATCCTGAAGCATCGAATCCGCCGGTAATTTTGTGAAGGCCGGCTTCGAACCAGGCATAGCCAACGTACAAACGAATGAAAGTGAGAATGATAGCAGAGACTTTGTTTTCCCTTAAAGTTTTGTTAAACATTTTAAAAACCCCTTTATGAATTAATATTAATAATGTGATTACATTGTCATTATAGTTTAATGATTTTAATTTGAGGGGAGTTTGTGCATGGTTTCACAATTCCGTCAAAACATTTTGAACAGAATATGACATGCATGATCTTAAAGGCTTGAGAGCTGCAAGATTAATCAGTGGAAAAATAGGGGAAAATACGATAAAAGGAATATAGGGGTGAGGGAATGGGTTATAAAATCAAAAAAAGAATGATTACCGAGACGGAAATCAGACAAAGGGTAAAACAGCTTGCAGGAGAAATTCAAAACGACTTTAGCCAAGAGCCTATAACCTTCATTGTTGTACTAAAAGGTTCTTTTGTTTTTGCTGCGGATTTGATTCGCAAGATGAAGGGAGAGATAGCAGTCGATTTCATTTCGGTCTCCAGCTATGGAAATGACACTGAAACGTCCGGGAAGGTAAAACTTTTAAAAGATCTTGATGCTAATATAACAGACCAGAACGTAGTAGTGGTTGAAGATATTATTGACAGCGGTCTTACATTGCACTTTTTGCTCGATCACTTAAAAATACATAAGCCAAAACAAATAAAGATTTGTACCCTTTTGGATAAACCTGAGAGAAGAAAAGTTGATTTGCCTGTAGATTATGTTGGCTTTGTTATACCTGATGAATTTATTGTGGGATATGGGATAGATTTTCGTCAAAAGTATCGTAATTTACCCTATATTGCGAGTGTGGAGTATGTGGAATAACCGGATTTTATTTTGGAAGCTGTTCAGCAATGAGCAGCTTTATTTTAATGTTTTGAAACCGCTTACTTTAAGGTGAGGATAGGATTTAAAAAAAATTCAACAAATGAGCAAAAACTATTGACGAGTGCTTTTGAACAGTGATAATATATATTATTTGATTATTTTTTAAAAAAGTGCTATGATTAAAGGAGTTTAACGGAGGTGGATGAATTTGTTCGAAATTGGCGACAACATTATATATCCGATGCACGGTGCAGGAACTATTGAAGGAATTGAAGAAAAAGAGATCCAGGGAGAGATACAAAAATATTTTGTTATCAAAATCTACGGGAATACCATGCAGGTGATGATTCCCCTTAAGAAGATCGACAATTCCAATATTCGTTTAGTTGCAGACGAGGATTATATGGAGAATGTTTTAGACATTTTCCACAATGGAGAATCAGATTTGTCATTGCCATGGAAACAAAGATTCAAAATCAACACCGATAAAATGAGGACCGGAAAATTAAAAGAAGGTGCCGAAGTATTTCGGGATTTATTAAGGATTAAAAAAGAAAAGTCACTTAATTCCGTTGAGAAGCAAATGCTCGAGAATGCCAAGAAAATATTTTTGGGTGAATTAGAATTAATCAAAGGAATTAATGAAGTGCAAGCTGTGGAATTTCTAAAAAACAGCGTTCTAGTTTAAAACTACACACTTCCGCTCCATTTCACCCCATTACCCCATAGCAACTTCAAAAATTACTTTTCATTAAAAGCACCTACTCCCGTTGAGTAAGGTGCTTTTGTATTAGATATTTTCAAGGCTGATTCCGAAATTTGTCCATGACAGGCAGTCTTAGGGCAATTTTCCGGATGAAAGACTGAGATTTGGCCTTGAATAAGAAAATCACCTTACCCGGTTGGAGTAAGGTGATTTTCTTATTTATGCACTTTGTTTTACAGTATGATTGTTTCCTTTTAATACAGTTTTGCGGATGAAAGGAATCACCCAGCGGTCTAAGCCAATTTTTCCAGCGTTGAAGCCTGCAGCTAAGATAATAACACCTAGCAGGATATCCATTGGGTTAGAAGAGATAGTGCCAGCCATTAGATAAGAGAAGTTCATCACTAAACCGAAGAACATTGCAGCTGTAGTTAAGCATCCAAGAATCAAGCCGATACCTACAAGTAACTCGCCCCAAGGAACTAAAACGTTGAAGATGTGAGCATTAGGAAGAGCGAAGCTTTTTAAGAAAGTAAGATATGTTCCGTAAAGAATGCTTCCGTCTGGACCTTTTACTGGATTGCCGATCGCGCCTTTTAAAAATCCTGAAGCATCAAATCCGCCAGTGATTTTGTGAAGGCCCGCTTCGAACCAGGCATAGCCGACGTATAAACGAATGAAAGCAAGAATGATAGCAGAGACTTTGTTTTCCCTTAAAGTTTGATTAAACATTTTGAAGACCCCTTTATGAATTAATATTAATAATGTGATTACATTGTCATTATAGTTTAATGATTTTAATTTGAGGGGGGTTTGTGCGTGGTTTCACAATTCCGTCAAAACATTTTGAACAAAATATTACAGCTGAGCATTCCAGCTCGTATTATTTAACTGACTCATCCTTTTTAAAAGATGAGTCAATCAAAAAAAGACTCCAAAAAAGGAGTCTTTTTCAAAACATATTAAGCTTTTGCTGCCGGTTCAGCTTCGCCTTTAACAGGGCGGCCTGCTTCAACATCTTTAATAAATTCTTTAATGAAGTTAAAGTAAACTTCTGGATCATCCCACATGGATAGATGGCTGCCGTTAGGGCAGATGCCTACGCGGGAATTTGGAATGCGTCTTCCCATTTCCTTTTTATCTTCTGGATTCATTGTGTCATATTTACCGCCAAGCAGAAGGGTAGGGACAGTAATATTGTGAATATCTTCCCAACGGTTCCAGTCTTTAAAGGTTCCGTTTACCATAAATTCATTCGGTCCCTGCATGGTATTGTAAATTTGCTCATTCATATGGGCAAAGCCTCTTACAACGGAGTCTGGCCAAGGATCAAGACGGCAAACATGCTGCTTGTTCAGATATTTATCAACCAATTCCTCATACTCAGGATTTTTAAAGTCGCCCTGTGCTTCATATTGCTTCATTTTTGCGACAAGTTCAGCAGGAAGCTGGTCACGCAGGTGGTTAATATATTCTACATAAGAAGCAATGCTTGCTGTCATATTGGAAATGATTAAACCTTTAAGATTGTTTTGATACTTTAAAGCATACTCAATGCTTAAAAAGCCGCCCCAAGAGGATCCAAATAGATAGAAGTCATCAAGATTAAGATATTTTCTTACTTCTTCTACTTCTTCTCGAAAACGGTCGATATCCCAAAGCTTTACATCATCTGGCTGATCAGAATGATAGGAACCAAGCTGATCATAGAAGTAAATTTCGATTCCTTCCGGAGGCAGGTGGTTTTCAAAGCATTCCAGGTATTCATGCGTACATCCAGGTCCCCCATGGAGCAATAAAACTTTAATTGGGCTTTCTCCCACTCTTCTAGTCCAAACATGAAAACCGTTACTTAAAGGTACAACTTTAGATTGTGCGTACATTTTATTTTCCACCTTTCTTTTTTAAAAATAAGGCTCTGTTAAATTTGAATGTTGATGTTCGCTCTCGGCGCTCGCTTTTCCCGCTGGAGTCTCGCGCCTTACGCTTCAATCACATAGTGGAAAATCCACAATATTCTTTAACAAAGCCCAAAAATAAATATGTATAACGAAAGCTCTGCCGTTGCAACATGGCTGGCAGAGCTAGGTTATCTTACAAATCTTTTAATTGAGGAACTATTTTATAGCCTTTTGATTTAACAGCGCCAACGATTATTCCAATTGCCAGCCAGCTGAATCCAACCATGAAAGTCACTTTATCAAAACCTGACCAAACATAGGCTATGATGGCGAACCCTAAAAGAGGGAAGAGAACGTATTTTAAAAATGCGCCTAATCCACGTTCTTTCTTTTTAATATAGAAGTAAGTAAAAACAGTAATGTTCAATAGCATGAAAGAAGTTAAGGCACCAAAGTTAACAAATTTAATGATTGTATCGATTTTCAAGACATTAGCAACAATCAATGATAAAAGTCCGACAAAAAGAGTTGCGTTAAATGGAGTCTTATACTTTGGATGAATTTTTCCTAAGAATGATGATCCAGGCAATAGCTTATCACGGCTCATGGAGTATAGAATACGTGAAATGGCTGATTGTGCTGCAAGTGCATTGGCAATTCCAGCTGCTATAATGTTTACAATGATTAACATGTAATAAAGGAATGGACCGCCAGCTTGTTTCGCAATATCGAAGAATCCCATATCAGGATCAAGATTTGCATATTTAGGATGAACAAGCGCAGCCATATAGGTTTGTACCATAAAAATTAATCCAAGAATGATGAGGGCAGCTACTGTAGCGCGGCCAACTGTTTTCTGAGGATTTTTCGTTTCCTCTGCTAAAGTACTGATTCCGTCAAAACCTAGGAAGCTAAAACCGCAATAGAAGTAGCAGTAGCAATAAATCCAAGATTCAAGTGCTCTGGCTGATAAATTGGTGACAAGGAGAACCCGCCAGTTCCAAGGCCATCAACAAAAACAAACTTAACTGCATAACCAATAAAAATGAATAAGGCTATAATTTCAACACCCAATAAAACAAAATTTGTTTTTGCGGCAAGCTGTACTCCTCTTGCGTTAACTAGAGTGTTAATCACGATAAAAAGTACTACCCATATAATAGAAGGAACGGATGGGACAAGACTGTGGAGCCACATACCGGAAAAAGCGTAAAGCAGCGCGGGTGCTAAGATGTAATCGACGAGGATCATCCATCCAGCCAAGAAGCCGATATGAGGATTTAATCCCCGCTGCACATAAGCATAAACGGAACCTGCGATTGGAAATTCCTTACTCATTCTGCTGTAGCTTAATGCTGTAAAAACCATTGCAATAATACCAACGAGGTAAACTAAAGGCACCATTCCAAAGCTTGATTGCGAAACGATTCCATACACACTCATCGGTGCGATCGGAACCATAAAAACCATTCCGTAGATTAATAAATCTTTAAATGTTAAAACCCTGTTTAATTCTTGCCGATATTCACTCTTTCCTGAACTAGCCTGGGCAGCGCCCTGGGCGTGTGTTTGTAATTTCTCCACTTAAATACCCCCTAAAAACCTATCTAATAATTTCTCATTAATTCCAGACAGCAAGAAGATTTTCTTTTCCCTGAAAATAATGGCTTTCTAAAACTTTAATAAATTTTTCTTTATTTCTTTCTTTCAAAACATCTACCAATATTTCGTGGCTTTGAGGCAAATCTTCCACTTTTTCGCTTCCCAGCTCAAAAACCTGGGCAAAAATTAACTCGATTAATGCATTATAGGATTCCCAATTTTTCTTTAATCGCTGATAGTTTGGGAGATTGATAATTAACTCATGAAAGTCATGGTCAAGCTGGACCAGCATATCCTTACGGTTTTCTAAGGAGAAGAATTTCATTTTCTCTATCAATTGTTCGAACTGGTTGATATGTTGATCGGTTAATTGGTCATACCCTAGCTCAATTGCGCTTTTTTCAAGATGGAAGCGAATATTATAAATTTCATGAATATCCGGTTCTTTTAATTCTGTAACAAACATACCTTTTCTTGGAACGTAGGTTACCAGTCCTTCTTGTTGAAGAATTCTCAGGCTTTCCCTTACTGGTCCCCGACTAATATTAAGGTGAGCAGATACTTCTACCTCGTTAATACGGGAACCTAATTTCAGATTTCCCTCAATAATCAGTTTTTTTATATTGCGGATTGCTTCTTCTTGTAATGTGGGGAGCTGGATAATCATGTGATTGAAAGTTCTCCTCCTTTCAAAAGTTAACTGTTAACAGTTTAATTCTACTTTTTAATCTTGTCAATATTTTCAGAAATATCTTTTTCCTTTTACACGTGTTTGCTTTTAAGCTGTAAAGTATAATGATATTTTGTATTTATTTTAATAGTTTGACGAAACTAAGAAAACGAGTATAATTAAAAACAAATTTTGGGGAGGAATAAAATATGGCTGAAACAATAGCGTGCAAAAATTCTATTTATGCATTCAGTAAAGACAACGAGCCCATTCAAAAGATTAGCTCCGGTTCACAAGTTATCATAGAGACATACGATTGCTTTCAAAATCAAATTACTTCTAACGACACAGAAATCAATTCTATAGATTGGAATCAAATCAACCCTGCAACAGGACCTATATATGTAGAATCTGCAGAGCCGGGCGATATTCTCGCTGTTAAAATTGAAAAAATCGAATTGGGCCAAGAGGGTGTTTTGACAGTGGGGCCTGATCTTGGGGTTATGGGACACAGACTTGAGAAGTTTGAAGCCAAGATGATTCCAATCCAGGACGGGAAGGCAATTTTTAATGAAAGATTACATATCCCTTTAAATCCAATGATTGGTGTAATTGGTGTCGCTCCTGAGGGAGAGCCTGTTTCCTGCGGAACACCCGGTGCACACGGCGGCAACATGGACACTAAACTCATTACAGAGGGTGCGACTATTTATTTCCCTGTCTTTGCTGAAGGAGCCCTTTTTGCGCTTGGCGATTTACATGCAGCCATGGGAGACGGTGAAGTGGGAGTATCAGGAATTGAGATTCCAGCGAAAGTTACCGTAACGCTTGAGGTAATAAAAGGACATTCTCTAAAAAATCCTCTCTTAATTTCAGAGGAAGGGCTCGCAATGATTGTTTCTGCTCCTACATTGGATGAGGCGGCAAAAACAGCGGTTGAAGAAATGATTGATTTCCTATTGCCATACACTGACCTGACTCTAAGCCATCTTACTATGCTGATGAGTGCAGTGGGGCAGAGCCAGATTTCACAAATTGTAGACCCGTTGTTAACAGCGAGATTCTTCGTACCTAAAATGGTCTTAGATGCGTATAAGGTAGAACTGTTTAAATAATAATCAGTTTCATGTTAAATGGCCCAAATTTGATTGCGAGACTCCGTCGGGAAAAGGGACCAAGAGCTGGCCTCGCAGAAATATTGCGCCAAGGAGCCTGCGGAAAGAGGCCAGAAGAGGCTCAGCGGACTATGATAATAAAAAGAAAACAGCGGAATCCCAATGGGACCGCTGTTTTTATGTACTTCCTTCCAATTTGGAGGTTGTATACGCTTTAAAAAAATTGTATTGTACAATAATAGTAGATTTATTCTTTAATAATTTTTTTTTAAAAAATAAGCCCAAAATAGAGATTCGATTTGAGAAAGGGTCTTTCATGTGCCAATAAAAGACCATAATATAGAAATCATTTGAAACGGTCCTTCAATGAACGACTTTGTTTTTCAAGTGTACAGGAAAAAGATCTTCATTAGCCAGCGTTTTTCGAAAGGCTGCTTCCTAAATAAAACATTCTTTTAAAAGGAGAATGAAAAGATGATCAAGGATTATGAGAGATTAAGAGAACTGGATAACGCAGATCCGGTTTGGAAGTGGATGACACCGAAACCTTATACTGTTTTTCCCGATAACACCTTAAGAGATACCATTCTACTGCTCCAGCAGTACCGAATTGATGGACTGCCTGTTATAGATGAAGATAAAAAAGTAGTAGGAATCATAACGAAATCCAGACTGATGAGATGCTTTGTTGAGGGGGTATCACCCGATTCCTCGGTTTTAGAAGCTATGACTAGTTCAGTCGTCACCATTAGGCAAAGCGAGTCGATTAAAACAGCCTATGGGATTCCCGTTGGACGCCTCCCTGTAGTGGATGAAGAGGGTAGGATTACAGGAATATTAACCAGGACTGATATTCTGCATTCCTATGCTTCGCATATTGATGAACTTGAGGAAACAGTCCATACTGCTTCCATATTAAATACTATTTTGGAAACCGCTTACGAAGGTATTGCCGTAATAGATTCAAATGGTATTATTAGAGAATTTAATGAAGCATATGCCCGTTTCCTTGGAAAAAAGAGAGAAGATGCGATCGGCCAGCATGTTACTAAGATAATAGAAAATACCCGTCTGCATTTTGTGATTGATACCGGTGTGGCTGAAAAGGGGTACATTCAGCGGATTCAGGGACAGGATATGGTTGTTCATAGGCTTCCCATTTGGAGAGATGGCAAAGTAATCGGAGCAATCGGTATGTTGATTTTTCAGGGAGTTTCCGAGCTTTACAACATCCTTGGCAGAATGCAGGAGCTTTCTCGTCAGGTAACCCAAAATATCCTGCCGGAGGAAAGAATCAAGAAGGTAAGTGGCGGTTTTGATGATATTATCGGCAATAGTGCGGAACTGCAAAATGTAAAACGAATCGCCCGAAAAGCGGCAAATACACCGTCCACCATATTGATTACTGGAGAAAGCGGAACCGGTAAGGAAATGTTCGCAAGTGCTATCCATAAGCTAAGCCCTTATGCAGAGGGGCCATTTATTAGCGTGAACTGTGCTGCGATACCAGAGCATCTTTTAGAAGCAGAATTATTTGGCTATGAGGAAGGTGCATTTACCGGTGCTAAAAAAGGCGGTAAGCCAGGAAAATTTGAACTTGCGCATAAGGGCACATTGTTTCTCGATGAGATTGGGGATATGCCGCCACTCATGCAATCGAAAATCCTTCGGGTACTTCAGGAACGTGAGGTAGAGCGGGTTGGAGGAGTGGCAAAACACCATGTAGATGTCCGGATTGTGGCTGCCACTAATCGCCGACTTGAAGACATGGTTCAAGAAGGGGATTTCAGAGAAGATCTGTATTATCGTTTAAATATTATCCGTCTGTTGCTTCCTCCGTTAAGAAGTCGGAAGGATGATATTCCTCTATTATTAACGCATCATTTACAAAAGATTTGTAAACGGTTTGGGCTCGAAAATAAATCTTTTTCAAAGGAAGCTATGTTAACACTGATAAACTATACGTGGCCCGGAAATGTGAGAGAGCTTGTAAATACAGTTGAAATGCTTGTGAGTCTCTCTGAATCAGACACCATCCAGCCTGAAGATTTGCCAGAAAGATTCGGACGTACTCTTATTGCTGCCCCTAATGTCTCTGCATTGCCTGCGTTAGAACAGGAAAACAATATTCTGACGAAGGTAAAAAATTCAGTTTTAGAACGCGAAAAGGAACTGATTTTAAAAATACTGGCGGAAACGAACGGAAATAAGGCGGCAGCGGCAAGAAAATTAGGCATTCAGCGCTCCACGCTATACGAAAAGTTGAAAAAGCATAATATCACTACACAATCGTCCGATTAATCATACGCATTCCGGACACTTGTGTAGTGTCAGTCGGACGTGTTTGTGTCTAAAATGTGCGAAATCACCTCTTTTTCAAGTTGGCACACTTCTTGCAAGTATAGAAAGTGTACAGATAAAGGAGGGGATTGTTTTGAAAGGGTTTGCAGAATTTAGAATGCCAAAAGCGGTTTTCTATGGAAACGATTCTTTATCCAAACTCGGCGAGCAGGTTTCACTTCTTGGAAAGAAAGCGCTCATCGTCAGCGATAGAATCATGGAGAAAATCGGAAACGTGAAAAAATGCCAGGATCTTCTTGATGAAGCAGGAATTTTTCATATTGAATATCTTGAAGTAAATTCCGAGCCAACTGATGTTCACGTTGAAGAGGCTTTAAAAATTTGCACAGATAATCAATGTGATGTTATCGTTGCCATTGGCGGAGGAAGCTGTTTGGATGCAGCGAAAGCTGTAGCAGTTGTCGCTACTAATGGAGGTTATATCGGAGACTTCATGGGAGGGAAAAGGCCAGTTGAAAAAAGCCCGATTCCGCTTATTGCGATTCCGACAACCGCTGGTACTGGTTCCGAAGTAACTAGTGTTACGGTTATCACTAATACAAAAGATGATATTAAAATGATGATTAAAAATCCGGCTTTCTTACCGGAAATGGCGATTGTTGATCCAATCCTTACTTATTCATCGCCAGCTTCAGTAACTGCAGCAACTGGTGTAGATGCTCTATGTCACGCAATGGAAGCGTATATCTCGAAATTGGCGCAGCCTCTGACAGATAATCTGGCTATTTCAGCGATAGAGCTGATTGTTAATAACCTTCGTGAAGCTTACATAAATGGTGAGGACAAGGAAGCTAGGGAAAAAATGGCGTTAGCCTCCATGCAGGCAGGACTTGCGTTTACGAATGCATCCGTTACCTTAGTTCATGGAATGTCCCGCCCAGTTGGGGCACTTTTCCATGTGCCACACGGAATTTCCAACGCTATGCTTTTACCTGCGGTACTTGAATTTACAAAAGAAAGTGCAGAGGTTCGCCTTGCAGATATCGGCAAAATTTTGAGGCCAGACCTGAAAGCGCTGACAAATAGTGAACTAGCTGATGTTACTGTAAATGAGGTTAAAAAGCTTTGCCGTGATTTGAATATACCGAACATGAGAGATTATGGTTTAGACAGTGAAAGATTTAATCAGGTTGTTTCCAAAATGGCCCAAGACGCTCTTGCCAGCGGAAGCCCAGGCAATAATCCAAAGGTGCCAACTCATGAAGAAATTGTGGAGCTATACCACTATTGCTATAATTATGACTTTACCGTACTTGAAACGGTTGCCAAATAATTTTAAAAACAGAGGGGAGAAATATTCATGCCAGCATCAGTTGAAACAAAAACATTAAAGAACTTTATCGGGGGAGAATGGGTCTCCTCTGTATCAGGAAAAACAGAGGCTGTTCCAAATCCAGCAACTGGAGAAACTTTAGCTAACGTACCACTATCAAGCCGTGAAGATCTTGATCGAGCTGTAGAAGTAGCGAAGGAAGCATTCCAGTCTTGGAAAAACGTAGCTGTTCCTAAGCGTGCAAGAATTCTGTTCCGTTATCAGCAGCTTCTAGTTGATCACTGGGATGAGCTTGCCCGCCTGATTACTACGGAAAACGGAAAGAATTATGATGAAGCATACGGCGAGGTACTGCGTGGTATCGAGTGTGTGGAATTTGCTGCAGGTGTTCCAACACTTATGATGGGTACTCAGCTTCCTGACATCGCAACAGGAATAGAGTCGGGAATGTACCGTTACCCAATCGGGGTTGTGGGCGGTATCACACCGTTCAACTTCCCAATGATGGTTCCTTGCTGGATGTTCCCACTAGCAATCGCTTGCGGTAATACATTCATTTTAAAACCTTCTGAGCGTACTCCATTGCTTGCAAACCGCCTGGCTGAATTGTTCAAGGAAGCAGGACTTCCAGATGGCGTACTAAATGTTGTTCACGGAGCTCATGATGTAGTTAATGGAATTCTTGAGCACAAAGATGTTAAAGGTGTTTCCTTTGTAGGATCTCAGCCGGTTGCTGAGTATGTATACAAAACAGCTGCAGCAAACGGTAAACGCGTTCAGGC
Source organism: Neobacillus sp. FW104-15D2 (assembly GCF_058790155.1). Classification (NCBI taxonomy): domain Bacteria; kingdom Bacillati; phylum Bacillota; class Bacilli; order Caryophanales; family Bacillaceae; genus Neobacillus; species Neobacillus sp. FW104-15D2. The sequence goes on from NZ_JBYTCJ010000018.1 coordinate 55,949, forward strand.
TTTAGCTGGTGCGAAGAACCATTCAATTGTTCTTCCAGACGCAGATCTTGATTTAACTGTTACAAACATTATCGGTGCGGCTTTCGGTTCTGCAGGTGAGCGCTGCATGGCTTGTTCCGTTGTTGTAGCAGTTGGGGATGTTGCTGATGAATTAGTCAGCCGCCTTGTAAAAGCTTGTGAGGAAATGACAATCGGTAACGGCCTTGAAAAAGGTAATTTCCTCGGACCAGTTATCCGTGAAGCACATAAAGAAAAAACAGTTAAGTATATTGAAATTGGTGAATCAGAAGGTGCGATTCTCGTTCGTGACGGCCGTAAGGATAAGGCTGTAAATGGTGAAGGTTACTTTGTTGGACCAACTATTTTTGACAATGTAAATCCAGACATGAAAATTTGGCAGGATGAAATCTTTGCACCAGTACTTTCAATCGTTCGTGCAGAGAACCTGACAGAAGCAATTGAAGTTGCAAACCAATCTGACTTTGCCAACGGCGCTTGCCTGTTCACTGACAGTGCAAAAGCAGTGCGTGAATTCCGCGAGAATATCGATGCAGGTATGCTTGGAGTAAATATGGGAGTTCCTGCACCAATGGCATTCTTCCCGTTCTCTGGCTATAAAAAGTCATTCTACGGCGATCTTCATGCAAATGGTAAAGACGGCGTTGAATTCTATACTCGTAAGAAGATGTTAACTGCTAGATATTAATAGAATGCGAGACTTCCTTCGCAAGCGATCTGCTAAGGTCTCGATTTTAAACTTTGTCGGTCGATGCTAAAGGTGCGAGATCTCTTCGGGAAAACTTCAACATGAGGGGATAGGGCGCTGGTTTGACAGGCTCCCGGTCCGCCCGAGGAAACCTGGCACCTAAAGCAGAGACAGCATAACAGGCAAAATGAAAAAGGTCCTATTTACCAATTAGCTTTTACAAAGCAATACTTTAAAGAGGGAGAGATGGACATGGCGAAATTTTTAAAGACTGGTAAAACAAAAGAAGAGCTGGCTGTACAGGCTGCTCAAGTATCTGAAACAGTTAAAAACATCCTTGATGATATTGAAAAAAACGGTGACGAAGCAGTAAGAAGGTATTCAGAAAGCTTCGATAAGTGGTCTCCGGAAAGCTTTAAACTTTCCCAGGAACAAATTGAGGAAATCATCAGCTCAGTTCCTGAAAGTACCATCAATGACATAAAATTTGCTCAGGCACAGATCCGCCGCTTCGCTGAAGCTCAAAAATCAGCTCTTCGTGATATCGAAGTAGAAACGCTGCCAGGTGTATTTTTGGGACACAGAAATATTCCGGTTAACAGTGTAGGCTGTTATATCCCTGGCGGAAGATACCCAATGGTTGCATCCGCACATATGAGTGTTCTTACTGCAAAAGTGGCAGGCGTTAAACGAGTAATCGCTTGTACGCCTCCTATTAATGGTGAAGTTCCTGCCGCAACAGTAGCAGCAATGGCACTTGCTGGAGCAGATGACATCTATCTTCTTGGCGGAGTTCAGGCAATGGCTGCTATGGCAATTGGAACAGAAACCATTGAGGGCGTTGATATGCTGGTTGGACCAGGAAACGCATTTGTGGCGGAAGCAAAACGCCAGCTGTTTGGCCGCGTAGGTATCGACCTTCTTGCAGGACCAACAGAAGTGCTGGTCATTGCTGATGAAACTTCTGATGCAGAGATTGTGGCTACTGACCTTTTAGGACAGGCTGAACATGGTCCTACTTCACCAGCTGCTTTAATCACAACTTCCGAAGAACTTGCTAATGAAACAGTGAAAGAGATTGAGCGTCAGCTTGAAACTCTTGCAACTGCTGATGTTGCCCGTGCTGCTTGGCAGGAATACGGAAAAATTATCGTTGTAGACAGTATTCAGGAAGCAGTAGTTGAGGCGGACAAGCTTGCTTACGAGCACGTTGAAGTTCTGACTGAGGATCCACGCAACTTCCTTGAGAACATGACCAACTATGGTGCGCTGTTCCTTGGGCCTGAAACAAACGTTGCTTTTGGTGATAAGGTAATTGGTACAAACCATACTCTACCGACTAAAGGCGCTGCACGCTACACAGGCGGCTTATGGGTTGGTAAATTTCTAAAAACCTGCACCTATCAGGAAATCAGAACACCAGAAGCAAGTGCTATGATTGGCGAATATGCTGAGCGTCTTTGCAACCTTGAAAACTTTGCAGGACACCGTGAACAAGCACTTCTTCGGGTTCGCCGATACAAAAAAGAAACTGTAACAAATTAATAGAGATAAAGAAGGGCGGCATGCTTCTATAAGCCGCCCATATAAAAAACCATATATCCATAGTGATAAATTTGGTAAAAATTAACTGAAGTATTTTAATTTTTTGAATTGCAAAGGGGTTAATCCGGCTGTCTTACAGCCGTTTTAATAAGGGAGAAATCACACGAAAACTTAGGAGGAACTATATGGAACTGATTGTTATTCTGCTTGCCCTGGGGCTATTAATGTTTATCGCCTACAGAGGATTCTCAGTAATCCTGTTTGCCCCGTTATGCGCTCTGTTTGCTGTATTGCTCACAGATCCATCACATGTACTGCCATTCTTCTCTAATATCTTTATGGAAAAGATGGTCGGATTTATTAAACTTTATTTCCCTGTATTCTTATTGGGTGCCATTTTTGGTAAGGTAGTAGAAACCTCTGGCCTTGCTGCTTCTATCGCTAAAACAATCGTTAAAGCAGTTGGAGCAAAGCGTGCTGTTCTTGCAATCGTATTAATGGCAGCTATTTTAACATACAGCGGTGTAAGTCTTTTCGTTGTTGCATTTGCGGCTTATCCATTTGCAGCTAAGTTGTTCCAGGAGGCTAATATTCCAAAACGCCTGATTCCAGGCACGATTGCTTTGGGAGCGCTTTCTTTCACAATGGACGCTCTTCCGGGTACACCACAAATTCAAAACGTTATTCCAACAACATTTTTCAAAACAGACATTTATGCAGCTCCAACTTTAGGTTTCATTGGTGCAATTTTTGTATTTGTCCTTGGTATGCTTTATCTTGAATCCCGCCGCCGTAAAGCTGCAAAAGCAGGTGAAGGCTATTTCGGAATTGGAGATTCTGCAAAGGAACAAATGGCAGCAGCGGCTGAACAAGCAGCTATTGCCCCAATTTCATTAGGTACAGAGAATGAAGGTGTTCTTCGCCAGGTTCTTGCTTTTGTACCACTGGTTCTTGTAGGGGTCATGAACAAGTTCTTTACGGTTTCCATTCCAAAGTGGTATCCAAATGGATTTGATTTCACAAAAATCGGTCTTGATGCTTTCGGAAAGGTTGAACTGCCAACCGTTCTTGGCGTATGGTCTGTTGAACTAGCACTGGTAATCGGTATCTTAGCAACAGTTTTATTTAATTTTAAATCTGTTACAGTTGATTTTAAAACTTCACTTAACGCTGGTATCGGCGGAGCTTTACTTGCTGCTATGAATACTGGTTCTGAATATGGTTTTGGTGGAATCATTTCCTCACTTCCTGGCTTTGGAGTAGTTCGTGATGGTATTTCTCATACTTTCACAAATCCGCTTGTAAACGGTGCTGTAACTACTAACGTGCTTGCTGGTATCACAGGTTCCGCGTCCGGCGGTATGGGTATTGCGCTTAGTGCGATGGGTGAAAAGTACGTGGAAGCTGCCAATCAGTATGGTATTCCTATGGAAGTAATGCACCGTATCATTGCTATGGCATCCGGCGGTATGGATTCTCTTCCGCATAACGGTGCTGTTATCACCCTGCTTGCAGTCTGCGGACTGACTCATAGGCAGTCCTACAAGGACATCTTTGCGGTAACTGTTATAAAAACATTGGCCACATTCTTCATAATTGGAGTTTACTCATTAACGGGCCTTATCTAAATAATGGAGGACAGGACACTATAATTTGGTGTCCTGTCTGTTTTAACAAACTAGAATTTATATCCTAAATTCTGAACGCAATAGAAAAACTAGGGCATTCACCTAAACGACTTGGCAGATGCCGAGTTTTTTTAAAAAATAAGAAAGTAAAAATTTTTGACCATTAAAATTGTCTGGCTCCAGCGCCCAGCGCCTAGTGTCCATCCCGTTTCTCCCTACGATAAGTCAACATCGAAATGCTTTGCATTTCGTGTTGTCCAGCTTCAGTGTCTAGGGGCTCGAGGTCATAAGCCAATCCGTCTGAAGGTTAAAGAACAACCTTCTCGTCGGCTCGTCTTATGCTTGTCGCCCCTAGTCAAGACACTTCAGCATTTCATTATCCTTTATCTCAGTCGAAGAGGAGGCGCGCAGGACGCGGGTCAGAAAGGCGTTGCCACAGGACGTGGCGACCTTAGCCTTTCTTCAAATGGCCATACGTCGCTGAACGGGCGCTTGCGCTTTTCTTAGGAGGGGTATTACATGGATTACTTTTCAGAGCTTCGTGGCAAAAAGGTATTAGTTACAGGAGGGAGTAAAGGGCTTGGATTGGATATTGCCCTTGCTTTTGCTGGTCTTGGGGCAAAGGTTGTTATAACAGGACGGCAGGAATCCGCTCTCGAGGAGGCCGTCAGCCGTTTAAAAGAACTACAGAGTAATAGTTCTTATATCACTGCTGATATGAAGGATGTTGCTAGTGTCCGAAAAATGGTAGATGAAGCCACCGAACGAATGGGCGGTCTCGACGTTCTGGTAAATAACGCAGGAGTTAATATTCCGAAGCCAGCAGAAGAAGTAACAGAAGAAGACTGGGATCAAATTATAGATACCAATTTAAAAGGTCTTTTCTTTTGCTCGCAGCAGGCGGGCAAATACATGATCCCGAATAAAAGCGGAAAAATCATCAATATCGTTTCTCAAATGGCGTTTGTGGGTTATTACAACAGAACTGCATACTGCTCCAGTAAAGGCGGTGCTGTTCAATTAACAAAAGCGCTTGCCGTTGAATGGGCAAAACACCATATTAAGGTAAATGCAGTAGCACCAACTTTTGTAGAAACCGAGATGACAAAAACAATGTTTGAGAATCGGGATTTTTATGAGGATGTAATGAATCGCATTCCTCTCGGTGAACTTGCCCGTCCTGCTGATATTACAGGTGCCGTCTTGTTCCTGGCTTCTGATATGGGAAACTTTATTACCGGTGAAACTATTAAAGTAGATGGCGGATGGACCGCTATTTAATAGAAAGGGAGAATGAGAATGCCTGTTAATGAAAAAGTAGCGATAATCGGATCGGGTACCATGGGCCATTCTATTGCCTTATCTGCCGCCATGGCCGGATTAGAAATAAAGATTTGGGGAAATAGCCAGGAGGACCTGGAAAAAGGGCAAAAGGGGCTTGAGGATAAAATTCAGGTACTAATCCGTTATGAAGTGATAGATTCGGATGAATTTGAAACTGTCAGAAATAGTGTCTATTTACAGACTCTCTTGAGGAATGTATTAAGGACGCAACTTTTATTATAGAAGCGATCCCTGAAAAACTGGACCTTAAACAGGAATGGTATGAAAAACTAGATGGACTTTGCGGACCGGATGTTATTTTAGCCAGCAATACATCAGGATTAAGCCCGACTGAAATTGCCTTACATACAAAAAAACCAGAACGTACAGTTGTAACTCACTTCTGGAATCCGGGACACCTTATCCCTCTTGTTGAAATTGTGAGGGGAAAGCACACCTCTGATGAAACGGTATCAAGGTCACTCGATCTATTGCGATTAATGAAGAAAAAGCCAATTGTGGTACAGAAGGATATTCTCGGTTCAGTTGGAAACCGAATACAATATGCCCTATTTAGAGAAGCCCAGTACATACTTGAACAGGGAGTAGCGACAATAGAAGATATCGATGCGGCTGTCCGCTATAGTATTGGCCGCCGCCTGCCGGTAACTGGGCCATTTATTACGGCAGATATGGGAGGCCTGGATGTTTTTCATTCCATCTCCAGCTATCTGTTTCCGGATCTAAGTACAGAAAGCGAATCATCTCCAGCAATGCGAGGGCTTGTAAATGAAGGAAACTTTGGACAGAAAAACGGAAAGGGATTCTACGACTGGCCATCCTCCTTTTCTGACCAAATGAACGATGAGCGCGAACGGGAACTGATCTCCTGGTTAAAAAAAGATTTAGCGGAACTTTAATTTAAAAGAGGACTACGGATTCCTGCTATCATTAGCGGAAACTGTAGTCTTTTTTATTTTTTCTACAAAAAAGCAGACCTAATCTACAAAAATGAAGATGTGTTCTACATTTTTGAATGGCAGTTCTACAAATATGTGTTTTTTCAACAATAAAGTAGATCTAATCTACAAAAATGAAGATGTCTTCTACATTTTTGAATGAGTGTTCTGCAAAATCGGGGGAGCATTCTACAAATATAGGTCTTTTCTACAAAAAAGCAGACCTAATCTACAAAAATGAAGATGTGTTCTACATTTTTGAATGGAGGTTCTGCAAAATCAAAGGAGACTTCTACAAATATAGGTCTTTTCTACAAAAAAGCAGACCTAATCTACAGAAATGAAGATGTGTTCTACATTTTTGAATGAGTGTTCTGCAAACTCGGGGGAGACTTCTACAAATTTAAGAAGGCTGTGTTAAAAAGCAGTGAAAGTTTTAATTTTATTATTGTAGTGGAGACCCCCAGCATTGGGAAAGGAGCGGTTTCGTTACCGGCATAAAATCGCCTATCCCAGCAATGATTCTTCAAGGAAGATTTGCTTTGTGGAGCAGAAACCATTTTTCCAATAGCGCCTTAATAGAGATCTATGAAAAAATATATTTTTTAACAATGAAACGAATCCATCTTCTACTGCGTCAAATAAATATAATTGAAATTATTTCTTTTTTTAAAATCTTTCATTCTATTACGACTAAAGGTTTGAGAAAGGGGTATAGGAATAGCAAAAGATAGAATATTCATGCCTGTTGCTTCGTATACTTAGCCAAGAACGAATAAGAGGAAGAGGATGGTAGAGATGTTAAAAAAATTGTTTTCGGGTTTTGCAATTGCTGCTATGCTTTTAGGAACTGTTTCTGTATCGGAGGCCCGGACAACCTCGCATCCAAAGCCGGTCACTGAAAACTCCCCTACATATATTACAAGCTTGAAAAGTGTGAACGGCCAACTTGTTGGCAAATTCGACTATATTCAATGGTATTTTGGTAAAGCTGCTGATCGTGAGTTTTTAAAGGACTGTAAGTGCAGTAAGGATATGCAGCATGCCCCGGATGGCTACTGGATCCGAAACGTGAATCCGCGAATCCGTACCTTCGCTATTTCAAAATATGCAACATACGTCCTTCAAACACGTGGGGAGGATATAAAATGGAACGAAAAGGTAACGAAAGCCCAATTCCTTGATTTCCTCAAAAAAAGAAATAAGGATGGCCAAATTCCATTCCACATTCAGGTGAAAAATGGAGTAGTGGTTAAAATAACTGAACAATACATTCCATAAAATGAACCCTCACCGGTTCATTTTTTTTGATTCAAAACGAACGGTTACTTAAAAAAATATTGCTGTTTCACAAATTGTTTGAAATGGCTTTCATTCCTGCTTTTCACTGGGTGTTATAATTTTTATAAGCACAGATTTATGGGAGGCAGGACATGAAAATCAAAGTCGTTTTCGGTATTATTTTATCGTTGATATTGGTCCTTGGAGGTCTGGGAACTCTTTTTTACACAGAGGGTAATGCCAAAAAAGCTGAAGAATATATAAAAAAAGCGAATCAAGAGACATCTTCTCTGTATAAAGAAATGGAAGAAAACCTTCAATTTGTACAGGAAAACGGTACTTTGGCAAAATTAGATGAAGATAAAATAAAAAAAGCAAATAATCAGTATAAAAAAGCAGCTGCTGCTTTGGATAAAGTACCACGTGGATTCAGAAAGAATGAGACAGAAGTTTTAGAAAACGCAGCTTCAAAACTTGATGAAATTGAAGACTTTCAGCAGGCTGCCATCATAGGGAAAAGCTTGGATATCCAGCTGAATCAAGTGCAAACGAATGAAGTTACTGATGAAATAGCTTTATTAAAAACAAAACTTTCTTATGAGAACCACAAATTTTCATATGTCCAAAACCAAAGGATAAGAGATGTATTTGAAACGGTTTATGGGAATAAGCTCATGCAGCTTGGAAATTCTCTTATCGCCGATAAATAAACTTCATAAAAAACCCCATACTAAATAGAAACTACTAAAGAAGGGACTGTATGTATGGGAAAATGGAATGAACAAGGGGCACCGAATAATAACCTGGCTCCTAAGACAATTGCAACATCTAAGCTTGTTGGCAAAAATACGGAACATGAATTTTCTGAAGAACTATCGGACGGCGGAGAGCGGGATCGCATCATTCAAAAACAAATTCTTGAAATGAATGAATAGGAAAGAAGCAGCTGCGGAAACGCACTGCTTCTTTTTTAGCTAATCAGAATCTACAACCATAAATTTTGATCTCACAACGGACAGGATGAGTCCTGGGCAGGTGTCTTTTTGAGCATGAAAAAGATGTAAAATTTTTCCGATAGGGGAAAATTGTCTAAACAGCTTATTTTTAGGGAAAAGGATAAGGACAACTTATAGGAGGGATTCAATATGGCAAACGAAAAGTTTGAAAAAGAAAACCTACTTGAAGTGGAAAGAAAAATGCAGGGGAATCAAAATCCCAAAAAGGATTCGACAGTGGAAGGACGCCTTCCCGACCAGCAAAATCGAATGAAAGATCGATTTGCATTATTTTAAAAAGAAAATCAAAGAATAATCGATTATTATTGTTGTTGCAGTTTTAAAACACATAAAAAGCCAGTTGTTTTTCCTGATATACCCCCTCTCAAACAAATAAATGCACGATTTCACCCAAGTAATGCACGATTTCCTCCAAGTAATGCACGATTTCACCCAAGTAATGCACGATTTCCTCCAAGTAATGCACGATTCCGCCCGAGTAATGCACGATTTCCTCCAAGTAATGCACGATTCCGCCCAAGTAATGCACGATTCATCGAAGCAAATGCCAATCATGACAAAATAAATCTCTCGCCTAAACAGCTAAATCGCGATTGCAATTTACTGGAAAACTTTATAAAAACTCACCACGGAAATAGCTCCAAAGCTTGATATAATCCCAGTTCCATTTAGCAATCTGGAATCAAATTGGCTCAAACCCAGCGGCATAACTTATGAATCCCTCAGGGTACAAAGCAATATCTTGGAGTGCTTTTTTAAATTGACGAAAACAGCGCCCCATCCTATACTGATGAAGGTAAATGTAAAGGGCAGGGTGAGCAAATGGACTTTGATATTAATTTCTTATCTTTTTTTGTTATACAAGTTGAGGGTAAGGGTGAACAGGCCGATAAACGCTACAAGCATTATCAGACGCTTGATGGTGAGGATTATGACGATAGCCCCTTAAAGGATTTCCTTGACGGTGAATTGGCCAAGATTGTGAAGCGAAAGGTGGACCGTCATCCGAAAACGGAGGAAGTACCTACAAAAATTGGTTATTTTGTTGTCGAGGAGGGCCATGATCTGACCTCTAACCCCAATTATAATTTATTTAACCGGGTACGCGTTGCGGATGAAAAGGAAGTATTTATGCAGCAAAGTGAGCAGTTTGTGTCTGCTTATATTGATACTAGCGCAGTTCGTGGCGGTGTTTTTATTGTTGTTTCCGCTAAATTAAACCGTTATTTCGATGACCCGTTTGTGTTTATTCTAAAATGTGATTTTGAACCGAAGGTGGCGTCTATTTCTGATGAAAAAACACTCATTCGGCAAGTAGAAATGGCCATTACGACAAAAAATATGAAGTCTATCCAGTATCCGTATATGGAAGAGGAAGGTATGCTGGAGGAGCATGAGCTGAAAATAAACCAGGCCTCACATGCTCGTTATTTTGAGGACTTTCTCAAGTATGTGGAATACGGGGAGTCAATGCCGGAGATTGTTAAGTCTCAGGTCATCGAAATGGTGAGAGGGCATATGGAAGAAGTTTTTGAACCTGAAAGTGAGGAACTGGAGCAGCTTGAATCAGCAATGGAGATTTGGGCAGCCAGTGAAAAAAGAGAGCTCCAGGAACGGTTTGATACTCAACAGGTAATAGAGGCAGCAGCTCAAATTGTTGAGCAAACTCCAGATCTTGAATTAAAAATGAAGATGGACCATATTTCTGTAAGAGGTCTTCTTGCCGATTTTGGAGATATGATTCACTTAGCAAAAGTAGGGGATAAGTATGTCCTTCTTATTGAAGCTGATTCGGTGGTTTTTGAAAAAGGCTTTTCTCCGGTGGAATTTTTGAAGCCAGACAGAATAGAAGATGTAATCGGAAAAATTCAAAGGAAACAAAGTTAAAAAACGCACAGCAGTGGAAACTGCGTGCGTTTTTTATTGTATTATTTCGGGCTGGAAAGCGTAAACCCCGATCTATTCCAAATATAAAAGATTCCCTGTTTAAACGATTTAAAGGTTTTGGCACCGATAAAAATCTGGTCCCTCACCATGGAACGTGCCATATCTGGCCTTATCCCTACATAAATAGGTTCTGCTCCCATTAATCTGAGTGCCCCCTGCATTTGCTGGAGGCGGGAGGCGGTTTGAGGGTCGAGCTCATTCAAAACTCCGGAAAAATCAAAAAGAATGTCCGATATTGGATTCTTAGAACAGAAGACAAGAACTTTTTCTTCAATATGGCTAATTCGTTCATCTGTCAGTTTTCCTAAAATAGGTACAAGAATAGAAATATCATTCGCAAGAGGGATGATGGGTGTATCGATCTCTTTTAATTGCTCGTCACGTTCTTTTAAGATATTGTCAAATTCTGTGAGGTCCTTCCACGTAAGGATATACCCAACTTTTTCTCCTGTCTCAGATGTTAAAACATTTACTACAATATTCGATTTGAATTTTTGAAATAATGTGATGGTTGCTGAATGAGGAAACGTCCCATTTTCTATGTATTCCTGTGAGCTTCGGCTGTGAAAACGTGAAAGGTTTTGACCAATAAAATCCTCAGGTTTTTCTATTTGAACAAAGGGGCCAATTATTTTAAGAAGTTCTTTAGCAGATTGGTTCAGCCACACAATATTATAATCAATATCGGCAATTAAAATATTTTCGCTAATTTTATCGAGCAGATGCAGAGTGTTCAGCTTTTTTAAAAAGTCGATGGCGAACCTCTCCTTTACTGTTAAGTATGATAAAAGTATATACAAGTTAATTAGATAACACAATTCAGAATGTTTAATAATAAAAAGACAGTAAAAAAGACACCTGCATAGCAGGTGTCTTTTTGCGTATTGAGGCGGAAAACCACACTCCACATAGTGTGCTCCAAAAAGGAATGTTTCCCGGCTTACACAACTCAGCTCATCGCTTATTTAATATAACATTATCCCTAAGAGGATACAAGTGGGAAGAGTTGGGTATTTACTAGTTTTCTTCGTTTGAAAAGGTTCTATCTTTATCTTCCACTCGGTCCTTGCTCGACTGATAAGAAAGCGTCCATGATTACCTTTAATTCCAAAAATGACGCAGCGGCCAATTTTCAAAGGAAAATGGATTGCAGCCCTAACGAAGAAAAGAAACTCCCAAAGGAAGAAGATCACTCAGAATCATGGAAGGTTAAGCTGACTAATCTGGTACTCCATAATGCCCCTCATATCGGAAAAATGTCACGATTGAAAGATAATGCGAAACTGGTGCCCTAAAAACGAAGTTTCTTAACAAAGAGCTGCTTCCTATACGGAAACAGCCGTCTTTTATAAATGGATAATAAAGTATAAAGTTTTACCTTTTAAATTGTCTAGCTCCAGCGCCCAGCGCCTAGTGTCCATCCCGCTTCTCCCTACGATAAGTCAACATCGAAATGCTTTGCATTTCGTGTTGTCCAGCTTCAGTGTCTAGGGGCTCGAGGTCATAAGCCAATCCGTCTGAAGGTTAAAGAACAACCTTCTCGCCGGCTCGTCTTATGCTTGTCGCCCCTAGTCAAGACACTTCAGCATTTCATTATCCTTTATCTCAGTCGAAGTGGAGGCCCGCAGGACGCGGGTCAGAAAGGCGTTGCCACAGGACGTGGCGACTTTAGCCTTTCTTCAAAATAGCCATACGTCGCTGAACGGGCGCTTGCGCTTTTCCTATCTCAATCCCCATCCAAAAGGTTGAAAATGCCTTTTGCTATACTTCCTTCATCACTATGTCCGCCTCGGGATGGCATCGCCGCAAATACTCGGCTTGCCAGCCTGCTGAATGGCAATGACTGCACCCAAACGGTTCCAGGCCCGCGCAATGTGGCAAAGAATAAACCTTCTCCTCCAAACAAAGCGGTTTTAATACCTTTTACCATTTCAATATCATAGTTAACACTGCTTGTCATGGCTACAAGACAGCCAGTATCCACACGCAGTACCTCGCCAGGGAGAAGTTCTTTTTTATGTATAGTCCCGCCGGCATGAACAAACGCGAGTCCAGCGCCTTCAAGCTTCTGCATAATAAAGCCTTCACCGCCAAAAAAGCCTGTTCCGATTTTGCGCTGGAATTCGATTCCTACGGTTACTCCTTTAGCTGCTGCCAGGAACGCATCCTTCTGGCAGATTATCTTTCCGCTCAGCTGGCTAAGATCCATGGGAATAATTTTTCCTGGATAAGGAGAGGCGAAGGATACATGCTTTTTACCATAACTCTGATTCGTAAAAGTGGTCATAAATAGGCTTTCCCCAGTAAGGACCCGCTTGCCGGCGTTAAAAAGCTTACCCATAAGCCCGCCGCCACCGCCGGAACCATCGCCAAAAATGGTTTCCATTCCGATTCCATCTTCCATCATCATTAAACTGCCGGCTTCAGCAACAACTGTTTCCTGTGGGTCCAGTTCTACTTCAACAAATTGCATGTCATCGCCGTAGATTTTGTATTCTATTTGATGGCTGTTCATCCAAAAACCCCCATAAAAAAGATATCAATTATATTTTAATAGATTGCCTAATTTAATGCTAATATTATCCAAAAAAGTACGAGTTGGATTTTTTTAGCTAATCAGAATTTATATCCATAAATTCTGAACGCATAAGCAAAACTAAGGCAACGCCAAAAAGGACTTGGCGAATGCCAAGTTTTTCTAATAAAAATTTTTACATAATTTGAAGGCGTTTTCCAATTTTGTCCGTCTTATTTATGGAAATATATTTGAGAGGGAAATGGGAGGATTTCATTGATTAAGGTTAAAAATGTGAGCCATGACTTTGAAATAGGAAAAAAAGGCCGGTCCACAATTATTCCGGTCCTTAGGGATATTAATTTTTCGGTTAATAGGGGAGAAATCGTTACAATTGTAGGCAGAAGCGGGTCAGGAAAATCAACACTTTTAAATTTAATAAGCGGATTTATCCGCCCAAAGGAAGGTGGAATCTGGATAAACGAGGAGCAGGTATCAAAGTTAAATGAAGCTCAGTTTGCGGATTTTAGAATTAAAAATCTTGGTTTTATTTTTCAAAGCTTTCAGCTGATTCCAAGTATGACTGCATTTCAAAATATAGAACTTCCATTGATTTTAAAAGGAATGGCTGAAAAGGAACGAAGGGATAAGACAGAAGAGATGCTTAAAAAAGTGGGTTTATCTGAATATCAGGACCACTATCCTGGTGAATTGTCGGGCGGCCAGCAGCAGCGTGTCAGCATAGCAAGGGCATTGATTGTTAATCCTCCAATTATACTCGCAGATGAACCGACCGGGAGTCTGGACAGCGAGACAGAAGAAGATCTTTTAAGCTTTATAAAGGAATTAAATCAGGAGTTGGGCATCACTTTTTTGATTATTACTCATGATGATAAAGTTGCCAGAATTGGTCAACGTACAATAGAACTGAGTGATGGCAGAATTACGGATGGGGTGCTGATATGAAGCTTAAAGATCAATTCCGCTTTGTACGGCAAAATATGAAAAAAAATCGCACAAGGGTGTTTATGACGATTTTAGCAACGGCGATGGGCTGTGCCTTTCTGATTGTTCTTTCCTCTGTTGGATTTGGTTTTCAAAAATCGATTGTAAAGGACATTACGGAGAGACAGGTTGTTACTGCCATTGACATTCATGGAAAGCAAGATATGGAAAATGGATTTACCCCATTAACAGATACAGATATCAAAGTTTTAGAAAAAATAAAGAATGTAAAGGCTGTGACAAGGAGAAAAATGCTCCAGCAAAACACACAGTTCCGTCTTAAGGATTATCAGATTGATACTCAAACCATTATTGCTGATTTTCCATCTGAGATGAAGGCTGGATTCAAACTCTCTTCAGGTCATCTTCCTAAAAAATCAGATGAAATGGTGGTTGGATACCATTTTTTAACCAACTTGGCTTCCAAGAATGCCAAACCGGAGGACATGTATGATAAAAGAGGGGTTCTAAAGGATGAGTACCGATATACCGAAGAACTGATTGGCCAAACAGTAGAGCTTCCGGTGAAACAGAATGAAAATGGAAAGGAAATAGAGAAAATCTTTACTTTTACGATTACCGGGATTGGAGTAAAGCCGACTAAGAAGTGGATTGAGGACAGGAATGCCTATATTTCAAACGATCGTTTAAAGGAAATTGAAGCCTTCACTGGTACTCCTAAGGGAATGTTAAAAGATTCAAATCTTGCAGAACAGCCTGTACCTAAGGAAGAAGGAGATGTTTACGATGAGGTAAAGGTTTATGCGAAGAATATGGAAGCTGTAAAGAACATCGATCAGCAGCTTAAGGATAAAAAGTATGAAACCTATTCAGTCCTTAATGAGTTGAAGGAAGTCAATCTTGTGTTTTTAGTTGTTAAGGCTGGTCTGATTTTTATTGGAACGATTGCGATTCTGATTGCCTCGATTGGAATTTATAATACAATGACGATGGCCGTAACGGAGAGGGCACCTGATATAGGTATCATGAAAGCGATTGGTGCAAACCCAAAGACGATCAGGCGTATTTTCCTGCTCGAAAGCAGTTATATTGGTTTGATTGGTGCCCTGATTGGCACGGTTGTTTCCTATATTATCAGCTACACGGTAAACTTTGCCCTTCCTCTTATTATAAAAAATGCATTTGGTGAAAACGCACCAAGCAATTTTACCTTTAGTGATATTCCGATCAGCCTTCCGCTAATCTGTATCGTGATTTGTTATGGTGTAACAATTATTTCGGGATTAAGGCCTGCACAGCGGGCAACAAGGGTAGATGTACTGAAGGCTATGAGAAGAGAAGTGTAATAAAAATTGAGCCAGCCCCTTAAAAAAGGGAGCTGGCTTTATTCTTTTAAAGATATTTATTGCTTGACCATAAACATGCTATAATTCACTGGAAAGAAACAGCAAATTTTCATTATATAATTACTCAAATTGGAATCTAGTCGCGGAGGTACATTTATTACATGGTTAATAATCTATTAAGGCATTTTCTGGCTACACTTTCTTATCGAACAACACTAGCTTTAAAAGGGGCTCCTGCCGATTACATCGTTCTTAAAGTGGGCGAAAATGGACGCTCTCCGTTAGAAATCCTAAATCATATTACCTTTCTTATGGCTTATACCATCAGCTGTTATAAAGACTACAATCTTGCTGAATACCGAAATATTCATAGCTGGGAAACTGAAACTCTGCGATTTTATGATACTTTAGAAGAGTTAGATGGAATTCTTCGTGAGGAAGTTTTGCCACTAACTCGTTCGCTGGAACAACTTTTGCAGGGTCCTTTTGCTGATGCGATGACACATGTAGGGCAATTAATGATGCTGCGCAGATTAGCTAATGCCCCTGTTCCCTATGAAAACTATATGGAAGCAGATATTGAAATTGGAAGAATACGACCTGGTTTAAAATAACGCTTGTGGAGCACATAGCCAGTATTTTATTCTAAAAAGAATGTATCTCCTGGTAAAATATTATAAATTTTAATAGAAGGGTCCTTGACCATATCCCGAAGTTTTTCTGGTGTGCCAGTTAAGAAATCATATCCAAAATGCATAGGAATCACTTCCTTAATGTTAAGGAGTTCGATTGCTTTGGCGGCCTCTCTTGGACCCATGGTAAAAACATCGCCAATTGGCAGGATGGCTGTCTTAGGATGATAAAGCTCTGAAATAAGAGCCATATCACCAAATACATTGGTATCACCAGCGTGGTAAATCGTAAAGCCATTTTCGAACCTTATAACCAATCCCATTGGCTCGCCGCCATATATTATTCTTCCGTTTTCTACAAAAGCTCCTGAATGATCAGCATGAACAGCGGTAACACGCAAATCCTCAATTGCCCGTGTGCCTCCTTTATTGATTGGAAGGACATTTTCCACACCTCTTTGCATCAGCAGCTGTGCCAATTCCCAACCGGCGATAACCTTAGCACCAGTAGCCTTTGCAAGTTCCACGGCATCTTCTGCATGGTCCCGATGTCCATGAGTTAAAAAAATATAGTCAGAATCCAAAATAGTTTTACGAAAGGCATTTGGAAAAAGAGGATTATTATGAATCCATGGGTCAATTAAAATTTTCTTTCCCCCCGGTGTGATAAAAAAGAAGGCACCAAAGCCCAGCCAGCTAATTTGAAGCTTCGAGTCCATCACAGTTCCTCCTTCTCCTGAAAAAATTCACGAACAATTTCAAGCGCATTTAGGGCCGTGGGGAAACCGTTATAAGGGATTAATTGAATCATAATCTCACAAATTTCCTCGCGCGTGCATCCTAATGTGACAGCTGCATTCAAATGTACCTTTAACTGTGTGGTTTTACCTGTGGCAGCGAGTGAAGATAAAGTAACCATCTCTCTCGTTTTTAAATCGAGGCACTCTCTGGAGTAAAAGTCCCCAAAATGAGCGGCAAGCAAGATGCCTGCATCAGGCGCCACCATATTTAACTTTTTTATGGTTTCACGAGCGGGATCTCCTACGAGTTCTTCCAGGAGCCTTTTGCCGCGGATATACCGTTTTTCTTGCATAAAATACACATCCTTTACATTTAATAATTAAAGGATAAAGCTTAGAGTGGAATCTAAGTCAACAAGGATTTATGATTAAGCTGTGTTAAAGTTCATTGTTGATTTGCCACAATGTTGATGGAGCGGAAAGCGAGCGCATAAAGCATAATTCATAATTCAACAGACACCCCTGCAAAAAAATTGGCGCACGACTAAATGAAATTACAGTTATCCACAGCTATTCAGGTTCGAGCTTATGATTAAAGGAAGAAAATATTTCGGAGGAATATTATGTATACAATCGGAGAGGCATCTGGAAAAACGGGATTGTCGGCACATACCTTGCGTTTCTATGAGAAAGAAGGAATTCTGCCCTTTCCAAAACGAGTAAATGGGAAGGACAGGGTGTATACTGCACAAGATGTGCAATTTATTCAATTCATTTGCAGCCTTAAGAGCACCGGGATGAGTTTACAGGATATTAAGGAAATTGTGAAAGAAGGCTGTATTCTCGAAAAGGATGTACCTGAAATTTCAGCTATTATTCTCATTCGTAAAACCATTCTTGAGAAGCATCTTCAAAAACTGCAGCACCAAAAAAATGAAATCGAATCCGTTATTGGGGTTACTGAAAAAAAGCTGGAAGTCTATAAATCTATGTTAATTTGAAACTAGTAGTTATGACGGAGACAAAATTAATTTTTGTATAGAAGGTGCCAGAATGGAATTGAATGAGTATATCAAATTAATAGAAGAAGAATTATTACCATATATTCAGTTAACAACTGAAAGTCCCTTTGATCCCATTCTGGTAAGAAATCAATCACAGTCCTGGAAATTGATCGGAAATGGAAATTATGCTGCCGTGTTTGTTCACGAGGCGAATCCGGACTTAGTTGTAAAGGTGTATGGAAGGAACGTTGAAGAGATAAAGAAAGAAATACAAGTATACACGCAGCTGGGGAAACATGAAGCGTACTCCACGCTTCATGCTTATGGCGATCATTATTTGGTTTTAAAAAAACTGTCCGGAATTACCCTTTTCAATGCCCTTGTTAAAGGAGTGAGAATTCCGGAAAGTGTGATTCGCGATATTGACAATGGTCTTGACTTTGCACGAAAAAAAGGTCTTAATCCATTCGATATCCATGGGAAAAATGTGGTGATGGATCAAGGACGAGGATATATTGTGGATATTTCCGACTTCCATAAAGAAGGGTACTGCAGCAAATGGAATGATTTAAAAAAAGCTTATTACCGAATTTATAAGCCTTTTATATATAAATTCCACCCACCAATTCCATTCGCTGTGGTGGATAGTGTACGAAAAGGCTACAGAATTTATAAAAGAACAAAAAGGAAAAGCAGTATCTTTTTTAAAAAGATCAAGCAAGCTTTTTAGCTTAGAATTATAAAATTGTTTATAATACAGCTTGAAGGAAAACTACGATTAAAGAGGTAAACAAATGAAAGCACTCGTTTTTAATGAATTTGGCGGTCCAGAGGTCCTGCAATATACGGATATTAAAGAACCAGAGTTTAAGAAAAGGGAAGTCCTTGTCAGGATGAAGGCCATTGGGCTGAATTTCGCCGATATATACCGGAGAAAAGGAAATTATCATCTGGCAGGGAACCCGCCTTTTATACTGGGGTATGAAGGAGCCGGGATTGTGGAAGAGGTGGGAGCAGAGGTCGATGGGATTAAGCCCGGAGACAGAGTCGCCTTTGCAGATGTTCCTTATGCGAATGCTGAATTAGTGGCAGTTCCCAGGGATAAGGTCATTCCTCTTCCGGATTCCATTTCTTTTGAAATTGCCTCCGCCGTTCTGTTACAGGGGCTTACTGCTCAATATCTTGCGCAGGACAGCTTCCAGGTAAAAGAAGGAGACGTTGTACTTGTTCATGCTGCAGCAGGGGGAGTGGGCCAGCTTCTTACTCAAATAGCAGGAATCTTTGGCGGGAAAGTGATTGGCCTGACTTCTACACCGGAAAAAGCCGATATCGCAAGGAAAGCAGGAGCTCATGAGGTATTTTTATATGGACAGAATTGGGCTGAAAAAGTGATATTGGCAACTGGGGGAAAAGGGGCTGATGCAGCATATGATTCAGTTGGCTCAACCTTAATGGATAGTTTTAAAGCAGTCCGGATTGGAGGAACAGTTGTGTTTTATGGCATGGCAGGAGGAGATCCTGAGCCGGTGGATCCAAGGATGCTGATGGACACCTCAAAAACACTAACCGGAGGAGACCTATGGAATGTGCTGACATCCTGGGAAGAACGTTATCAGCGTTCAAGACAGCTTTTTAGCTGGATAGAAGAAGGTAAATTAAAAATAGAAACCCCTAAACAATTTTCATTAAAAGATGGCTCCAAGGCACATGAATATTTAGAAAGCCGCAAAAGCACCGGTAAAATTCTATTGATTCCATAAATATCAAAAGGTAAAAGTACCGCTTCAGCGAAGCTTTTACGTGAGAAACATTGGGAAATTGGCTGCTTTGATTGGAACTGTCCAGCTTTAGGAACAGAGCATCCTCTAATAAGCTAAGGCACTTGAGCTATATTACATAAATATAGATTACAAAACATTAATAAAACCGCCAGCCCCTTGGGGATTGGCGGTTTTATCATTATTATTAAAAGGTTTCAATCGGTTTAGGATTCGGTCCATACTGGTTATCATTTGCCTGACTGTCCTGACAAGCAAAAACAAGCAATACAATGGCTCCAACAATAGGAACAAATGCAATGAAAATCCACGCTGCGCTTCTCCCTGTATCGTGCAATCTGCGGAATGTAACAGCTAAAGAGGGAAGAAAAACGGCTAGGGAATACAGACTAGTAAGAAGTGAATCTAAATGAGCAACGGACTGTACGATTAACAAAATGATCGAAATAATGGCATTAAAAAGGTAAAACATCCAATATTCCTTTCTCCTTGCTCGCCCCTGAAAACCAATATAATTTTTTAAAACCTTTAGATACCAATCCATTCTGCTTCCTCCCCCGTAATAGTTTCTTTTAAATATATGAACTTTTTCTTAAGTTATTTATAAAAAAGTGCTTTGCTTTTTTATAAATAAGGAATATACCCTGACCTTTTTCTTCTTTTTTTTGTATATAGAAGGTGAAAGGAGGTGATGGACAATGGCACAGGCAATGCTTGCAATCACTAGACTCAAAATGGTTTATGACGCCGGAATGGATGACAATGGAAAACCGCTTTACAAAACAAAAACCTTTAACAATGTTAAAAAGGATGCTACAGCTGACCAGCTGCTTCAGACAGCACGCGCTTTAGCTGCACTAAGCAATGAACCGCTAAGTACAGTTGAAAGAAATGACAGTTCTGAAATCATTGGTTAATAACTGAAAAAAATAAAGGATAGGAGGTGAAAAGAATGGCAAAGACATTGGAGCTTGAATTTGTTACGGAAGGCGGAAAACCCTCCAGAATTGTGATTGACAATCCGAAGGAACCAGTTGACCAGGCAGCAGTAAAACAAAGAATGGAAGAAGTAATCGCAGCTGGGATATTTGTTACTACTAGCGGAGTTTTATCTTCAGCAAAAGGAGCAAGGCTGATCGAACGCAATGTTACTGATTATCCATTGGCATAATCATGACCGGGAGGGCTGGGTATTTACCGGCCCTCTTCTTTAAGTAATCAGAATTATATCCATAAATTCAGAACGTATGACGGATACGACAGGGAAGGTTTCGTCAGCTATATCCTCGCACGAAGGAAAAGCACCTGCTTTTTCGATGATGTGGCGAACTTAGCCTTTCATAAAAAGTGCCATACGCCGTAAACTGAAGCTTTAGCTGTTCTCAGAAAGGAGGGTGTATCGTGGATAAAATTATTCCTTTCATCAGTGATGTAGGTTTTCCGATTATTGTTACGCTGTATCTCTTGTATAGAATAGAAGCCAAGCTTGATATGGTGGTGCAATCTATCCAAAGCCTTACTGAAAAATTGACAGAAAGGACATAGGAGCTGGAGAATATTCCAATCCTTTACAGTAATCATGTGAAAATGGTAAAATATAAGAAACCGTTACACGTGATAGCTTTATATTTCTCACTTATTCATAGTGTTTTGTAAACGTTTGGGTGAGAGATCTAACAATCTATCAGCGCTGTAATTTGGTGAATTTTACATGGCTTTAGTGCGAGCCAATAGGAGGGCTTTTTTACATGAAAAACGGTAAAGTTAAATGGTTTAATGCAGAAAAAGGATTTGGATTTATTGAAACAGAAGACGGAAACGACGTATTCGTTCACTATTCTGCAATCCAATCTGAAGGTTTCAAATCACTTGAAGAAGGTCAAGAAGTTTCTTTCGAAGTTGTTGAAGGAGCTCGTGGACCACAGGCAGCTAACGTAACCAAAAAATAATAATTGACTAATTCAGACAGTCCGCCCGGAAGAGGGGGGACTGTTTTTTTGGGTTCTTTAATATCTTTGTGCAGTGTTCCTTCATTGAATGGTTTAGAGACGTTGCAAATATAGTCTTTTCCAGGGGGTGCGTCAGCCTATTGTTTTAATAAGAACACTTTAAAGTCAAAATATAAGCCGCTGGATATAAATCCAACGGCAATTGAGATTACGGGTTATTCGTTATAAAGCCGTTCTTGCCACATGTTTCCGTCTTTCCAGTACCTTTCTCTGCGGTTAAAGTGCTCTGCGCTGGTTCTCCTAGTGCGTGAAGTGCGTCTTCTATGTGAAGAACGTCTGGAAGAACTACTGGAAGGACGCCTGGAGGAACAACTGGAAGAACGCCTGGAGGAACTACTGGAGGAACGCCTGGAAGAACTGCTGGTAGAACGTCTGGAGGAACGCCCGTAAGAACGTCTTAGCATGGAAGAAAGTATGTCTGAAATTCCCCCTAAAGAACCCCCTAAAGAACCCCAAGAAGAACGTCTCCGTCTTGAAGAACGTCTGGAAGAACGTCTTCGTCTTGAAGAACTGCTGGAAGAACGTCTTTGTCTTGAAGAACTGCTGGAAGAACGTCTGGAAGAGGAGCGTCTGGTTGTGTTTCTTAAATTACGAATTATTGTATTTTGACTTACTGCTCTTCTCGTTGTTTGTCTTACGGCTCTTCTCGTTGTTTGTCTTACGGTTCTTCTGGTTGTTTGTCTTGCAGTGCTTTGAGTACTTCTAGTTGTTCTTCTCTGCCTGGAAGTCCTCCCACGCGGATCAGAAAACATGAAGTCACCAAATCTTCTTGCCTGATTTGCCGCCCTTTGGATTTCCTGTGAAGTAATGTTTTGATCCATCTATCAAAACCTCCTTGAATTTATTAAGAAAGGTTATAAAGAAAGTATATAGTCCTTTCTATGTTAATAATCTACGCTTTTAACCAGTAAATGGATTGGGTCATTAGCGTATTTATGCAAAAAGGCGAAGCCCAATGTGCCAACGTTTATCTCTTCTTCATATTTATAAGGGAAGGAGGAATAACCAATGGACATTAGTGCAGAAATTCCTGTTTATCATATTTTCATTCATCCGATGGATATAAAAGAACTCAAGAGGGATATTTGGTGTGATGATCCTCTGCCAGCCCAAATGAAAGCTGATGGTAAAAGGCTGGAGGTTGATCTTCGTTACCGCGGCTCCCATATTCGTGACTTTAAGAAAAAGTCATATCAGATATCTTTTTACAAACCTCAAATTTTTAAAGGGGTAAAAGATATTCATGTAAACGCAGAATATATGGATACTTCTTTATTAAGAAATAAGCTGTCTTTTGATTTTTTTTCTGAGCTAGGCTGCCTTGCTCCCAGTTCCAGACATGTCTTTTTAAAAATTAATGGAAAAGCAGAAGGGGTTTATTTGGAGATAGAATCGGTTGATGAAAACTTCTTGAAGAAAAGAGGTTTACCAGAAGGTGCTATTTTTTATGCAGTTGATGGAGATGCCAATTTCTCGCTGGTCAGTGATTTGGATAAGGAAACTAAAAAATCTCTTTTTCTGGGATATGAACGGAAAGTTGGAACCGAGCGGGATAATTTTTGTTTGGAGCAGTTGATTTATAGGATTAATACCATACCTAATAATGAATTTGAACGTGAAATTGTTCATATGGTAAACGTCGACCAATATTTAAAATGGATGGCTGGGGTAATTATGACTCAAAACTATGATGGTTTTGTCCATAACTATTCTTTGTACAAAAACTCAGAAACCGGTCTTTTTGAAGTAATACCTTGGGATTACGATGCCACCTGGGGAAGAGATGTAAACGGAAAGTATATGTCAGCAAGTTATGTAAGAATTGAAGGATTTAATACTCTCACTGCACGTCTACTATATGTTGACAACTTCAGGAAAAAATACCGTAATCTTCTTGAAAATTCATTAAAAAAACTATTTACACTTGATAATTTAAAGCCGAAGATTGAAGCCCTTTACAATCATATCCGTCCTGTAATCTGCTTGGATCCATATATAAAGGATAAGATTGATTATTTTGATAGGGAACCAGAGTTTATTTATTCTTTTATAGAAAAAAGAAATGCGTTTATCAAAAGCGAATTAGGAAAATTTAATTGATGGCTAATAGGCAAAAGCTGAATTTTCCTAATTTGGGCAATTAATAGGTTCCGTGTCCCTGCATGATACGTATATATACATTATATAAATCACTATTAATGCTTAGGAGCATAGGAGGATAAACATGGAGAAAGCAAAAATGAATCGAGATGACGGTCAGCGGTCCTTTCATTCCTTTCTGGAAGCGTTAAAAGGGAAGGATGTAAAAATTTATAAAGGCGGACCATTATCCAAAACAGGAAAATTGCTTGATGTTAAGTCGGACTATATCACAATTTGTGTACAAAACAATAATAATGGCAACACAAACGGTAATCAAACCGAAAAACAGCAAAATCAAAAACAACAAGAGCCGACTATTGTTTATTACAATACAATTCATGTAAAAAGTATTATTGAGGATTCAAAATCAAATTCGATGCAATTAATGGAATTAGAGTTGGAAGAACCAGAATTTATTAAAGCTGAGAATTTCAACTTATTATTAGAAGAATTAGTGGACGAAACCATCCAGATAAATCTTTCAGCACCAGATTCAAAATTGGGATTATTGGTAGGAGTCTATAATGACTATATCGTTTTATTTAATGAGGATGATGGCATCCTTTATCTAAATTCACAACACATCAAGAGTGTATCTAAATTTCAAAATGACAACGGCCAGCAAAACGGTGAACAGGAAGTAATTGTTCCTAAGTGGCATAATCCACTGAATTTTCATGAAGTATTCAGCCATTTCTCACATCAGTGGGTTTCTATCAACGGTCACGGGCCGGAAGCAGTAGAGGGTGTATTGGTTGAAAATACTGGCGGCCATTACACGCTTGTTAACAACCAAGAAGTTATGAGGATTCATCCTTATCACATTAAAAGCATTTGCTTAGGACCAAAGGGGGCATTTAAGCAAAATAAAAAAAATAAGGAAAATAATGAACAGGAATCAAATCAAGAGCAACTAGGTGAGAATTCCAATCAAGAAAGCTCCTCATTTGAAAGCTCTAGTCATGAAAGATCAACAGGCCGCAGCGGTAACCGCAGAAGCTCTTCAAGCCGCAGAAGTTCATCCGATCGCAGAAGCTCATCAAGCCGCAGAAGTTCATCCGATCGGAGAAGTTCATCAGATCGGAGAAGTTCATCAAGCCGTAGAAGCGCATCAAGCCGCAGAAGAACATCAAACCGGAGAAGAACATCAAACCGCAGAAGCGCATCAAGCCGCAGAAGAACATCAAACCGGAGAAGAACATCAAACCGCAGAAGCGGAAACAGGAGAAATACTTCGAGAAGACGCGATGATGTGGGCAGCGTAGTTAGAGTTATTGATTATTTATGGAAACCATAATGGTCATAGGTGATCACTTTTAAAATAAATAGTTCCTTTGGCAGGTGCATTGGTAGCTTTTACTGGTGCACCGTTTTTGAATAACTTGTAATAAAACATGGAAGGATGTTAAAGGATGAACGGATTAAAAACACTTTTGGGAAAAGAAGTGGATCTGGAGATATCCGGGGGGACCATTTTTAATGGAATATTAATTGATTATGGTCTGGATATTATTGTGATTTTTAATGGAGTAAAATTTCTTTATATTCCTTTAGTTCATTTGCATAGTATCAGACAGAAAGCAGAACCTGAAATTTTTGGGGAACCGCCAGAAAACCTTCGGATACAAAATCCGGCTGAAACCCATTTGTCTTATCGAAAAACTCTAAATAATGCAAAGGGACAATTTCTAGAGATATTTGTTACTGGCAATCGGTCCATTCATGGGTATATTACCAATATAATGAATGATTATATATTATTTTACTCCCCGATTTATAAAACCATGTTTATTTCGATGCAGCATTTAAAATGGCTGACTCCTTACATTACCCAATTGACTCCTTACACCTTAAGCAAGGAAAATCTTCCACTGGTTCCATCTGGTATACCTGTATTAAGGACATTTGAGGAACAGCTTCAAAAATATAAAGGCCAGCTGGTGGTTTTTGATATGGGGGACAATCCTGACAAGGTGGGATTATTAAAAGAGCTGGAAAACAATATTGTTACTTTGGTTACCGCTGACGGTACTAATGTATTTTGGAAACTCTATCATCTTAAATCAGTTCACATGCCATAATAATCAAAACATTTGAGACGCTCCTGATAACCTGGAGTGTTTTTTCTTTTTTTTCTTCATTGTAAGGTAGATCCCTCTCTTTTTATATCGCTGTTTGTACGAAGAATGTTGTTACCGGATATAGTCTGAATGGACCCTGGATTCGGACAAGATGGCACTTGGAATTAACGAAGCAGTCTGAATGGACCCCGGATTCGGACAAGGAGATACTGAAAATTGTCGAAGTTGCCTGAATGAACACCAGATTCGGACAAGAAGGCACTTGGAATGGTCAAAGCTGTCTGAATGGACCCTGGATTCAGACAAGAAGGCACTTGTTTGTCAAAGCAGTCTTAATGAACCCTGGATTCGGACTTGGAGGCACTTGGAATGGTCAAAACAGTGTGAATGTAACCTGTATTCGGAAAAGAAGGACTTGGAATTGTCAAAGCAGTCTAAAGGGACCCTGGATTCGGACAAGGTGGCACTTGGAATTGTTAAAGCAGTCTGAATGGGCCGCTGATTAAGACAGGATCAATTGTAAAGTTACCGAAGCTGTCTGAACGGGTTGACTCGTCCTTCCATGGGCCAATAACTTTATAAGGAAAAAAATTTTACGAAAAGAGCCTTTTATAAAAAAATTAGGCTGCTTTGTTCAGGCAGCCTAAATGTTTTATCCGGTATTAAAAACTAATTTTATCCAGATATAGAGACATAGCAGAGTGAAGACGACGGTAGGTGGTATGACTATAAAGGTAATTCTTATATAATGACTCCAGGAAATTTTGAAACGTTCCCGCTTTAATATATGCATCCAGATCAGGGTCGCGAGTGTTCCGATAGGCAATAAAAGAGAACCAATGTCGCTTCCGATTATATTAGAAAGATAGATTGTTTTTAGTATAATAGGTGAGAGGTGCATCTCTGTCAAAGTTATTGTACCAACCATCAAAGCAGGGTGGTTGTTAAATATATTGGAGAGTACCGACAGAAGCCCTCCCATTATAAAGCTCGCGTGGAATAAATGTCCTGATATCATAGGCTCCAGATACCTGACAAGCTTTTCGGTAAGCCCGATATTATGGAGTCCATAAATAATCACATACATATTAAAAGCAAAGATGAAAATATGCCAGGGGGTCTTAGGAATGATATCCATTGGATTTATCTTAAGATAAATCCACCTCCATGTTAGTAATCCAATTGAACCAGCCACCGCAACGGCCGGTACAGGAAAGTGTAGATAGGATGCAAAAAACAGGGCGGCACGTACCAAAAAAACAAAGGCTAGAACAAGTATCATGATTTTATTTCTTTTTTGGGAATCGGCTATTTCGGGTTTTGATTGTAGTGGGTGAGAGACTCCTACCCCCTGAAAATGAGCGATTGAGAAGGAAGGAAGCTTTTTAGGCAGTTCCTTGTGAAAAACTGCATACAGGAGGAGAGAGAGTAAGATTAAGCCGGCTATGCCGGGAACAAAAATCATTTTAGTGTAAAGGTACAGGTCCATGTGTATGATCTCAAGAGAGATTAAATTAACAATATTACTTACGCCAATAGGTGCACTTGAAGCGGTCGCAATGATAGCGCCGCTGATTAAATAAGGAAGTTTTTCTTTCGGCCCCAGCCTCAGCCACTTTAATAAAAGCAGCAGAATGGGTGTTGTTATGAGAATACTTCCATCGTTATTAAAGAAAATAGTCATCATAAAGCAAAGCAGGTTTGTTAGCCAAAAAAGACGCTTTCCTGATCCATTAGATTTTTTGTAAACGATCGAAGCCATCCAATGGAAAAATCCAAAGCTTTCAAGTGATATAGCCATAACCATGGTAGCTATAATTGTAATAGCAGCACCGGTAACTTTTGAGCCTATATCTCCCAAATCAGCAGCTGTTACGGTTCCGCTTAGAATGACTAGGAGCGCACCTAGGGTTGTTGGTATTGCTTCATTTAATCCTCTTGGACGCCATAGCACAAGAACCATTGTTAAAAAAAAGAGAAGATTGTAAATCCTGCAGCGAAATTATCCATATAATTTTCACCTCTTTTCTAGGCAATCGACCCTCCTGATAGTTTGTCTGATATATATATTTGTACTGTATGTATACGTGCCGCAAGGGGTAGTTGTACTAAACGAATCCATTAATTTTAGAAAATTCCATGTTTTAACTAGTTTTTTTACGACAAAATCTTTGGGCAAGGGAACAGCGATGAACCGGAATGAAGGGCGCGATGCCTTTGATATGTCACCGGGGGATGGGCTTGATGAATATGTAGTATTATTTAGGTACTAACTCCAAGAAAACTTTGTTAAGATGAAAAAGAACAAATGTTCCAGTTTCCTGTTTTTACATAAGAAGATACATAGGCAACTTTGATATAATAAAAGAATCGTAAAAAAATAGAATTTAGTTTAAAAGGGGTGCAGAGGAATGAAGTTTATACATACAGCGGATTGGCACTTGGGCAAGCTGGTTCATGGAGTTTATATGACGAACGACCAGCGGGAAGTTCTGCTTCAGTTCGCCGATGTTGTAGCAGAGGAAAAGCCTGATGCCATTGTTATCGCGGGAGACCTTTATGACAGATCGGTACCGCCTACCGATGCAGTAGAACTTCTCGACGAGATTCTGTTTAAACTGAATGTAGAGCTGAAAACTCCCATTGTGGCCATCTCAGGAAACCATGACAGTGCGGAACGGCTTTCCTTTGGAAGCTCCTGGTACAAGCACAGCCAGTTTTATTTGGAAGGCAAGCTGAGAGCAGAGTTAAAGCCCGTGCATATTAACGGTGTTAATTTTTATCTTGTTCCGTTTGCAGAACCAGGACTTGTCAGAGAACTTCTCGGGGATGATACCATCCATTCTCATCAGGATGCCATGAAAGCAGTCATCGGAAAAATTGAAGAAAATCTCAATCCCAATGAACCGAATGTTCTTGTAGGGCATGCATTCGTATTAGGCGGTGCTGTCAGTGATTCGGAAAGAACCTTATCGGTTGGAACCTCCGGCTGCGTCCATTCTGACCTGTTTGCACCTTTTTCCTATACTGCACTGGGCCATCTGCACAGCCCAGAAGCGATTCGCCATGACACAATAAAATACTCGGGGTCTCTTCTTAAGTATTCTTTTTCGGAGGCTAAACATACAAAATCCATTTCCATCATTGAAATGAATGATAATGGCAGTTTTACACACCGAACCCGTTCTCTCTCTCCTAAACAGGATATGAGAGAGCTTGAGGGCCATCTTGAGGAACTGCTCGATCCTCACTTTTTTGAAAAGCAAAAGCTCGACGATTATCTTAAAGTCACTTTGCTTGATGAAGGGGCACTTATTGATCCAATAAATAAATTAAGACAAATTTATCCAAACGTTCTCCACCTTGATCGTAAGGTTGATTTAATCGATATTAAGAAAAAAACGGCGTTTTCTTCTGCCCAGCGTGAAAAGAAAACAGACCTTGAACTTTTTGAGCAGTTTTATGAGGAAATGACAACTTCCGAATTTACAGAAGAAAAAAGGGATGTTATGACAGACATCATTAACCGGGTTTTGAAGGAGGAGGTTCGGAGATGAAACCAATAAAGCTGACCATGAAGGCTTTTGGGCCGTATGCGGGTGAAGAGATCATTGATTTTGCCGAGCTTGAAAACCGGACGATGTTTGTTATATCAGGAAAAACAGGCTCTGGAAAAACAACGATCTTTGATGCGATAACTTATGCGATTTACGGTAAAGCGAGCGGGGAGGACCGGAACGGCCCTGACTTGCGCAGCCAGTTTGCCAGTGAGGAGCTCGAAACAGAAGTTTCACTTGTTTTCTCTTTAAGGGACAAGCTTTATCATATCACCCGTGCACCTCAGCAGGAACGGAAAAAGAAGTCTGGTGAAGGAGTAACCACCATTGGGGCAAGAGCCGAATTATATGCGTGGAATGATAAAGGTGAAAAAACCCTGATTGCTTCGAAGATTAATGAGGTGGAAGAAAAAATCAAGGAAGTTATGCTGATTGACAGCAACCAGTTCAGGCAAATCCTGATGATTCCCCAAGGTGAGTTCAGAAAGCTTTTAACATCGGACAGCAAAGACAAAGAAGTCATTCTTCAGCGCCTTTTCCATACCGAGATTTATAAAATGGTTGAAGAAAAACTAAAGATTGAGGCTGGAGCTCTTAAAAAGGAAATCGAAGAACAGGTGAAGGAACGTAATGAGGCCATCCGCCGAATAGATGCAAGAGCCAATGAGCCGCTAAAGGAGTATCTTGAAGCTGGAAGCACAAACGATGTCGTAATTCTGCCTTTGCTGGAAGAGGAAATAGCTTTAATGGCTGGAATGTATGAAGAACTTGCCAAAAGCGGCGATATGAAAAAAGCGGAAAGAGACGAACTGCTCCGCAAGCATCAGGAGGCAAAAAATCTTTCAGATCAATTTATCCGACATGAGGGACTAAAAGTTCAGAAGGAAACGCTCGAAGGGAAGAAGGAAGAATTTAAACAAATGGAAGCCTCTGTTGCTCTTGGACATAAGGCTAATCTTCTGGCTGCCAAAGAAGAGCTCTGTCACCGTTTAAAAAGTGAGCTGACGGAAGCTGAAAACGACGGGAAACAGGCACGTGAAATGGTTGAACTCCTGGCTGAAAGGCTTGAAAAGAGCACGGTTGAGCTTCAGCAGGAGACGGCCCGCGAACAGGAACGAATTGATGCAGCAGCAGAATGCAGCAGGCTTCAAACGATAAAGGAAGATGTTTATTCCTTTGCTGAAATGAAAAAGACAGCAGATCAGCTGCAAAAGGATTTGGGCAATAAGAAACGGAATCACGAAATGGCAGAGAAGTCCTTAGTGGCGGCAGAAGAACGGATGAAAGTTTTGCAGGCCGAAAAGGAAAACATTGATAAGGCGCAGGTTCTTTTTTCGGAAAATGAAAGAAAATCGGACAGGCTTGTAAATGAATGGAATCTCTTAAATAAATATGAAGCGTCAGTGATTCAACTGAAGGCGGCCGAAAAGGATTATGCACTGAAGAAGGGCGTATTTGAGAAAGAAGCAGCCAGTCTGGCCGACGCAAGGGTAACGGTTGAAGAACTGGAGCAGCAATGGAGAAACGGGCAGGCAGCTGTTCTTGCAGAAGGGTTAAGAAGCGGAGAAGCATGTCCGGTCTGCGGTTCAGAGCATCATCCTTTACCTGCTCACGCTGGTACTGCAGCCATTCCGGATGACAGAGAGATAAAGGCTGCCAAAGCACAGGCTGATAAAATGGAGCAGCAAAAGGGTAAGGCTGAATCTGCCTATTTAAAAGCCGAGTCGGATAAGAACAGCCTGGAAAGAGAAGTAAATTCAAAACTGGAAGATATTCTTTCCGTTCGTTCTGACTTTAGGAAAGAAGAGATCTCCGAAGCAAAGGGAAAACTCAGGAGCGATAAAGAAAAACTGAACCAGGAACAGGAAATGCTCTTCAGTAGGATTAAAAGCTTATCTAAGATTGTAGAAGAGCTTGACAGGCTTAGCAGCGAAAAAGAAAAATGGCGCACTCAGATTACCGAGCTTTCAGCAGAGATAACTGGCCTTACCGTGAAATATACACAGCAGACTACACAGCTTGAAAGAATGATTAAAACAATTCCTGAAAACCTTAGGACTGAATCTCTTTACGAGCAGGCAGTACGTGAAGCACAGGCAAAAAATGAGCTACTGAAAAAGAGACTGGAAAATGCGCAACAGGCCTTTCTAAATGCTAAGGAAAGTCACAGTACGTCAGCAGCCAGATTAGAAGCAGCGGAGAAACTCATTGATAATCGTAAGAGCAGCCTTGAAAAAGAACGCGAGGACTTCAAACAGCAAATGATCCAACAGGGCTTTGAAACCTATCGTCTTTACGAGGAAGCGAAAAAACCGGAGAATGAGCTAAATCGAATTGAAACGGCTATCCGCTCGTATTGGGAGGAGCTTCGTTCCATTTCCGATCAATTTAGCCAGCTTTCCGTTTTGCTAAAGGATATTCAACTGCCAGACCTTCAGGAAATTGAAAGCCAAATTAGGAGCATCACTGCGGAACTAAGCGAACTTGAAAACAGGCAGCGCGACCTATACCTGGCAAAACGAAACAATGAGGAAATACTAAAGAAGGTCCTTCAAATTAATAACGAGATGAAGGAAAATGAAGAAAGATATAAGACCATTGGCCACTTGTATGAAATATCAAAAGGGCAGAACCGATTCAGAATTACCTTTGAAAGATTCGTTTTGGCTGCCTTTTTGGATGATATTCTCCATGAAGCCAATACTCGCCTGTTAAAAATGACAAGCGGTAGGTATCGAATGCTTAGAAAGACAGATAAATCTAAAGGAAATGCGCAAAGCGGCCTGGAGCTTCTTGTATATGACCAATACACTGGCCAGGAAAGACATGTAAAAACCCTTTCCGGAGGAGAAAGCTTCAAAGCCGCATTGTCGCTTGCATTAGGTCTCGCAGATGTCGTTCAAAACTATGCCGGTGGGGTTTCTCTCGAAACCATGTTTGTGGATGAAGGCTTTGGCACGCTCGATCCGGAATCTCTCGACCAGGCGATTGAAGCCCTGATTGAAATACAGGGAAGCGGACGCTTGGTTGGTATCATCTCCCACGTACCTGAGTTGAAAGAGCGAATTGGAGCTCGCCTTGAAGTTACTGCCACTCAAACCGGAAGTAAAACACAATTTGTATTTTAAATAGAAAAAAAGAGGATTCCTCGGAGGGGGAAGCCTCTTTTCTATTACGAATACTCAATCGCCCCAAGAAAGATTTGTAGAAAGCTTCTTCGATTTTGTAGAACTGCCATTCAAAAAAATCATGTCTCACCCAGCCTTAAAAGGTGGTTTATTGTTTCGTTATGCAACTAAATAAAAGCCGAGTCGAGCCTCGATTAGAGAAGAAAGATGTAGTAATCCATTCTTCGTATAATTTCTAGTGAGCGAGCCTACTACCAGGGCTCGCTTATTCAACACTCTTTTATGTTTAATGCTATTTACGAAAGTATAAATTTATGACTTCAGTAATATGATGTGATAATCGAAACAATCAAGCAAACGCAAGAAACTAATTGGACCGAGGTGGGCTGGTTGAGAAAGTTAGCGATTGGTTTTCTCTTTGTTTTATTATTAGTGTTAAGTGCATGCAGTAATGAAACGGGATCTAAAAACGAAAAAGAAAAAGGAAAAGAAAAAGTAACTTCAACCACCACAACAACAACTGCTGCCTTAAAAGGGGATGAGGTATTCCAAAAGTCCTGTATTACCTGCCATAGTTCTGGCGACATTACAGGAGGGCAAATTAAGCTTGATTCAACCAAGGTCCATACCGATTTTAAGACGGAAGATGCTTTATCAAGTTTTGTCAGCACAAATATGCCAAAAAGCGCTCCAGGCTCTTTATCAAAAGAAGAGTATGCCGCCGTTGTGAAATATTTATGGGATCAAAAGTAACGCTCTATACATTTGGGGACATAGCAATCAAAATTAAATGTTACATTTCAAAATACCAAGAAAGCGCTGTTGATAAACAGTGCTTTTTTATGTGTGGCGTGGTATGTGCGGTTAGCAGAGTTCATGCTATTCTAACAGCCGGCGAGGGGGCAAAGGAGGAAGATAATTTAAGTTTCTGCCTCACACTTGAAATTCAAAATCATTGCAAGAAATGATCTTCCGTCTATAGCGGATTACTTTGCAGGCAGTGAATTGGCTGAAGCGTGGACCGCACTCACAGCGAAAGATTTAGAAGCCGGTAATTCGACCTCCTCCTTCTTAGGCTTTGGAGTTGTAGAACCCAACATCAATTTTGTAGAATAGGTCTGTTTTATTGTTGAAAAGACGCATCTTTATAGAAAACTTCTTCGATTTTGTAGAACAGTCATTCAAAAATGTAGAACACAACATCAATTTTGTAGAATAGGTCTGCTTTATTGTTGAAAAGACGCATCTTTGTAGAAGGCTTCTTTGATTTTGTAGAACAGTCATTCAAAAATGTAGAACCCAACATGAATTTTGTAGAATAGGTCTGCTCTTCTGTAGAAAAAACATATATTTGTAGAAAGCTTTTTTGATTTTGTAGAACAGTTATTCAAAAATGTAGAACACAACATCAATTCTGTAGAATAGGCAGCTTTATTGTTGAAAAGACGCATCTTTGTAGAAAGCTTCTTTGATTTTGTAGAACAGGTATTCAAAAATGTAGAACACAACATCAATTTTGTAGAATAGATCTGCTTTATTGTTGAAAAGGCGTATATTATCAAACCATTAAATTCTGCCAGGTAAATAGGAAATTAAGATGGCAGAGGTGAATCGGTGGGCATTTTACCAATAAAAGAATTTTTTCGTAAATCTAAATATTTAAATAATATATGATAAAATAAAGTAATAAATCCAATTGGAGTAGGAGGAAATAAAAATATGAGTCAAACAGTAACTTCGCCATATGGAAGCTGGAAATCTCCCATTACTTCTGATCTGATTGTGCAAGGCACACTTCCATTAGTTAATGTAAATTTTGAGGGCCATAATCTTTATTGGGCAGAGGCACATCCATCTGAAGCAGGACGCAACACCGTAATGTGCCAATCAGCCGATGGGAAAATAACAGAACTCACACCTGCACCGTATAACGTTCGGACACGTGTACATGAATATGGAGGGGCTCCATTTATTTCGAATGGGGGAGACCTATATTTCTCTAATTTCGAGGATAATTTGTTATATCTTTATCATGAGGGCAAGATTCGTTCACTAACATCTGACTCAAATCGCAGATATGCTGATGCAGCGGTTGATAAGCTGCGAAATCGTATGTACTGGATTCGTGAAGACCATTCCAAATCTGCCATTTTTGCTGAGACAACTATCGTTGCCATGGACCTGGACGGAAGGAATGAACGCATCATTGTCTCCGGAAATGATTTTTACTCAAACCCACGTATTAGCCCGGATGGCAAACAGCTTGCTTATTTAACATGGAATCATCCTAATATGCCATGGGACGAAACAGAACTTTGGGTTGCTGAAATAAACGATGATGGAACTTTATCCAATCCCAAGATGGCAGCGGGCGGAGCAGGGGAATCTGTCATTCAGCCGGTCTGGTCTCCAAGCGGTGTTCTTTATTTTGTTTCCGATCGGACAAACTGGTGGAACATTATGCGGTTAAAAGGTAATGAGGTGGAAGAGGTTTATTCTATGGATGCTGAGTTTGGGTCGCCAAGCTGGGTATTTGGAATTTCTGACTATGATTTTATCAACGACACAACCATTATTGCTGCTTACACTCAAAACGGAGCAAGGAACCTTTCCAAAATTGACGTTGAAAATGGGGTGCTTACTCCGCTTAACATAGGATTTACTCAATTTTCTTCCATTGCTTCAAATGGAACAGATGTTGCCTTTATCGCGGCATCACCTACAGAATTCCCACGTGTGATTCGAATGAACGCAGAGACCTGTCATCCAGAAGTGATCAAAGCGTCATCCGAATTGTCAGTGGATGAGCAATACCTATCTCTGCCAGAATCCATTGAGTATCCAACTGAGGGAAACAAGACAGCGTATGCCATATACTATCGACCGAAAAATCCTGACTTTTCAGCCCCTGCTGATGAAAAACCACCTTTATTAGTGCATGTGCATGGGGGACCTACTTCTGCGTCTTCATCTACTCTCAGTCTGTCAACCCAATACTGGACAAGCCGGGGGTTTGCTGTGGTTGATATTAACTATGGAGGTTCAACCGGATATGGCCGGGAATACCGCGACAGGTTAAAAGGCAATTGGGGAGTGGTTGATGTACAGGATAGCGCGAATGCCGTCCGCTATCTCATCGAAAAAGGGGAAGTCGACCAAAATCGAGTTGCCATTGCTGGAGGAAGTGCAGGCGGATATACCACCTTGGCATCGCTTGTATTTACTGATGTTTACAAGGCAGGAGCTAGCCACTTTGGACTAAGCGAACTGGAGGTTTTTGCTGGGGAGACTCATAAGTTCGAATCAAGATATATGGACGGTTTACTAGGTTCTTATCCAGAGGCTAAGGAGATCTATTACAAACGCTCACCGATTAATTTTACTAATCAATTGTCCTGCCCGGTTATTTTCTTTCAAGGACTTGATGATAAAATTGTTCCTCCAAACCAGGCTGAGCTGATGGTGGAAGCGTTGAAGAAAAAAGGTTTGCCAGTCGCATATATTGCCTTTGAGGGCGAGGGACATGGTTTCCGAATGGCTCAAAATATCAAGCGGTCACTCGATGGCGAATTTTATTTTTACAGCAGAGTCTTTGGTTATGAACCAGCTGATGAAATTGAACCCGTTTCTATCGAAAACCTCTAAAATTACATGTGCATCCCTCACAAAAGTGAGGGATTTTTTGATTAAGGAAGATTATAGTCTGCGCTTCCCTTTTTTTATGCTACCTTAATTACTTTTCCAAACGGAACACGTGGTAATGTCATTCCCGGCACGAGCCAAAACATTTCAAAATCAACTTCCTGTATTTCCTCAGATAGGAAGCCTGTTACATCCGTTACATAAAAGAGAGAGTCTATTTTCTCTTCCGCGGCCCATTCTAACACTAATGTATAAGAAGATTTGCCATGATTAAAGAATTTTATGGTATCACTCTTTGCTGGAGCAATACTTCTAATTTTATAATCGGCTTGAATAAGTATTGTATCGGGTTTAAGTTGTTCGAACAGCTTAACGATGTTGTTAATTAACAGGGCAGGGAACTCTGTAGTAGAAGTATCTACAGCCAACGCTACCTTTTTATCCTGACGCTGCTGTATCATGGAAAGAACCGTTTTATGCCATCTCAACCTAACCAACCCCTTTGTTTAAGTGAGCCAACAGTGCTTATTTTGGGATATTTTTAAGTAGAATATAAGTGGATAATGACGGCAAAATAACTTTTAGAACGCCACTCATTATAGATCTAAGACCAATCTTCCCTTCCCGCGGGATACACAGCTGAGCATCATTTGGTTTGAACATTGCTGTTCTTCCGTTAGAAACGAGTCGAAGTGTTTAATCTGCCCCTCTGCTACTTTTACTTCGCAGGTACCGCAGCCACCCGCACGGCATGAGTAGGGAACACTGATTCCATGCTGAAGTAGTACTTCTAGCAAAGAAGAATTGACTGGTATATCAAGCTGTTTACCACTCCTTTTAAGTTTTACCTGGAACGCCTGCTGATCCTTCTTTTGTGGAGGTGCAAACCGTTCTAGATGAATATTAAAGGAGGGATAACCAAAGGACTTTGCAGCTGTTGCAAACTCCTGAATCAGGTTCTCGGGACCGCAAAAATACACATGAGTACCGATTCGATGATCTAAAAGCTGAGTGGGCGTTAATCGCTTCGCATCATCGCCATTGGAAAAATAAAAGTGGCTCTGATGTGGATAGGTCTTGGATATGTAATCATAAAATCCGCAGTGCTCTTTAGACTTTGCTGCGAAATGAAGCTCAAAGGGACTGTTCTTTTCATCCAGCTCTGCCATCATGGAAAGGAAAGGAGTAATACCAATTCCTGCTGCATAAAACACATGACGTTTTGCCTGGAAGCTTAACGGAAAGTAATTCTTTGGGTAGCTTACAGATAATACATCACCCACTTGAACATTTTGATGCCAATATCGGGAGCCGCCTGTTGAGCCATCTGCTAAACGGACAGCTATTTCAAAAAGCCCTGCCTCAGGACCTATGTTAAAAATAGAATATTGCCTTTCAAGTATTCCTGAGGGAGATGGTAAAAAGGTTGTAATATGAGAACCGCCGCTAAAATATGGAAGCATAGAATGATCATTTGCCTCTAGGCTGAATCTTTTAATAGTGGAAGTCTCATTTATAATATTTCTAACACGTACTTGTAATGTTGAATTCAATCCAATGCTCCTCCAGCATGAAAATTATGATATCGATGTATAGCCGAGATAGGCCTCCAAACGGCGGGAATAATGGCTGGAAACTTCCAGGCCGATTCCGCAATGGTTACAGGTGATGTGCGAATTATTGTCATGGAATTCATTAACTCCATAACATTCACAACAAACCAACTTCTTACTTATTGGACCCACTATGTTTATTTGCATTTCATATTCAGAAAATCCTGCCTCCAAAGATAGTTTTTTTAATCGATTTATAAATTGCCACTCGCCGGATAAATACAAAAATGTTCCCATTCTTTGCTGGGTGAACCACTGCTCAAGGAAAGAATCAGATTGATCTTCAATAATCATGAAATCAAATGGTACCTTATCTTCCGTAAATTGTTTGACGAAATTATATAAATGCTCTGGCCCCTTTGAATCGGCACAAAATATATACTTCCTCTTACCTTTGCAATATAAAAACTCCTTCATCTTTTTTTCAATTCCTCTTCTAAATAATCAAGAACCTGTTCCCGATAAAGAGAAATCCCTTTATAGTCATAAATCGCTTTAGGGAGTTCACGAAGAATCGCATAAAATTGTTCCAGCCAAGGGGTTTGTTGAATGAATTTTTCTAAAGAAAGCATGTGAGAATGAATGGTGAATAATATTCCATTGCTTTTTGGAAGGCGAAACAGCTTTTGAACTTCTACCCTAAAGTGCACGAGTTGTCCCGCATTTTCCTTTGTTACTTGCTTTCGGGCCTGACCCCATTCTGAAAATGTTTCAAGCGAGGTATCCAGCCTGCTGCCTGCCATGAGTGACCAATTCTTTCTTCCCCAAGGAGAGCCCGCCTCCATTCTCATCAGAAATTGCAGGATTCGATTATCAAGGAAATCAGACTGAAAGCCGGGAATGGGTGAATGTATTTCTTTAAAATTCATACCCGAGTTAAAATACAAAGACCAATTTGCTGGAAAGCATAGCTGACCAGCATCTAAAAATAGATCACTGTCCCGCTGCATCATTAAAATTATATCTTCCTGAACATGGCGGCCGATAAAATCTAAAGGCTCTGTTTCAAGAGTAGTTCTGTCACCAAATTTAAAGGCAGCTGTTTCTTTTGTTAGTACGTTTGAAAATATCCATTGCCCATCTTTCTTTTCTAATTCAAATTTATCAGGATAATAAGTAACGAGGTTATTTATAATGAGGTCAACAATTTCCCACTGTGCAGCCATTGTATGAGGGGTTGAGTAATAGCATCGTTGAGGATGCGTTGTAAGCAGTTCTCTTTTTAGAGAAACTTCATCTAAATACTGGTCCGTCAACTCGATGCCGTTCTGAGGATGTAATAAGGAAGCATTATTAGAGTACTTATATACGTTACTGTCACTAAAGGGATAAGGAAAAGAGAAATGAGATGTCATATATTCACCTGTTTTCTGAATTTTTCACCTACTTATACTATACAAAAAACAAATAAATCATCAATATCTTTTAAAGATTCAGTTTAATCTATAATGTATTTCTAGTATAATAAATTTATGAAGGGCTCCCCCGATTAAAATGTATTAATTTCAGCTTATTACAAAAAGTAAAGATATTAAATAAACTGGTTATTACTATCCTAACCGCAATAAAATCAGAGACGGTAAATTTTTATTTTTTTTATAAAAATTACAATTATAATAATATATGAGACCTTATACCTATAAGAGGTGAATGAATTGTCATCGTTTTTTAAGAAAAATGTTTTAATAGTTGCAGCATCAATATTTATATTAACGATAGTCATCATCTATCATGCAGAAATTAGTTCAGCTATTAATGTGAAAAGCTACCCGGGGATTCATGCCATTTTAGAGTTTTTTACTATTTCTATCGCATTTTCTATCTTTACCTATGGCTGGAAGACGTTTACATACACGAAGTCATTACAGTTGCTATTACTCTCTTATACTTTTTTAACTGTCGGATTAATCGATTTGCTGCATGCATTATCCTATCATGGCATGCCGTTTTTTATAGAAGAAAGTTCAGATACTAATAGTACGTGGTTCTGGATTGCCGCCCGGATCAGCCAGGCTGTTTTATTGGTTTCTATTTTATTAATTTCCCCTAAAGTATTGTCAAAGGATCTCAGGCTTCCATTATTCGCAGGCAGTATCCTGCTGGTGCTCCTTGTTGCGGTTGGAGTATTTTCATATGGAGAAAAGCTTCCGGTTCTTGTGATAGAAGGAAAAGGAACGACTCCCTTAAAAAACGGAATGGAGTATTTTGTAGCATTTTTAAATGGAATCGCTATATTCGTCAGCTTTAAAAATTACAGAAAAAGCAAGGATGTTATCTATTTAAATATTATGATCGCATTCTTCTTTATGCTTATTGCGGAACTTATCTTTACTCAATATCTCAGCCTTCATAGTCCTTTGCACTTTTCCGGGCATGTAATCAGGGCGATTGGGTATTTTTATATTTTGAAAGGCTATTATTTTTCCCAGATTGATGCTGACAAAAGAAACGAAATGAAAATAGCCGATGCAAGGCATGAACTTAATATAATTATGAAGGAACAGCAGGGACTAATTTTTAAAATTATAAAAGTGGGCAATGAGTATAAACATACCTTGTTTGACGGTGAGCTTCGTGAAAAATTACATCTCACCCGGGAAGAGGTCTATGGAAAATCGGCTCAGGAAGTGATCCCTGAAAATTATCCGATCCTGCTGGAAAAATACAGAATTGCCTGGGAGGAAGGAGAAAGGGTTACCTTTGAAATTAAACATAGGGAATATTTCTTGTATGTTCTGTTAAAGCCAGTTTTCGAGGATGGAAAAGTCATTGAAGTGATTGGATCCGTTACGGATATTTCAAAAGTGAAGGTTTTGGAGGAAACAGTAAGAAATAATGAAAAGCTTGGTATACTTGGTGAATTGGCAGCAGGAATTGCCCACGAGGTAAGAAACCCTCTGACCACACTAAAAGGGTTTTTACAGTTAATTAAGCCTGAGGCAGGAGACAGAAATAAAATGTTTATCGATTTAATGCTCGCCGAAGTGAACCGAATTGAAATGATCACAGATGAGTTTATGTCGATTGCCAGGCCGCAGGCATTAATTTTTAAAGAAGAAAATACATACGGGATTATTGAGGAAGTTATTCCTTTTATGGAACCACAGTCCCTTTTAAAAGGTGTTACGGTTCATTTATATGCCAGTGCTGGAAACTATCCAGTGGTCTGTGAGAAAAATCAGCTTAAGCAGGTTTTTATTAATCTTATTAAAAATGCTTTGGAAGCCATGCCGGATGGCGGCAATCTTTACATAATCGTTAAGAAAAACAATGGCTATAATGAAATTTCTTTTGTTGATGAAGGCACAGGGATTCCGGAAGAAGTAATTAAAAAACTGGGACAACCTTTCTTTACGATGAAAGAAGGGGGACATGGGCTAGGTTTAATGATGTGCAACCGGATTATTGAGGCTCATGGAGGATATACCAACATAAAAAGCCAGGTAGGAAAGGGAACCGAATTTAAGATTTTTCTTCCGATGGAAAACAAACACTCCGAAGAACAAGGAACCATACATCATGCTTCTATTTAAAAAAGCTGACTCATGGAGAGTCAGCTTTTGTTTTTTGATTAAAAGAATAAAGCCCAGACAGCAATGGCCAAAACAAAACGATAGATAGCAAACGGAGTCAATTTCACTTTTGCTAAAAGCTTAAGGAAGAAGACAATGGCCATCATAGCAACGATAAAGGCAGTGATAAAACCTGTAAGGAAGAGGCCAGTATCATTTACTGAAAGGGAGTCAGCGCTCTTTATCAAATCGAGACCGCTTGCCGCAATCATCATAGGAACCGCTACTAAGAATGAGAACTCTGCCGCTGTTTTATGGTTGGTTCCAAGTAAGATACCACCGGCAATAGTTGCGCCGGAGCGGGAGAAACCAGGGAATAAGGCAAGGCATTGAAAAAGTCCTATTCCGAAAGCTTGTTTATAAGTAATCTGGTCTAGATTTTCAGAAGTAACGGGATGTTTTTTCTTTTCAGCATAAATCATTAAAATACCGCCCAGGACTAGGGTAATCGCTACCGTTTTGTAGGAGAATAATACATCTTTAATGAAATCATGAAAAAGAAGTCCAAGTATTACAGCTGGAATCATCGCTACGATGATATGAAGCAAATTAAGTCCGTTTTTCTTAAAAGTAAATAAGGAAAGTAATCTCTTAAAGTACAAGACAATAACAGCACAAATAGACCCAAGCTGGATAACAATTTCAAACGTTTTTGCTTTGTCACCTGTAAAATTCAAAAGTTCACCAGTTAAAATTAAATGGCCAGTGGAAGATACAGGGAGGAATTCAGTCAGCCCTTCAACAATCCCCATGATGATCGCAATAATATGTTCGGACATTTTTTACACCTTCTTTTAATAATTACTCACAAAGATTAATTATAGGGGAAGAAAGCCAAAAAGGAAAATATAAAATGGATGAAAAAAGCAAGAAAATGGCCGAAAAAATCGAAAAGCACACCCGCTTCGAGCGGATGTACTTCCGTTTACTTTAAATTATCGCAATAAATATTAATAGCCTCACGTAAAAATGGAGCAAGATTTTCACCGAATTTGTTAATATTTTTAGTAAACCGGGGATCAGCTACATAAAGCTCGCCAAGTCCTCGGAAAATCTCCGGAGTACACTCATAGAAATGATCGGTAATGAACTGTCTCCATTCTCCTATCGCAGTTTGGATATCCTGGTCTGATGGCCCAAACTTCATTCTTGAAGCAATAAAGCTGAATAATTCGTTCATTTTTGACTGAATTCCGGTCCAGTCATCTTGGTTATAATGTGCAACCCGCTTCTCGGATTGTTGCACCAATTCTTTACCATACTTTTCACGTGCTTCGTGAGCATATTTTTCCTGGTGCTTTTTAATATCTTCCATATTAAATCCTTTGAACATTTCCTCGTTTTCCATTCTTTCATCCCCTTCCATTGCCTGAAGAGTATTTTCTACTGTTAAAATCATTTTCTCAATCCGTTCCTTTTTCTCCATCAGCAGCTCCTTATGAGTACGAAGGGCTCTCTGCCGATCAAAGTCAGGACGGTCAAGAATAGATTTTATATCATCAAGCGCAAAGCCAATTTCCCTAAAAAATAATATTTGCTGAAGGCGTTCCAGGTTTTTGTGGGTATATAAACGGTAACCGGCCGTTGTTACCGATTCTGGCTGCAGCAGTCCGATATGGTGGTAGTGATGAAGAGTTCGTACGCTCACTCCTGCCATTTCTGCTACCTCTTTGATTTTAAACATATACTACTGAACACCTCCATCTTTATCGTAAAGGATGACATAACGTCAGAGTCAAGGTGAAAAAAATATTTTTTATATATTTGAAGGCTTTTTACATATCAAAAAAGAAATAGTTGAAAATCAAATTATAAGGAGTACATCATGATAAAATCTTTAGATTTAACGGACATTATACTGCTTCAGGAGTTATATGATCTTCAAAAAGCTTCCTATCAGGTAGAAGCAGAACGCATTGGTTTTTATGAAATTCCAGCTTTGAAGGAATCGATTGAAGAGCTAAAAGAATCTAAAGAAAAATTTCTCGGCTTCTTTTGTTCTGAGTTACTATGCGGAGCTATTTCCTGGACTGAAGAAGAAGGGAGTGTAACGATTTGCAAATTAATCGTTCATCCAGGATATTTTCGAAGGGGAATTGCTCAGGCTTTAATCAGTAAACTTGAAGAATCTGTCCTGAAAGCAAAAGGGTTTAGAGTATCAACGGGCCGTGACAATTCCCCTGCCTTAATGCTTTACAAAAAGAACGGTTTTCAAGTGATAGAAGAGAGGGAAGTAGCACCTTCTTTTTATATCAGCATACTTGAAAAAGAGTGAATGGTCTTTTTTGGAATGGAAAAAGAGGGTATCGTGAGTATATTGGTATGGTAATAAAGAATTGAATGGAAACAAAAGGAAATTTATTAACGCTTTAACAATGCCCCTGGTTTGAATTCCAAAAAAACAGGCTAATTTAAGAACAA
Source organism: Neobacillus sp. FW104-15D2 (assembly GCF_058790155.1). Lineage (NCBI taxonomy): Bacteria > Bacillati > Bacillota > Bacilli > Caryophanales > Bacillaceae > Neobacillus > Neobacillus sp. FW104-15D2. The sequence goes on from NZ_JBYTCJ010000018.1 coordinate 99,500, forward strand.
ATCATTTTTTTACTATAGTTCCTAAATTAGAGAGGGGAAAAACTGTATGAAAATTCTATACGGTTTAATGACTGACACTGGAAACGGCAATGAGTTTCTATATGACTTAGGCTTATGGGAAACAGAAGAAGCCGCCGCTAAATATTTAAATAATGAAATGCCAAATTCTACAGGGATTTGGGTTGAAGCGATAGTCGTAAATGATGCACTGCCAGATGATCTAGACGATGATACGGATAAAATGGCGGTTTGCTCACAGTGCGGGGTGGAATACAATAAAGCAGACCTAACAACCATTAATGATGAGGAAGTTTGTATTTATTGTGAGCCGGCTGTTAGGCAAAATATGCCAGGTTAATAGGTTGTTAATATAGTAAAAGAAAAACACGTCTCGGTGGAAAGAGACGTGTTTTTTCTCGAATGCCCGGTTTTTCTGAATTTTACTTCCTCTTATGAGAAGAAGGTTTGATAGATGAGCCACATGTTTAGGGAAAGAATCACTACCGCAATAAGGCAAGAGAGTATGGTAATATGCGGCTTGTTGGTGAGAACTCCCATCAGTTCCTTTTTCCTTGAAAAATAAATCAATGCAATGACTGGGAAAGGAAGGACAATGCTTAGCACAACCTGGCTGACTACCAATGTCATTGTCGGGTCCAGGCCAATAGCTACTATCACGAAGGTAGGAGCCATTGTTACCAAGCGGCGAACCCATACAGGTATGGTAAATCCGACGAAGCCCTGCATAATTACCTGGCCGGCCATCGTACCGACCACGGAACTTGAAAGACCAGAGGCAAGCAGGGAGATAAGAAATACGCTTGAAGCCGCCGAACCAAGCAATGGCGTTAAGGTATGATAGGCAGTTGTCAGGTCACCGACATTACTGTTTCCGCTTGTATTAAAGACTGACGCTGCCATATACATCATGGATAAGTTTACAAATCCGGCTAATGTCATAGCAATTAAAATTTCTTTTGTGCTGAATTTATGGATTTTCAGCTTTTCCATATCATTTCTTGGTACAATCCGTCCCTGTGTCAGGCTCGAATGAAGGTATATCGCATGGGGCATAACAGTTGCTCCAATTACCCCAACAGCGAGCAGTATGCTTTGGTTATTGCCAAGCCATGGTACAACACTGTGATACGCTATTTGTGAAAAATTCGGCTGTGAGAGGATTGTTTCGCCTACATAGCACAATCCAATCAATGCAGCAAACGCAGCTATAAATTTTTCCATTGGTCTGAACCCGAAACGTTCGAGCATTAAAATCAAGTAAGTAACTATTCCTGTTATGATGGTAGCAACAATCATTGGTATACCGAAAAGTAAATTTAATGCGAGTGTTGCTCCTAAAAACTCTGCTATATCCGTAGCCATTGCTGCCAGCTCTGATACAACCCACATGATATAGGTCAGCCATTTTGGCATATTCTCCCTGCAGATCTCAGGAAGGTTTTTACCTGTTGCAATCCCTAATTTTGCAGACATGTTTTGCAACAGCATTGCCATTAGGTTGGCTAAAACAATAACCCAGAGCATTTTATAGCCAAACTTGGCACCGCTTTGTATATTAGTGGCAAAGTTCCCGGGGTCAACGTAAGCAATGGAAGCAATAAACGCTGGTCCCAGGAAAGGCAGTAGTGCCTTAAATCCCGTAATTTTTCCATTTATAGCGTCCCTTGCGGCCGCGACCGTCTTGCTTGATGCGGTCTGTGTGCTGTCAACAGCAACAGAATTGGATTTACTCATAGTTTCTCATCCTCTCTCTTTTGCTTGGACGCTTAATTCTTTACTGTGTCAATAAAAGTTTCCTTAGTGCAACTTTATAATAATATTATATTTTATATTTGATGTTTTGTGAACTGATTTGTGCTAAATGATTCTAACGCCTGCATAAATTTTTTTATTGACATATTTTTCAACTTGATATTTGTGGTTAAAAACAAAATGAAACCCAGACCGGAGTCTGGGTTCATTTTACTGCTTCTGAAATAGCTTCATTTGTTTCAATGGAGGAACCGGCCGTTGTCCCAACTGTTAAAAGGGAATAATGGCCAGCCTTATCAGCTAATAATTGAGGATATGCGAAAGAAGTTTTTAAACTGCTTACATGGGTTTCTTTCTTTTCACCTGCATTCACTTTAGACGAAGTGGTTTTGGTTTTTTCCGCTTCCTTTTGACAGCCTGAAAGGATTGTAAACACAGCTAAAAATAATATTAAGAGTTTTTTCATATTTTTTCTTCCTTTTGGGATGAATTTTTTCTTCTTTTGTTCAAGGTAACATGAAACCAGGGTATGTGAACCGGACTTTTGTGAAGGAATCGTGAAAGAATAGGCAGGAAATTAGAGATTGAAAATCAAATAAAACATGTAGGAAGTACGCTCTTTTAGTCAAAAGACGAGGAGGAATACTGATGCAAAAGCTGGGAATTGATGCAGGAGGAACTTTAATTAAGATTGCAGTTGAAGAGAATGGCAAATATCATTTAAAAATGTATCCGCTTGATGAATTAGAAAGTGTGATGTCGTGGCTAAAAATGACTGCGCCTATCGCGAGGATAGCTTTGACAGGTGGGAAGGCCCATCAGCTTCAAAAGCAACTTTTTCATGATGCAATTATGGTCGAGGAGTTTCAGGCAACATGCGATGGAGCCCGGTTTCTTTTAATGGAAGAAAAAAAGGAATTACAGGCTCCATATTTACTTGTAAATATCGGTACAGGAACCTCCTGGTACCATATTAAAGGCAGCGAATCCGAACGAATCCTTGGCAGTGGGCTTGGCGGTGGAGCATTTATGGGGCTTGGGTCCCTGCTGGCAAAAGAAGAAGGGTTTCACCAGCTTTCAGAACTTGCTGCCTTGGGCAATAAGGGGAAAGCAGACTTACTCGTAAAGGATATTTATGAAGGAGAAGAACCGCCGATTGGGGCAGATTTAACAGCAGCCAATTTTGCGAAGGTATCAAAAGGCTCACCTTCTAAGGAGGATCTTATAGCATCCTTATCCAATATGATTGCCGAAAATATTGTTTTAATAAGCCTCCAGGCAGCAGCTATCCATCATGTGAAAGATATTGTCTATATTGGCAGTACTCTTAGTGGAAATTCAGCTTTAAAAAATAGTCTTGAATCGTATACGGAGATGCTTAGACTTACCCCTCACTTTCTGGAAAAGGGTGAATTCTGCGGTGCCTATGGTGCTCTGCTGAGCCTTTAGAAAAGTATCTTGAAGAAAGAAGGATTTAGGGCTACAGTAGTAGGAGACAGAATTAAGTAGGTGGCTGAATTGGATAAACGCTATTTTACAATCGGAATGGCCGGCCATATTGACCATGGAAAAACCTCATTGACAAAGGCATTAACCAACGTCGATACGGACCGTTTAAAAGAAGAGAAAGAGCGGCAAATTTCTATTGAACTTGGATTTGCCCCTTTATATGAGGATGAGGAGCTACAAATTTCAGTTATTGATGTGCCAGGGCACGAACGCTTTATCAGGCAAATGATTGCGGGTGTAGCAGGCATTGACCTGGTTGTTCTGGTGGTAGCAGCTGACGAGGGTGTCATGCCACAAACACGTGAGCACCTTGATATTCTCGGTTTCCTTGGAATAAAAAAAGGTATTGTAGCCATTACCAAAATTGACAGGGTGGAAGAAGAATTTATTGAACTCGTGAAGGAAGATATATATTCAGAGTTAGAAGGCACCGTTTTCGAAGAAGCCCCATTTGTAATGGTTGATAGCCTCTCGAAAAGAGGGATAGAAGAGATACGTAACCTGATTATCAATACGTTAAAAGAGCAGGAAATGCGAGATGCCAAGGGAGCTTTCCGTCTGCCAATTGATCAGGTTTTTACTGTAAAAGGCCAGGGGACGGTCGTTCGCGGTACCGTATATGAAGGCTCGGTAGAGGAGGGGCAGGCTCTGACGATTATGCCTAGAAACATCGAAGTCAGGGCCAGGCAGCTGCAGGTACATCATAAACCAGCACAAAAAGCCTATGCAGGCCAGCGTGCTGCCATTAATCTTTCCGGGATTTCCCGCGAGGAGCTCGAACGGGGAGACGTACTGGTGTCATCCGAACATTTTATTGTGACTAAAACGGTAGATGTTGCGATAAGAGTGGTTGAGGACCTAGAGCATATCATTAAGCAGCGGATGCCAATAAAGCTTCATATAGGAACAGCAGAGGTGATGGGCCGAATTGTCTTTTTCGACCGGAATGAACTCAAGGAAGAAAATGGGGAAATCCTATGTCAGCTGAGGCTTGAGGAAGAAATTCTCACTAAGCGTGGCGACAGGTTTATCCTCAGACGCCCAAGCCCGCAGGAAACCATCGGAGGCGGATGGGTGATTGACCCACGTGGGAATAAGTACCGATTTGGGGAGCAGACCATTGAAGAACTAGGCAAGAAAAAGGAAGGATCACCAAAGGAACGAATTTCCGCTGCTTTATATGAAGAAAAAAGCCTTCAGCTATCCGAATTAATTAAGCGGACAGCGCTTGATGAGGAGGTTCTCCGGCAGCATTTGCAGGATGAGGATTTCGTTTTATATAACGGAAAAGAGTACACTCTAGGTTCCTTAGTCCATGCGATTGAGGAGGATATTTACGATAGGATTCAGGAGTTTCATTTGGCTAATTCAATGAAAACTGGTTTAAATAAGGCAGAGCTCCTGCAGTCTATGCAAAAAAGGTTCCCAAAATCCTTACTTGATTATGTAGTCGAAAATGGGATTAGCCGAGGAGTTTTTGCAAGAAAAGGACAGTTTGTATCGCTTGCGAGCTTTACTCCGCACGTCCCAAAAAACTGGCAAAAGCGTTCTGAAAACCTCGTTGAGGAACTTAAAAAGGATGGACTTCAGGTACGTTATATTCAGGATTATTTTACGAAGGCAGGAATCCCGGACAATTTGACTTGGGATCTAAGAAAGCTCCTCGAGGATGAGGGTCTTGTTGTCTTGCTTGATGAGCAATTTGCCTATCATGGAGCTATTTTTGAAAAGGCGGTTGCGGACCTTAAGAAGGGAACAGGAAGTGAATTTGAAGTGGGAGATGCCAAGGAAATTCTTGGACTGTCACGAAAATACATGATTCCTTTTCTTGAGCGTCTTGATGCGAATGGCCTAACAAAACGCGCTGAAAGTAAGCGAGTATGGATACAGAAATAAGGATTAAGGCAGGGCCCGATAGCGGCCCTGCTTTTTTAAGTTTACCAATTTTATTAAGCCACGAGGACAGGAAAAGGAAGACTTCGTCAGTTTAAACAAGGAGATTTTTTAGGAAGCCTAGTCAGGCGAAAAGCACAGTACAAGAAAGACATAGTTAGTTTAACATCGTACGAAGGAGCCTTTTTGAGGATGTGCCGTGATAAACAAACTAGCGCTCCGCCAAAAGGGCTTGGCGAATGCCATGTTTTCTATGAAGGCTTAGCCGTAAATCCTAAAACACAACACTATGCTATAAAGTGGAGGTTTTTTCCTCACTATCCAATATTGTATTCTTTTTGGTAAATGTTATAATTACAATTGTCTGTGAAAAAAGGACTATAAAAATGACATAAATTAAATAATGAACTAGAAAAAGGCAAACCTGTCTAAAGGCAGCGGCGCAAAGCTATAGGGGCTAAGGGGAATTTGTCTATGCCAGCCAGCATGCCGAATAGTTTCGGATGAAGCTATTCTTTTTGGGATGGCTTTTTAGTGTGGATTTAAGTTTTTTAAATAATATATAACAGCAAGGAACAGACAGAAAGGGAATGGTTTTATTGGTTACAATCAGCAGAAAGTTGTACAGTGGTTTTTTGGCTATTTTAATCCTGATGGGAGTTATTATCTCACTTGGTTTTTACGAGATTTCGAGAGTAAATGATTCTTATGAAAACTTATTACAGGACCGGGTTGATAAGGTGCTTCGTGCAAAGGATATGGTTATAGCCGTTAGGGAACGCCAGGTCGCTGGAAGAGGCTATCTTTTAACAGGAAATCTTGAAGATAAACTCAGTTTTCAAGACTTGCAAAAGGAATTTCAAAAATCGAGCAAAGAATTAGATGCTAAACTTAAAACAGCTAAAGGCAAAAAGCTTCTTAAGGAAATTATTGAAATAAATAAAGAATATGATGACTTAATGGAAAGAGCTTTCAATTTGAAAGACGAAAATAACACGAGAGCGTATACTACTATCGTTTCTATTGAAACCCCTCCAGTAGTGGAAAAGTTTGCTGCAAAGTCAGATGAATTTATTAATTATCAAAACAGTATGCTAGCAAGCCAACGTAACGCAGTAGAAGAGGGAACTAAAGCTACTCAATTTTGGATGCTCCTGATTGGTATTATTTCTCTGGCTGTTGGTCTGGTTGTTGCCTATTCTATCAGCAGGGTCATCTCCCGCCCGGTTAAGAGAATGGCCGTTGTTGCTGAACAAATTGCTGGCGGAGATCTTACTGTTGATTTTATTAAAATTAAGAACAATGATGAAATTGGCCAGCTGGCGAACTCATTTAATAGTATGGGCGAGAATCTTCGCCAATTAATCCGTCATGTGTCGTCCACATCTGAACAGGTAGCTGCTTCCGCTGAAGAGTTAATGGCTAGTGCAGATCAAACTGCCAGAGCAACTGAACAGGTTACGATGTCCCTCCAGGATGTGGCTGCTGGAGCAGAAAAACAGGTTAGCAGCCTGGATGAAAGCTCTAATGCAGTAAATGAAATGACCATTGGCGTCCGTCAAATTGCAGCAAGCGCTCAAAATGTTTCAGACCATATGGGAGAAACTTCTGAGGCTGCCCAGCTTGGCGGAGAAGCTGTTCGTGATGCCGTTCAGCAAATGGGAGAAATCAATAAAACGGTCACTGACTTAAACCAAGTTGTTAAAGGACTTGGAGAACGTTCCAAGCAAATTGGACAAATTGTAGACGTAATAACAGGCATCGCCTCCCAAACCAACCTCCTTGCGTTGAATGCTGCAATAGAAGCGGCAAGGGCGGGAGAACAGGGGAAAGGATTTGCGGTGGTGGCAGACGAGGTAAGGCAGCTTGCCGAACAGTCTGCTGCTTCAGCCCGCCAAATTGCGGGATTAATTCAATTAATTCAATCCGAGACAGATCATGCTGTTAACTCGATGACGCTTACAACGCGGAAAGTAGAGGAAGGAATTAAAGCTGTAGACCATACCGGAACATCATTCAAACAGATTCAACTCTCTGTAGAACAGGTTGCCTCTCAGATTGTGGACGTATCTTCGGCCACGCAGCAAATGGCGGCAGGTGCAGAACAAATAGCAGGAAATATGGACACCATCTCAAAAATTTCAGAGGAATCGGCAACTGCCAGCCAAATGGTTTCCAGCTCTGCGCAGGAACAGCTTGCAAGTATGGAGGAAATTACAGCTTCAGCGAATTCACTAACCAATATGGCAGTAGAACTGCAGGAGCTAATCGGGAAATTTAGAATTTAAAAAAGAAGGCTGTCAAAGCCTTCTTTTTTACCGGGCCGAACCCTTACGGCCGATCTTGAAGGGGGATTTTGATAGAGATAAAGAACTTTTCGATAGAAACGAAGAACTTTTTAGAGGAATTGAAGAAATTTTTGAAAAAAACGTAGAACTTTTTAAAAGAAATGAAGATTTTTAGAAGAAATGAAGAACTTTTTAGAGGAATTGAAGAACTTTTTAGAGGAATTGAAGAAATTTTTGAAAGAAACGAAGAACTTTTAATAGAAACAAAGCTTTTTTAAAGGAAATGAAAAACGACGTGAAAGAAATGCACGAATTTTAAAAAGAAATGCACGAATTTTTAAAAGAAATGCACTATTTTTAATAGGAAATGCACGATTTCAAGATGGAAATGCACGATTTCGAGCAAGGAATGCATGTTTTTTAAAAGGGAATGCACGAGTTTGACTCAAAATGCATGACCTAATCGGCTTATGCACGAAAATTCGTGTAAATGCACGAGTCTGTAGCCGTAAGGAGTTCGGGATTCCAGGTCATTAGATTTAAAAGAACTGTCCTTTTGGGGGTCACCTCATTTGGGCAGTTCTTTTGTATGTTCCCAAAAAAGGAATAAAGTTTCCAGTATCGAATCTAATTACTATATTGAAAACTTTAAAGTTTGTCTAGCTTCAGCGCCTAGGATCGAGGTCATAAGCCAACCCGTCGGAAGGTTAAAGAGCAACCTTCTCTCCGACTCTTCTTATTCTTGTCGCCCCTAAACAGTCGCTTACGCTTTTCTGTCAATCTTAAGAAATTCTTAAGATTTTTGCAGAGTGAATGTTAAGATTCGTTGGTTACTATAGATTTATCGAAGGAAAGGAAGGGAGGTTTCAAGATGAATCCATATTTTGTACTTGTCGTGGATGATGAAAAAGAGATTCGGGATGCTATCGAAATTTATTTGAAAAATGAAGGAATTACGGTATTAAAAGCAGGAGACGGAATAGAAGCACTGGAAATATTGGATGAACATAAGGTGCATCTTATTATTCTGGATGTGATGATGCCCCGTCTGGATGGAATATCGGCGACCTTTAAAATTAGGGAGAAGCAAAATATACCGATCATTATTTTAAGCGCAAAAAGCGAGGATACCGATAAGATATTGGGATTGCAGGTAGGGGCGGATGACTATGTAACAAAACCATTCAATCCAATGGAACTCGTTGCACGGGTTAAATCTCAGCTTCGCAGATATGTTGCACTAGGTACATATGAAGGTTTTTCAAAAACGATTGACTTAAACGGTCTGTCACTCGACCAGGCTGCAAAAGAGGTAAGGGTTCATGGAGAGCCGGTAAAGCTTACACCAATCGAATATAAGATAGTTGAACTGCTTATGAAAAATGCTGGCAGGGTGTTCTCCATTAATGAAATCTATGAGCTGGTCTGGAAGGAATCCTGCTATAACGCTGAAAATACAGTGGCTGTCCATATTAGGAAAATACGCGAAAAAATTGAAATTGATCCGAAAAATCCAAGATTTTTAAAGGTGGTGTGGGGTATTGGGTACAAGATGGAAAAATAGATGGAACTTGGCTTTTCTGGCAGTGCTGTTTACTTTTGGTTTAAGCGGTGTCTTTACTTTTATAGCCAATGGCACAAAGTATATGCAGCCGGATTATTTTAAAACCCCAAATTTCCAGGCGCTACAGGAGGAATTTGGCTCCTACCTTAAAGAGTTTGAATTAAATGAGACGACAAAGAATGATGCTAAAAAGTCTATTACTGTTTCAAAAGATGAAATTGAAGAGTATCGGAATCGTTATGGAAATTTAACCGATCAGATTATTAATATAAAGAGCCAATATGATTCAAAGATTGAGGAAGCTCAAGCGGCAAAAGACCAGGTTTCAGCGGATACATACAGAACGGAAAGAGACAAAAAAATAGCTGACATTACCAGGAACTTTCAAGATGAGGACTATGTGAAGGAAAAGATTATAAAGGAAAAAGAAAAGAAGCTTGATGATTACTTTGCAGAAAGAGAAAGCAGCCGCCCGCAGTTTCTTCAGCTAAAAAGAGCTTTTAAATATTATTTAAAAAATAGTGAGACTGATAAACTATATACCAATTTAAATATTTCGGATGATGACTCACCTAGTGATTATATGAATAACAAAAATATGCTATCTATTACTCACTATACCGCTAATGCCTTTTCTAATGTGACCATCACAATTGATGGCCAGGAGCTGCTTCCAAATGATACAGGAACATTTGATGGATGGATTGGCGTTTCTAAATCTGCACCCTTAGAAAGCAGGGTAATACAGGATTATCATAACTATAAAACGAAGCAGCTATTTTTACTCATCTATACTGGAGCGAGTGTTTTGGCGCTGGTACTTAGCATTTTTCTGGGCAGACGCTCTAAAGTAATACCTCTAACCATTGAAAAATGGAGGCCCTATTATAATAAGCTTCCTATTGATTCAAGGACAGTTCTTTTTGGAATCTCGGCCATTGGCACCATTCTCTTTTTGTTCGTTATTACCGATCAAGTTCTTAATTTAAATGAATACCCTTATCAGTTCATTCCGGATGTTCTTACAGGCATCATATTTGGCGCCATCTTCATGTCACTCGCCATCCTGCAGGGAAAGCTGATTGCAGATGAATTAAAAGATTGGTCAAATGTTAAAAAGGAATGGGAAAGAGGGTTAGTCAGCAAAGGTTGGCATAAAATGAAGGGCTCCATCCACCATACAAAGGAAAGCCTTCAGGATGCGTTTTCGAATCAATCCTTTGGCACTCAGCTTCTCCTTAGTGTTACAGTGGTATTTTTCATCAGTCTGGCAATAGCTATTTTCGCAACAGCAGCTAATATACCGGTTTTGATGTTTTATGTTTTACTTCTGCTTTTCATAGGAACACCTATTTTTCTATTGACCGTAAAAAAGGCTGGATATTTTAATTCTATTATTCAAAAAACCAACGAGCTTGCAGCAGGAAGGATTGGCCCGGACCTGCCCGTTTCTGGAAAGTCCGTCTTATCAATTCTTGCTGGAAATATTAATGAGTTGAAACAAGGTGTGAAAAAATCGCAAACGGAATTCGCGAAGAGTGAGAGACTGAAGACTGAGCTGATCACAAATGTCAGCCACGATCTTAGAACACCATTAACTTCTATTATTACTTATACAGAACTATTAAAAGCCAATGATATAGCAACGGAAGACCGGGTGGCATACTTGGATATAATTGACCGTAAATCAAAACGCCTCAAGATCTTAATAGATGATTTATTTGAGGTATCCAAGATGGCAAGTGGGAATATGGAACTTACAAAGGAAAAAATCAACCTGGTGGAACTATTGAACCAGGCACTTGCTGAACATGATAGCCCTTCAAATCTGCAAATTCGTCTGACAGTCCCAGATGAACCGGTTTACTCCCTAGTGGACGGACAAAAGCTTTGGCGTGTTTTTGATAACTTAATACAAAATATTTTCAAGTATTCTTTTGAAAATTCGCGTGTTTATATCACCTTAAAAACAGCGGAAGATGAAGCGATCATCACCTTTAAAAATGTCTCTAAATACGAATTGAGCGAGAATGTCGATGAGCTTTTTGAGCGATTTAAACGCGGAGATAAATCCCGCCATACCGATGGTTCCGGCTTAGGGCTTGCGATAGCCCAGTCAATTGTTGATCTTCATGGAGGTGTAATGGCGATAGAGGCAGACGGCGATTTGTTTAAAGTCTCCATTATCCTAAAAAAAGAAGCAAAATAACCAAAGTGAAAGGACCTTTGAAAAGGTCCCATATTGTTGAAAAACGAATTTGTCAATGAAATCCTGTGAATTTTCAGGATTTCATTATTTTTTTTGTATAGTGAATTTGAAGGATTAAATGGAATCCTCTATAATTTTATATGTGAGGTGTAGACCAATATTCTGTAACGATCGGAGTTTGGTCCACTTTTTCAAGTTTTGAATGATGGCAGTCATCAAAACTTGGGTCATCACTTTTGAAACTCCACGGTAACGCGCATAGCGTAAACCGTGGAGTTCTTTACTATGCGCGAAACTTAATTCAATGGTTGCCGGCCGGACCAACTTTAATATTTTTCCACGGTACGAGAGTCGCTGTTCGTGCAGTTTGTCATATACTTACTGGTGTATAGATATTCGCAATATGCGGTCTTCCCCGGGTTTTTTGGCGAATGGACACCCATTACAGCCTCCTTTTGTAGGCTT
>NZ_JBYTCJ010000019.1:0-107564 GCF_058790155.1 Neobacillus sp. FW104-15D2
TAACTTCTATTTTACACGAAGCGAGTGTGGGTTTTTTTGTATTTTCTAGATGTCGCACTTAATAATACAATTTGTCATATAATATTAAAAACCAACATGGAAAGCTTGCTTTCAACAAATTGCTCCCCAGCGGGAGCCACTTTTAATCCTTTGCAGCAGGAACATAGACATGAAGATGAGCTGGAAGAACCAATGCCTCGAAAGGAAGGGTTTTGCCTTCTTCTCCGTCAATGTTAACGGCATGCTCACCTTCTGCATAAACAGAAAGAGTTCTTGTTCTGAAGTAGTCAACCTCACTGCTTTCCTTCAAATCACCCGAAATCAATTTCGGTAACATTAATGCTGTTTTAGTAATGGACAGGTCCTTTACAATAAACACATGGAACTTCCCGTCATTTACCGCTGCATCCGGGGCAAGAGATTCAAACCCGCCAACGGAATTGGTTAAGGCAGCAATCAAAAGGAAGGCTTCACCTTTCCACAACCCTTCATCATGCTGAACAGTCAATTGAAGCGGTTCTTTGCGCAGGAATGCCTTTATCCCTTCAAGAAAATAAGCAAGACTTCCGAGCTTTGTTTTTTGCTCTATTGAAACCTGGAAGGTAGCCTCAGCGACATCACCGGCAGCGAGTACGTTAGCAAAATAATCCTTGTTGATTTTGCCAATATCAACTGCACGAACAGACGGTGTGCCGAAAATGTCAATCGCTTTAAAGGGATCGAGGGGAATATCTAGTGCCCTGGCAAAGTCGTTCACTGTACCTAAGGGAACAATCCCAAGCCTCGGGCGGTGGACCTGCCCGGCAAGACCATTGACGACCTCATTGACAGTGCCGTCTCCACCCAGGCAATAGACCGAGTCGAACTTTTCCTCGCAGGCCATTAATGCAAACTCAGCAGCATCACCTGCTTTTCCCGTTTTGCGGACCTCCACCGTATCAAACAGGTTTGTGATCACTTCTTCTGTTTTCCTTATATAATCTTCTGCCTGTTCTTTCCCTGAAGTGGGATTGGCTATAATCATTGCTTTTTTCATGATGTCCTCCAGCTATTATTAAGCTCCCATCATTGGGACCATTACTCTTTACATACCTGTCCGTTCTTTTATCTAAACCATTTAAAAAAACGAAAAACACTTAGCATCTTTAGCTAAGTGTTTAAGGGAAGATTAATTTTGTAAATCACTGATTCCTGGCGCATGTTCATTCGGCATTTCTGGCATTTCCGGAACAGGGTAGCCATCTGGAGGGTTAGTAACTTGAAGTTCTTGACCATTCCTGCTCGGAGTTTGTCCTGAAAAAATTTGTCCTATCAGTGTTTCATCTAGCCTAAAGTTGAACTGAGCATTATGAAAGCCCATATCTACATACTTTTTACATTCAGGATATTTGTTTATATCATAATTTGGGATTGGGAATAATTTGCCCCAATCTACTCCTAATGTTTCCAATGCCTTAGCGAATGCATTTTGATGGGCATTATCACGTACTATCTGTCATATAAAATAGGTTATAAAAATTGACCTTTTCTATATTACCGATTTAATGAGCGACCAAAACAAGTAAGGCAAGAGACCAAAGTAATTTTTCTATTGCATTCTTATTCACATTTCTACCTGCCTGCTTTTTAATGAAGGGAAAATAGCTAAATGGCTTTAAAATAAAAAGTTTTATGCCTGATTCCCTGATGAAGATTTTGAAATTTCTACTCTGTCGGCAGCAGTAAAGGGTTCTTCAAGCCAACCATGTTCTATCATCATATTTAATCCGTCATTATTGTACTTCCCAATGAGAGGAATGAACTTCATTAACTCTGCCGCTAAGTCATGTCTCATCATTTGTGAAAGAGCAGTACCTATGTTAGTAAGAGCAACGGTCCCGGCTAACGACGCATGATACAGCATAAGTTTATCTGAAAAAGGAGAAGAGGTTGAGTCAGTTATATGTTCATCAGTCAACTTAGGAGAGGGTAAGTCCTGTTTTGTTAAATGAATAGCAAAACTCATAATTTGGTTATCAGAAAGTTCTGCTCCTTCCCTGAAGTATTTTTTTAGCTTCTCTGAAGATGCAACCTGACTGAATCCTATCATTAAGGATTTACCTAAAATATTGGTATTGATGTTATAGTGCAGATGCTTAATTTCATTCGCTGTAAGTGGGCGGTCCCTACCTGTAATAATGGAAATAAAGGATTTTTTTTCTACGAAATCAACCTTTTTAGCATAAGGTATCGTTGGAGAACTAATATCCATTCCTTTTGAGAGTAATAAATGTATTCCTCTTTCATATGTTTCCGCGGAATCGTTTAAAGAGCTTCTAAAATAATTCATAATATCTTGACGCGAGGCATTTGAAAAAGCATTTCCGTAAATCATTAGCGAGGCACTCGACATATTCGTAATATAAAACACCATGAACATATCACTGAATAGTCGGGGAGCATCTTTTCGAATATCCTGTTCTCCAAATCCAACAGGAACAGGTATTTTTTCCATCATCAAAATATTTTTAATATCTTCTAGATGTCTTCTGGAAAGTGCTAATGCAAATTCCACAAAATCTTTAACCTCATCATCCTTAACCACTTGAAGATAATGCTCAAACACACAACAAAATAAGGAATCTCCCATAAAATTATTAAACAAGTCAGCTAATTCCGCTGAGGTTAACTGTTTATTTTGCTGATGCTCATCGATCTCTTTATTAATGAAAGAATTTTTATCCATTTTGTTCCTCCATTTTTGTTTTAATAATTATATTATCTATATATTGATGAAAAATATTAGTATTTTTTATGCACAACTTGTATAGTTAGCCTTTTTCTCCATATAACATACCGTCATAAACGGCAATTTTGAATAACAAATAAAGTTAGAACAAACAATCAATACTAAAGAGAAATAGTTTCAATAGGTGAGGGTATAGAAATGGAACTACAAACGATATTTGTTTATTTAGCAAGCTTCATATTTAGTTTCATTGCATATAAAATACCTAAAAAATTGAAACTATATGAAATCTATGTAACCTCTTTGTTTGCTGCACTATTTGGACTACTTGTGGATACCATATTAGCTGTAAAATATAAACTCTATGTACTAGATAAGGCTGGAATACAAATACCGCCCTTAATCGGGCAAGTGATTTTATATTCTACTACCAGCATAATCCTGTTAAATTTTTATCCTTTTGATAAACCGATAAAATGGAAAGCAGGATACATACTGATGATAAGTTTACTTACTGTTTTATTTGAGTTTATTTGTTTTAAATTTCATTTTATCAACTACTATAAGTGGAAAATTTGGTATTCAGCCTTATGCTATCCATTTCTAATTTACATCCTAGTTTTCCATTATGAGTTTTTCAAAAAAATGATGAAACGAAGTTTTTAATCATACAAATCCGGAGAATAAAAGGAGAAAAGTCAACAGACTCTGTTGACTTTTTTTACATTGCACCAGGTAGATTTGCTAGAAAGTAAAAGCTATTTATTAAACCAAATGGTGTGGTCATAGAAGAAGATTTTAACGCTAATGTGTTAAATTATCTCATTAACATTAAAGCACTGCGATACTTAAACTTTAGGAAAAAAATAGTGGAGAAATTGTCACTATAGGAAGGATGGAACCAAAAAAAGTATTTGAAGGGGGAAAGAAAATAAATCAAGATTCTTGTGGGGCAAAACTTATTAAAAGAACATCCTATAATTAAATTATCACTTTTGGAGTGGGTAAATTTAAGTTCAGTTCTTAAACCAAGTTAATACCCCATGTTAAACTGAGGGGGCTAGAGTTCAAAATCCGGCTACGAAATAGCTAGTTTGCCATATTGTCCAAAGGCACAGTTTAATTCAATAAGACACTGACTATCATAACCTGACACTGTTTATTGCTGTCCAAGTCTACGAAATATTAACTTTTTCTTGCCTATCGCCCTGATCATTCATAAGATAATTGTGGCGAAGAAGAAGGTTTCTCCTAAGCTCTTCGCTTACCCTATCTGAATCGTAGGCACAAACAGAGAGAAGTCTTTTTTCACTTACAATTACATCAGCTTCTTTTTCAGAAGCTACTAATTTATTATGAACTTCCTGTTCATTTCCCCATTCTACGTGTGCCCAGCTGCGGACAGAAAATTCTTGTTCTGTATAGTTTTCAATTAACTTGGGAAGAAAATCGAAAATGGAATTACATTGAAAATCTCCTTTGACATAATAAAAGTAATAATTATTGATAAACTTAACCTTATTTAAATCGCTTTCTTTTAACATCGATGTAAGTCTTTTTTTCACCAATGGACTTATTCGGTCATTTTCTATTATTACGGAATATTGATTTTGTTCCAATCCGGACATAACAAAATCAACGACATTATTAATATACTCTTCCACGTTCTCGGAAAAATATAATATATGTCCCTCGCTAAGGTTTTTAAGGTGATTTATTTCTTTATAATGCTTTTGTCCCAAAATAGAACCTCCATTCATATGCAAACAGACTGCTTCATTCTGAAAAACGATAAAAACGTGTTCTCCAGTTATTTTGTGCAGATGAAATGCTAGCGTTCTTATACAGTTCACCATGATTACCCTTGCATTTTTTGCTTCTTGCAAGTATAACACAGATTCTAAAAAATTATGGAAATTTTCATCGAGAGTATTCATTTCCTGAAAGACTTCGACTTCTTTTTTTTGGAGCTGGAATAAATGTTTCGACCTGGTTCGGAAAGCGGTTTTTCCACTAAAAGGATACTCGCTGTTTTTTTATTGTGCTATAGGGTAGTTGTGTTTAAGAAGGATATTTCTTTCAGTACCTGAATAAAGATGATAAAAAACTATATCCTTTCTAAAGTGGTGAGTGAAATAGAACAGAAAATGACCTTCTCTGTAAATAACAAAGTGGAAAAAAGTATAACTGATAGACTACGGAGCGAGGGTTGTATTTTTGCTGAAGAAGAAGCACGTTTACTAATATCAGAGGCTGGCAGTATAGAGGATTTAATGAAAATGGTAGAAAAAAGAGCCAGTGGCTTGCCACTTGAATACGTACTTGGATTTGCAAATTTTTGCGGGGCTCGAATAGAAGTTAAAAAGGGAGTTTTTGTACCCCGTCAACGTACGAAGTTTCTGGTACAGCAGACAGTTGCATTGACCAGAAATAATGAAATTGTGGTTGATTTATGTTGCGGGTCCGGAGCTGTGGGTGCTGTAATAACAACAAACTTTCATAATATTTCATTACATTCCGTTGACATTGACCCAATAGCTGTACAATGTGCCTCATGTAACATATCTAACATTGGTGGCCATGTTTATATAGGTGACCTGTATGAAGCATTGCCCCATTCGTTGAAAGGCCGCGTGAACATTATAGTTGCCAACGCACCTTACGTTCCTACTGATGCAATAAAGTTACTTCCCCAGGAGGCACGTTTATATGAACCAAAACAGACATTGGATGGTGGAAAGGACGGACTAGACCTTCAGCGTAAGGTTGCCGAACAGGCATCACACTGGCTTGCTCCCGGAGGGCATTTATTGGTAGAGACGAGCGAAAGGCAGGCGGCTCAAACCTTTGCAATCTTTGAAAATACCGGACTAGCTACCAAAATTGCCAAAGATGATGAACTGGATGCCACAGTTGTTATTGGAACAAATTATGGCTACTAAATTGGTTAAACGAGATTAGAGGATTTCAATATAAAAATAAAAGTCACTGGGAATAGTATCCCAGTGACTTTCTATTTTTTTGCCATGACTGATGACAGGTACTCATTTTCCCGAAATTTAAAACTCAATCATGTATTAGATTTTTGTACAGATGAAACGATCATCCTATTTTCTCTTTTTATCGTTTTTCTTGTTAAAGAAATGACCGCAAAAAGGAGAGAGATCATGACAATGGCGCCTCCAAACCATGCTGTTTTGGAAACTGTTCCGGTTTGCTCTAAAACGATGCCGCCAAAGGCAGAACCAAGTGAAATGCCGATTTGCAAGGCTGAATTATTAAAGCTTTGCTGAATGTCAGATGAAGCAGGGTCCGTTTCAATCAAGTAACTTTGTTGCGGCGGAGCAAGGCTCCAGCTTAATGCTGCCCAAATCATCATAATTGGTACAAATATAATAAGTGAAAAAGTCGTTAATGGTAATAAGAATAGTGCAGCGGCAAATGCACTGATTACTAAAATGATGCTTTTATGAGACCCAATCGAATCCGAAAGAATTCCTCCGAAAGCTCCGCCACATACCGCAGCAATACCAAATAATAAATAACAAATACTGATCCAATTGGAATTCAGATGAAGTTCCATTTCTAAAAATGGAGTGAAGTACGCATAAAGGGTATAATGTCCTGCAAGCATAAACATGGTTGCAAGATGTGCACTTCCTATTTTTATACTGCCCACTGCCCGTAATTGTTGTGAAAGTGGAACCGTGTTTTCCCCAGGAATTCGTTCCAAAAAGATTGAAATAAGTACAATGGAGCCTATGGATAAAATAGCAATACCTAGGAAAATGACACGCCAGCCGAATGTATTAGAAATAAGAATTCCCAGCGGGACGCCCAATACAAGTGATGAACTAATGCCCATATATATGAGTCCCAAAGCCTTTGCTCGGTGTGCTGGAGAAACGATTTTTGCAGATAAGGTTAAGGACAGTATAACGATAAGTGCTGTACTCATTGCAGTCAAAATTCTGGCAACCATCATAAAGCTAAAACTTGGACTGAAATAGGTCATAATATTGCCGATGAAGAAAACAAACAAGGAAGCAAGATATAATTTTTTCCGCTCCATTTTTGAGGTTAAGACAAGTAACACAGGACCGGCAACAGCATAAATAAGCGCGAACACTGTGATTAGTTGTCCAGCCGAGCTTATTGAGATGTTAAAGTCGTTTGCGATTGTTGGCAGGATTCCACCTACTATTAATTCAACCAGTCCAGCGGCGACAGTTGATAATGCAAGAATAATAATCTTTAAGTTCATAATCTATTTACGTCCTTTCAATGAATAAATATAAATAAAATGTATCTTTGGAAAATAAAAAAATCCTGATTACAAAAAATGATTCAATCATTTTCTGTAATCAGGATTTTATGGTTCCTGGTAGAGACCCTCAAGCCATATTCTTGAGGTTATACAGTTGATATTTAATTTTTTAAAATGCACTTTGAAAAGTATAGTAGTTTTCCTCTATTTTTTCAAGTATCAAATTCTGGTACTTTACTTAATTTTATCACTGAAAAACTCACGATACTGATTCGCAAGTTTATTTTTTACTTCTAAATGTGGCGTTCATTCCGCCTCATCAACATCTAGGTTATGATCTAACTTTATTTTGAAAATAAGAGAAAAGACAGATTTATTTTTCTAAATCCCATGCTTGTGCTAATAACTGTACACCTAAACTGATCTGATCCATTGATAAATTGCTGAATCCTAATTGGAAGATCGGTTCATCAGGGTATTTGCCAGCAAAGTAATGAGAGGTAGGATAGACTTTGACTCCCAGTTCTTGTGCTTGTTGGATTAGATTGGCTTCAATGGAAGGGGACTTTACCTGAATTAATAAATAGAGTCCCGATTGAGAACCCATGATTTCAATCCGATCATCAAAGGTTTTTTGCAGTGTTTGGACGAGATACTGCATTTTCCGTTTATAAATGGCCCGCATTTTTCGTATATGTGAATCCCAATGGCCGAGCTCCATAAAACGGGCAAGGGTCCGCTGATGGAGTCCCGATGCTGTTTGTTCAACATCTTGAAACAGATGCTTATATTGTGATAGCAAAATTGTTGGAAGCACCATATAACTCAATCGTATGGATGGCAAAAATGCTTTCGAGAAGGTGCCAAGATATATGACTCGCGCTTCCTGCTGCAGGGAGGCAAGAGCCGGTATCGGATTTTGCTTATAACGAAACTCACTATCATAATCATCCTCAATGATATAGCCATTCTGTTGTTCCGCCCACTGAAGCAATTGCTGACGCTCCGAGATTGGGAGTGTTACACCAGTAGGAAATTGATGGGATGGAGTGATGTAGACGAGCTTCGAATCAACTTGATTTAACTGATTTAAAGATAAGCCCTTTTCCGTGACTTGAACTGGCTCCAATTTATACCCGTTCATTTTAAAAATAATTCGGGCTCCATCATACCCGGGATTTTCAACCGCAATCGATGTATGGTCACTTTTTAATAAGAGAGATAAATGCATTAAGAGCTGCTGTGTGCTGCTGCCAATGACAATAGAATTCGGACTTGTCCGAATGCCCCTTGATTGAAGTAAATAGTTTGCTATTTTTTCACGAAGAAGTGGATCACCCTGCCTGTCACCATAAGTAAACGATATTTCTTCCTTTAGTCCTTCATTCGAACATTGCCTCCAGGCTTTTAGGGGGAAGGCGTGCTGATCAACTGTTCCTGCTCTAAAGTCAATGACTATGTCATGTCCTTTCTCTCGTTCTTTTATTTCTGTTACGTGTACACTATGTAAATCAAAAGGTGATATAGATTCCACAAAATATCCTTTTTTTTGCTCGCTGCGAATATAACCTTCTGCGAGCAATTGTTCGTAGGCTATTAGAGTCGTATTTCTGCTAACCTGCAAGGTATCCGCAAGCCGGCGGATAGAAGGGAGCTTTGCATCCTTTTTTAAATCTCCTTTTTCAATAAGAGAGCGAATGGACTGATACACCTGCTTATATTTTGGACTGAATTCATTTATAAGAATCAATAACTCTTTCAAATTTTTTCACCTTCTGACATGTTGAAATGATTGAAACTGTTACTTTAATTTATGTCAATAATTGTGAAATAATCAGAACAAAGAATCAAGAGAAATTTTAGGGGAGGGTTAGGTAAAAGATGAAAATAGTTGAAGGCAGTATGACGAATTTAAATGAGATAGGCTCACTTTTCAATCAATATCGCATGTTTTACAGGCAGACTAGTGATTTAGAAGGGGCAAAAGAATTTATCCAGGCAAGGATTGAAAATCAAGAGTCAAAAATTTTTATGGCTTACCACGCGGAAAAGGCAGCCGGATTTGTACAATTATATCCCACCTTCACATCCGTCGGTATGAAGAGGGCATTTATTTTAAATGATTTATTTGTCGATCCAGACTTCCGGAAAAAGGGAGTAGGAAAAGCATTAATGCAGGAAGCCTTCTGTTTCTGTGAAAAAGAAAAGGCGAGATATGTTTCGCTGCAAACTGCCCCTGACAACCAAACAGCAAAAGCATTATATGAAGAAATGGGAATGCGGATTGATAACGAGTATGATAGTTATATAAAATACTTTTGAATCTTTTAAAAAAACGCTGCCGGCGAAGTGCCGAACAGCGTTTTTCTGATTTATTGAGCTTTTTGGTTAGGCGGAGTTTTCCTGTTGAAATCCGCTTCAATTTGAGAGTTTTTAGAGGACTCTCCCATACGCCAGTAGGCGATAAGGCTGATTAAGATACAAATTGCTACATAGAAGAAGAATAGAGACTCGAATCCGATGTTTTTAAGCCATAAAGCGATGAATTCCGCTGTTCCCCCAAAAATGGCAACGGTGAGAGAATAAGGGAAGCCTACACCAAGCGCCCGAATTTCTGTTGGGAACAGTTCCGCTTTAACTATCGCATTGATTGAGGTGTATCCAGTTACAATGATTAGTCCCACCATCATGAGCAGGAATGCGACAAAAGGACTGTTTGTATCTCTCATTAAGAAAAACAGCGGAGCAGTGAGCAATGTACCAAAAATACCAAAGCACAGTAATAGTTTACGCCGTCCAATTTTATCAGACAGAGAACCTGCAAGCGGCTGAAGAACAACGAAAATCAGTAATGCAATAAAGTTAATCCAGCTAACCGATTGTTTATCAAGGCCAACGGTGTTGATCATGTACTTTTGCAAGTAAGTAGTATACGTGTAGAATGCAACTGTTCCACCAAGCGTAAGGCCGATCACTGTCATAACCGCTTTGGGATATTTCATTAAAGCTTTAATGGTTCCGGCATTAACACTATTTTTGTTACTTTTCTCAAATTGCTCTGATTCATCCATCGAACGTCGCAGCCAAAGTACAAGTAATGCACCGAGAGCACCAATTACGAATGGAATGCGCCATCCCCATGAAACCATTTGGTCATCGTTCAGGATTTGCTGGAGTATGATTTGAACACCGAGAGCTACCAGCTGTCCGCCAACAAGCGTTACGTATTGGAAACTGGAATAATATCCTCTGCGTCCGCTGCTGGCAACTTCTGATAAGTAGGTAGCAGAAGTTCCATATTCACCGCCAAGCGATATCCCTTGTATCAAACGGGCAATTACCAGAATGATAGGTGAAAGAACCCCAATACTGCTGTAACCCGGAGTAAACGCAATAACAAGAGACCCTAAAGCCATGATGGCTACCGAAAGGGTGAGTCCTGCTCGGCGTCCATGCCTGTCAGCATAACGTCCCATTATGATACTTCCAATTGGTCGCATTAAGAATCCAATCGCAAAAACTCCCGCGGTGTTAAGCAATTGGAGAGTTGTATTTCCTGCCGGGAAAAATTCTGCTGAAAAGTATACTGCAAAAGCTGAATACACATACCAGTCATACCATTCAATTAGATTTCCCAGTGACCCCTTGAAGATATTGCTTGTGATGCGCCGATTCAGTGCGCGTTGATCTGATTGTTTCAAAACCCATCCCCTCCTAAGTAAATGCATGAAAACCCTTTCTTTTTCTCGTAAAAAAAGATGACGAAAATTATGTAAAAATGCAGTCAAAAGCCTTTAGAGTAAATACTGTGTCCTTAGTTTTAACGCTGTGTACGAAAAGTCCGCTTCGCCGATAACTTATTTCAGCATAATTTCTGCCTCCTAAATAAGTATACGCCTTTTGTCGAAAAATCTGAAATATTTTGATAGATTAACAGATTAATCAACTAAAGTACTAACTTATTTTTAAAATAAAAAAGGGGGTTACAAAAAAATTTAGAATATATTACCTATAATCAATTCCCTGCTTGGTTGCTTGGTAAACTAATATTTTTTAAAAGGGGACGAAAAATGAAAAACCAGATTTATGTAGATTGGAACGGTTGGGAAGAAGCGTTAAATATCTTTATAACAAAGTGAGGTTAAGAGAAGATGGCAAAGTGTCTAATTAGAGATGTAGAGATTCATTATCAAGAATACGGAGAAGGAAAACCGGTGATATGCATTCATGGTTTTGCACCAGATTCAAGAGTAATGATCGGCTGCATGGAACCACTTTTTAAAGACAAAGAGGGATATAGAAGGATTTATCTTGACCTGCCCGGAATGGGGAAAACAAAGGGATCCGGAAATATAAATAATACAGATGATATGCTGGATGTCGTTCTCCAGTTTATTGAAACGATCATTCCGGGAGAATCATTCCTGCTGGCTGGAGAATCCTATGGCGGTTATTTAGCACGGGGAGTTATCACAAAAATGAAAGAAAAAGTGGAAGGGGCAGCTTTCATCTGTCCCGTCATTATTCCCGAAATGGAAAAAAGGTCCCTGCCTGAGCATATGGTCATATATGAAGATAGTGAGTTTATGAAGACCTTAAGCCAAGAAGATCAGGAGGGTTTTCGTTCACTGAGTGTTGTTCTTGATGAGTATGTCTGTACGCGATACAAAAATGAAGTTTTAAGCGGAAGCCAAATCGCTGATGAAGAATTTTTAGAGAAGATTAAGAAGAATTATGGATTTACATTTGACTTAGATGACTTTTTTGAAGGTCCAAGCCTATTTCTTGTAGGAAGGCAGGATGCTGTAACTGGCTATAAAGATGCTTTTAACATCATCGAACGGTATCCTAGGGCTAGTTTTGCAGTACTTGATAAGGCCTCACATAACTTGCAAATTGAGCAGGATACTCTTTTTAACCTCTTAATGGGTGAATGGCTTGACCGCGTTTCCCAAGGTGTACGCTAGCCTAAACCAGCATATCTTCAATTAAATTTTCTCTTTCCTTTTAAAAAAAGAACAGCACATCCAAAAGTTACAGTAGGATTATATACCTATATAATAAGCTTATTCAATACACCAGCATGTTAAGGAAGGCGGAAAAGCAATGTCTGTTTTTGATTACAAAGTAAAAACATCAAGTGGTTTAACCACAAGTTTAGAAAAGTATAAAGGAAAGGTCTTGTTAATTGTGAATACTGCTACCAAGTGTGGTTTTACCCCACAATTAACTGACCTTCAAAAGCTGCAGGAGCTCTATGGGGAAAAGGGCCTGCAAATTCTGGCATTTCCTTCTAATCAGTTTGCGGAGCAGGAGCCTTTACAGGATGGAGAAATTACTGAATTCTGTGCTTTAAATCATGGAGTTAACTTTCCTATTTTTAAAAAAATCGATGTTCGCGATGATGAGGCTCATCCGCTTTTCACCTATTTAACTAGCAAAAAACCATTTGAAGGGTTTAACAGGCACCATCCCACTTCCAAGCTGCTCACGTCTCCCCTTATTGAAAGGTACCCTCATTACTTGGTTGGGGACTCTATTAAATGGAATTTTACTAAGTTTCTTGTCGATAGGGAAGGTAATGTTGTGAACCGTTTCGAATCCACCACAGAGCCATTTGAAATGGAGTCTAGTATTCAAGCAATACTATAATGGCCGTATTAAAAAGAAGGAGCTTATCACAGCGCCTTCTTTTTGCTTTCAATTACTAGTCTTTAATAATTAGTCCCATTAGAGCCGCAAATTGGATGGCTTGGTGGGAAGAAACCTTGCACCCTTTTAAATCTTCCATCAATATGGTAAGCGTTTCAAAGGTAGAAGAACTAATATCGATTCCTTTTAGTGAGGTTTGATCAAAATTTGCAGCGTCCAGGTTGCAGAGTGGGAATTCAACTTGTTTTAGCTTACAGTTGTAGAAATCCGTGCTTTTTAGGGAGGCTTCTTGAAAGCTTACTTTTTCAAGCTTCGAGTCTGCAAAGGTAGTAAGGTTTAATACACAATTGTCAAATTGAACATTTCCAAAACGGGATTCAGTAAAATCCACACCGAGTAATTTACAATTTTTAAAAATCACCCTGTGAATCGACGACTTGCTCAAATTAGCATTGGATAAATCACAATTTTCAAGGATTACATCTGTCATATCAATATTCTTTAAATCTGAATTCGTAAATCTGCTTCGTTCAACGATCATATTCGATAAACGTACTCTGTCAACCACTTCATTTTCAAAAACAGAGTCCTTAACTTTACACATATCTAATTCAGGGTCTTCTTCATAAAAAATTTCCTGGAAGCTTCTTATTGGTAGCTCTCTTGAGATTTTAGGTAAATCAATTTTCATGCCGATGCCTCACTTATCAAACTATTTTTTCAACAAGAGTAATATACCATAAAGGGCAAGGGGCGGTGCAACCCGTAAATTCCAATAATAAATAGAATAATTGAATAAAAATTAGGGGAGGAGTATGCTTAATTTTAATTAGAGAGGGAATTATATAGGAAAAATGACCTTTCTAACTATACCATTTTTAGGTAAATGATTTGTCGTACAATTAAAGCAAGGATGTGTGGTTTGTGTCAGATACAGATATGTCGAAATATGAGAAGAAAATAATTATCCGCAACATACGCGTAGAAGATATTGATGCCATTATGGAATTAGGCAGAGTTTGCTTTCCTAACATGGACCCATGGAAGCGTGAGCAATTGCTCAGTCACATACGAACTTTCCCTGAGGGTCAGTTCTGTGTAGAATATGAGGACAAAATTGTAGGTTCCTGTTCCAGCTTAATCGTTAATTTTGTCGAATATGATGACCAGCACACCTGGGACGATATAACTGCCAATGGGTATATCACCAATCATGACCCTGAAGGATTCAATTTATACGGGATTGAGGTAATGGTGGACCCAGAATACCGACGCATGAAATTAGGGCACCGTCTTTACGAGGCACGCAAGGATCTCGCGGTTCGATTAAATCTTAAAAGCATCCTCATTGGCGGACGGATTCCGAATTACCACAAATATAAAGATGAAATGACGGCTCGTGAGTATGTCTCAGCTGTTGAGAAGCACAGCATTTATGACCCTGTGCTGTCCTTCCAGCTCCTGCAAGGATTTGCCATTAAACGGCTTAATACAAAATACCTCCCAGATGACAAGGCCTCTGAATCAATGGCGACCTTGATGGAGTGGAATAACGTTGATTACCGTCCCAAGTCTAAGCGAATTTATCGTACAGCGCTGCCGGTTAGAATTTGTGCGGTCCAGTACATGATGAAAAAAATTGAGTCCTTTGAGGATTTCTGCCGCCAGGTTGAGTACTATGTAGATGTTGCTGCGGATTTCGGATCGGATTTTGCTGTCTTTCCAGAGATATTTACAACCCAATTGATGTCATTTCTCGAAGAAAAACGGCCGGACCGGGCAGTAAGGCGCTTAGCCACCTTTACCGACCAATACATGGAACTGTTCACGCAGCTAGCCGTAAGATATAACATCAATATAGTTGGAGGGTCTCACTTCGTAGAAGAAAACGGGGATGTGTTTAATGTCGGTTTTCTCTTCCGCAGGGATGGGACCATTGAAAAGCAGTCTAAAATTCATGTGACACCTAACGAGAAAAAGTGGTGGGGAATTTCTGAAGGAAATGAAATACATGTGTTTAACACAGATTCTGGAAAAATAGCCATCCAGCTTTCTTACGATATCGAGTTTCCTGAACTCGCTAGGATTGCCGCAGATAAGGGAGCCAATATCATTTTTGTTCCTTTTAGTGCGGAGGATCGCCAAGCGTATCTTCGGGTACGCTACTGTGCACAGGCACGAGCCATTGAAAACCAAGTATATACCTGCATTGCCGGAACCGTTGGCAACTTAACACATGTAGAAAATATGGACATTCAATATGCTCAATCGGGCATTTTCTCACCTTCTGATTTTGAATTCGCACGAGATGGAATTGTCGGTGAATGTGATGCCAATATAGATACAGTTGTTGTCGGAGACGTTGACCTCGAGCAGCTAAGACGTTCAAGAAATTCCGGTTCAATGAGCCAACTGCGCGATCGGCGACATGATTTGTACAGAGTTGAATGGAAAAACTTAAGTTAATCCCTTTTACTATAAATAAGAGACACCGTGAGAATGACGGTGTCTCTTTTTATGTTTCCATTCACTGGCAGGTTTTTAATTATGATGCCCAGACCAAGATTTTCGAACAGACTGTATCAGTCCATTATGAAGTTCTTCAGACTTTTTATCAAAAATATGATTCAGGTGTCTGCAGAAAGGGTATCTATCGATAGCAAAAGAGTTTCTAATCAAACATTAAAAAGGAGAACAACATGCTATCAGAAAGGACTAGACTTGCCCAACAAAGACAATTCAACAATCAAGCAGTACATCCCTCGTTAATAACAGAGACTCCGATGAAAAAAAACCTTCCGATTAGAAAACGGCAGCTTCGCAGAAGATTGACTTTATTTGGCTTGATTGCTGTCATCACATTTAGTTGGATGCTGTACCAAGAGTTTTCTGTACAATCCATCCTAGAGAAAAAAAAGGCAGAGAGGGATCGTTTGGAACATAAGTTAGCATCTATGAAAAAAGACGGGAGAGGGCTTCGTCTTGAAATTACACGATTAAAGAACCCCAACTACATAGCTCAAATTGCAAGAAGGGACTATTTTTTGTCCAAAAAAGGAGAAATTCTATTTCATCTTGATACCGAAAAGAAGACGAAAATTCCATAATAAAAAGAACGAAACCAAATGGGTAAAGGACAACAAGGGCAGCTAATTAGCTGCCCTTTTAACATCCATATTCGAATTGTTTTTTAGTTTCAGGAGTCTTTGAAGGACTTTACATCATTTAAACAAGAGAAAAGGTAAAAAACCCAAAAATTAATTTTTACAAGTTAAGGTTATCTTAAGATTCCTCCAATAAACCGGGAAACAGTTAAGGTTAACATTTAATTGGGGGAATTAATTTGAAAAAGAATTATACAAAAATCGTACTGGATATGATGATGGCAGTCACATTTGTTTTGCTTATGGAACCAAGGGTATTAAACGGTCTGCCGTTTCATGAAATTGCTGGACTGGTAATAGGAGTCGCTATTCTAACACACATAGGATTAAACTTCCGCTGGGTAATCAATACAGCCAAAAAGATCATGGATCCTAACCTTCCTAAAAAAACTCGATTTAATTTTTCGTTAAATTTACTGCTTTTAGGTTCAATGGCAAGTGTTATTATAACGGGCATTTTAATTTCAAGGGTCGTTTTACCAAGTCTCGCCATTCAAGGCGGTCACTCAATTCGCGGTATCCATGGTTTCTCCGCAGATGCCACACTCGGGTTAGTGGGTCTTCATATTGCAGCACATTGGCAATGGATTTTGAGTATTTGCAAAAAAGCGTTTAAAACGAAGGAAGGAAAACTTAGGAACGGTGTTATTGCCTCAGTTGTCCTGTCACTCGCTATTTTGGGGGGCGGTATTCAATGGTTTGCCTCATCTTCTTCCACTAACATGGCTGATTTCATGCCTAAGCAAATGCAGCAAAGCGGGCAGGCTAATAATATTGCAACCACAGGAAATACAGGGAATTCAACGAATGCACAACAAGGACCTCCAAATGGAGATATGCGTGATGGTAAATTTCACGGCAAAGACGGGCATGGGGGCAGCAGTAATCCATTTCTTGTAGTCCTGAACTATTTTGCCATATGGGCCGCAATTATAATCCCTGCTTTTTTCCTGGAAAAACGTCTTTTAAAGAAAAAGCGAAAATCTAAAGGAGTACAACTAAAAGTAACATATAACTTATAGAGTAAAAACTAATCGTGAAAGTTTGAAAGGAGAAAGAGAAAATTGTACAAGTATACCATCTATGTAACCCATCAGGGTAAAATCTATCAAACCAACGTAATAGCTGACAAAAACCAAACTGAAGATGAAATTTATCTTATGCCAAAGACCAGGTTTTGAAACAATGGCAAAATTAATCTAAGATTCACTTAAAAATTAAATTACCTTTGCAAAAAACTGGATGTTATGACTTCGCAGTGAGGAACGAGGATGCTTGTCAGTTTTCCGCGGAAAGGGAGCGGATCCTAGAAGTTAACAACAAGAACGTTCAAAGAAAATAAAAAATTTTTAGGGGTGATGCTTTCATTAAAGCATCGCCTTTTTAACTTTGTCATAATTCCACTACTGTTAAATAAAATGGATGGGAGAGTTTTATCTCGTCTTATTTCATTTGACCTTTCAATTGGTTCTCATTCGTAGAAAACCATTGTTACTTCTCACTGAAGGGGGATTGTATGGCTACAATTAGTTTGGAACCTTATTTACATGTGCGTACTGTAAAAAGTCCAGAATATTGTCCGGTTAGTAACAAGCTGAGCTTTATTGCCGACTATACTGGTTTACCACAGGTATGGGAACTCGACCGAGGGGATGATTGGCCCGCCCAATTATCTTTTACAAAGGATAAAATCAACATGGCTAAATATATCAGCGGTACCTCTAACCTCATTATCGGGAAGGATGCAGGAGGAAATGAAAAGCAGCAATTATATTTACTAAAGGGAGACAGTACGCTAATCGATTTAACGAAGTCACCAGAACATGTTCATCTTTACGGCGGGAGCTCACCGGATGGAAAGTGGATTGCCTGGTCCAGCAATCGCCAGAATCCAGCATATTTAGATATCTATATCCAAAATCTCGAGACGAAGGAAATTCATCTTGTGTACAGTGATCATGGGATGCTTTCAGTAGTTAGATGGTCTCCCGACGGAAAGTCCCTGTTGATTCAAAAAACAAATACAGCTCTGGATAATAATTTAGGTATGCTGGATCTTTCAACAGGAGTTCTGAATTGGATCACCGAACATGCTGGTGAAGCAAGTTTTAAAAGTGCCCATTTTAATAAGGATGGAGATCATATTTATTTATTATCCAATAAAGACAGAGAATTCTTTGGGCTTGGTCTTATTAACTTACAGACTAAACATTTCGTTTGGCTGGAACGCGGAGAGTGGGATTTTGAAGGGCTGGAAATGAATAAGGATAAAACTAAGCTGGGTTTTACGATCAATGAGGGAGGAGTTTCCAAGGGGGTAATCTTAGACTTAAAGACAAGTTACCTTTATACCTGGAAGACACCATTAGGGGTCATATCCGAACTGAAATTTTCACTTGATAATCAAACACTAGCCTATGTATTTAATGGGCCAGCTTTTCCACCTGATATATGGGAACTTGATCTTGAAACTATTCAGGCAGAGAGGCTTACTTATGTATCCCGTTCTCCAGCTTTAAAGGAGAAATTGATTGAGCCGGAACGAATCACCTTTCCTTCTTTCGACAAACTCCCTATTCCTGCTTTTTACTATCAGCCAAAAAACCCCACAAAGAAACTGCCTGTTGTCCTTTATATTCACGGTGGACCTGAGAGCCAAAGCCGTGCTATTTATCACCCATTCCTGCAATACTTATTAAACATAGGTTATGCAGTTTGTACTCCAAACTTTCGGGGCAGTACAGGTTACGGAAAAACGTACTCCCATCTTGATGATGGCCGAAAAAGAATGGACGCTGTAAAGGATTTGGTTTATTTAGTTGAATGGCTAAAGGTGAATCGGAATATCGATTTCGAAAAAGTTTCGATTATAGGAGGCAGCTATGGAGGGTTTATGGTTCTTGCTGCCATTTCCCATTATCCAAAGTATTGGTCAGCCGCCATTGATATTGTTGGCATTTCGAGCATTAGAACATTCCTCAAAACAACAAGTCCTTGGCGTCAGAAACACAGGGAAGCTGAATATGGCACAATAGAAAGAGACGGAGAATTTTTTGATAGAATTGATCCATTGAATAATACAGATAAAATCACTTCTCCACTATTGGTTCTCCATGGGGAAAACGACCCGCGCGTTCCTATAAAAGAAGCTGAGCAACTGGTCAATAAATTAAGGAAACGAAATCACCCGGTTGAATTTATTCGCTTCGAGGACGAGGGCCATAATTTCGAAAAGCTTAATAATAAGGTTACAGCCAACACAGAAATGGTACTATTCCTCAAAAAGTATATAGGTAAGTGACTCGTTATGATGTCCTTTCACACAGAAAAGCAATCATATCAAAGGGGACTTTCAGAATGGAAAGTCCTATTTTTTGTTTACTTAGCAAGTTCGTTTATTAGAGCATTTGTCATATGGCGTAAGTACACTATTAGGTAATAGGGGTTCACTCTTGGTGGCGACGCTGATAGGTAGAGCATGAGGGTTAATAGTTAAGAGGTTATTGCGGCCGCATCTATTGTTCTTTTATTGAGGAGGTTATAAAAAAAAGCTTGGGTGGGAAAACCGGGCCCAATTGGAAGTTTTACAGCCCGGTCCAAACAGGTTTTATAAAGTTCCTTTTAGTGGTTTAACTATTTAGACCGTTATTCTCAGTTTCCTCAACAGGCTCAAAATGAGTTTTAAAAACAGTATGCTTATTTCCTTGTTTATTTAGGACAATGTAGGTGGTATCCAATTCTCTCTCGACCTCGTATTCCTCACCAACGTTGAATTCGAATTCAATATCTTCATTATTCTTGCAAATGACTTTTTTCATGCTGCACCCCCAAAAAACAAAATGCCTTCTCACTATATTTCGCTTAAAGGGAGATATTTATGTTCTGACTTTTAAATTCTGTTGAATGGTTATTTGCTTTTGGAGAGAAAGAATTCATTAAGGAGTTGATTTTCCTTTTATATAAATGTGGGTTCGGTATTTTTTGCGTGCAAAATATAATTTAGCTGCAAAAATTGCCATTTGTTTTAGTTGGGGGAATGGGGAATTAGCACGAACAGGACAGCATGGTTGAAGATTACCAAACAAGAAGGAAAGATAAGCATAACAATTGAATATATGTAAGGATTAGTTTTCAAAGCATCTCAATATCAGGAGGTTATTAGGTATGTCGAGAGACTTATGGTTGAACCTTCCAGTTCAAGAACCAGAACGGGCAAAGGCGTTTTATACGCAGCTGCCCGGTTTTCGGTTGAATGAGAAGTATGCGAGCCAAGACGGTTCATTAAGTTTTATTGTCGGCGACAATCAGGTTGTTTTGATGCTATTCCCGGTATCATCGTTCCGCGGTTTTGCTGGTAATGCGGTTGCGGATTCTTGGCAGGGTACTGAAGTGTTATTCTCTCTGGGTGCGAACTCCAGAGAAGAAGTTGATGAGCTTGCCATGAAAGTGGAACGTGCCGGGGGCACTGTATTCAGCAAGCCGGGCGAAAAGGGTGGCTGGATGTATGGCTGCGGTTTTGCCGATCCGGACGGTCATCGGTGGAACGCGTTGTATATGGATATAAGCAAAATGCCGCGGGGATAAAATCGATTCACCATTTCTTAACTAATGTGCTTGAGTTGAACAAGGGGTTGCTGCCGCACCCCTTGTTTCTTTTTCCACTAACAAGTCAGTTTCGGTTCTAAAGGATGTTAATTAAACCTTCCTTCAGTATCGACATTGTTAAAATTAGTAGGACCAGTTTCTTTAACCCCATCAGATTTTTTAGCATCCTTGTCAGAATTAGGATCGTATTCTACATCCCTATCCATATTTCTCACTGCTTTTTTTAAAAACTCTTGTTTACTCATGGGCTGCACCTTCCTAGTTCTCTTTTTTCTTATTTTAACCCATTATCCATAAATGATTTGTTGCAAAATTTTACACCGCATCGATATTTTTAAACTAAAGGAGACAAAGGAATTTTCTTATTTCAAAGGAATAAGAGTAAAACGGAAATCCCTTTTTTGAGAGGCTCGATCTAATGGTTTCCAAGATTTTTAAGTTATTTTCTATTTTGAGTGCATCAATATTGTGGATTTATAACATTTCTAGTGGGAATGTTTATTGGGCGGGTTTGATGGATTTAGGTAAAGAGAAAAAATGATAAAATACTTAATTTTTCCGCGAAAATATTGTTCATTAACGAGCGTAAGAGGTGAATAAGGAAATGAGCTATTAAAATACACAAGAAAGATAAAATTTTTCTTATTAAAATAAAGAAGCAGGTTGAAGAGCGCTATGCTACCTAGCTATAAAGCCTTTAGCCAAAAACGATCAGATAAAATGTCCTTTTTATTAACAACAAGGGATTTTAAGCATCCAAGGAGAATATGAATTAAAATTATTGAATTGGATGTGGGATATTATGTTGAAGGCTTGTTGGAGGAATATACTCTACATAATTAATCATAAAATGAATGTTCTTGTTGAATGCTGGCAAGAAGGTTTATACATTCAAGGGATTATCCACGATTTATCAAAGTTTTCTCCTAAAGAAT
Organism: Neobacillus sp. FW104-15D2; assembly: GCF_058790155.1. Lineage (NCBI taxonomy): Bacteria > Bacillati > Bacillota > Bacilli > Caryophanales > Bacillaceae > Neobacillus > Neobacillus sp. FW104-15D2. The sequence goes on from NZ_JBYTCJ010000019.1 coordinate 21,352, forward strand.
TTTTCCCTTACGCTAAGAAATTTTTTTCAGGTAAACAACAAAGTGAAGATGATGAATTAAGATGGAAGTATGCCTGGCTTCATCATCAACATAAAAATAAACACCATTGGGAATATTGGGTTATTGATCCAAATAATAAGAAAGCCTTACCAATGCCAAGAAAATATTTACTTGAAATGGTTTGTGATTGGCGTTCTTTTTCAAGAAAGTGGGGAAAGAAGGGCAAACCTTCAACGCTGGACCTGAGTGATAAGATTATCTTACATCCTGATACGAAAAAGGAACTTGAGATTATCTTAGAGAAGAAAAGACTAGAAGATAAGATTAGCTGACATCCTTTATTAAATAGAGAGAGTCATGCTTTTTAGTATTTTAAGCTAATGGTGGCAAGAACAACTGAACCTACTGCCAATAACGGGGGCTTTTTTCTTATATAGGAAGATCAGAAAGAACAAATGTCAAATTGACAAAAGAGGGGAATAGGTTGCAGATACGAAAATTATTAGTTGGTTTTTTTTCTGTTCTCTTACTAATCCTAACAGGATGTTCAAACGGAGTAAATCCCGATGACCAATACATTGAAGTTCAAAAGCGTGTAGGTAAGGAAAGTAATTTTGAAGAAGTTAGAAAAATTACAGATAGAAAAGAAGTTCTTAATGTTAGAGAAATTTTAAACGAAACGAAATGGGTATACGCAAAAAGAGATACCCTTCAACCGCCTGACTATCGTTTTAGTTTCCAATCTAAAGACCCTAGAATTCAAGCAGATGCAGTATTACACCGAGTTTGGATTACTCCTGATAAAAACAGATTGGTGATTGTTCGAGGTGAGAATCAATATGCTCAATTAACAAAAAAACAATCAGCGATATTACTTCAAATTTTAACAAAAGGGAATTCAGAAGGACACCTTCAGGAAAAAATGATGTATGTTGGTTTAGGTTTATTATTATTTTGCTTTATACTTTATTATTTTATTTTTAACCCCCAAAAAACGCTTATTAAAAAATAATAACATAAAATGATTCACTTAAATTAATGGAGGGGGCAAGTGATTAAGAGTGGAGCTGTCATTCATGCAGCTTTTCTAATGGGTCTGTTTAGTAGAAGAAGCAGAAAATTAAAGCTTTAGAGATCCTCTGCCTTCCAAAGCTCTTTCATAACATTATAACTTTTTAACTTGCTCAATTTTTAATCCAAAAATTTGAGGTGGATTAATTTCATTCATTTGTAAATATGTAGAGATTTGTCCGCGATGATGGATTTCATGTTCTGGAATTGCCATTAGTATTCTCCACACACTAACTTCATGACCATGAAGGGTTAAAACCTTTTTTGTTAATACATCATTGCCAATTTTTAAAAGACCCTCTGTTAGTTTAATCTGACATGCCTCTATATAATTAGAAATATCCTCAAGTGAAGCACCCTTACCAGTGTCATGTCCTGTGTATGTCCACGTTCCATTTTCAAATACACCAAGAAACATCAATCGAGAGGATGCTATATGTCTCAATAAATCTCCTGTAGAAAATTTATCTTCAGAAGGCTTCCAATCTAAGAGTTCATTAGGTATTGCTTTCACATATTGCATCGTTCGTTTATGAATACCATCTAAATATCTTACATATTCCTTTATATCATGAATCAAGTTATCACTCTCCCATTTTTCTGACTTTTATTACTTATATTCTTATCATTTGTAAATAATCCTTTAAATTGTAGGCTTCATATTAAGTTATACATTGCGTTGATTCAAGAAGGATTACCCCACTTTTTTGTAGAGCTAATGGGGCAGATGTCGGGGAGAGGAATCGCATTAATAGATATAGAATAGGATGGAATCTTGATTACTTATAGGGGATACATAATGAGCAATCATAAAAAAGAATTTTTACATGCGGGACTGAAAAAATACAAAAATTGAGGTGAAAATCGTGTGAAAAAGTTTACTCTAATTATTTTATCGTCCATTCTTCTATCTTTTGTGCTAAATGGGTGCCAACAGCAAGCGTCAAACGCAAGAAAAGAGCAAAATGTAAAGAAAGCAAATAGTAATGAAACACAGTCATTAGAAGTCAGGGAGGCTGTTTGGATCCAACTTACAAAAAAGGAAAAAGAGCATATAGTAGGAACTTGGAAGGATGCAAGTGTTCAGAAAATAACACTTAGGAAGACAATGGGAAACATTAAAGACAAAACATATATAGGAAAAGAAGTTTATCTTGTGGATTTTCCTTCGAACGATAATCCATCATTAGGCGGGGTTGCAGTTTATGCAGATATAGCATCACATCGTTTAATTGGATTTGGATACAGAGAATAAAATGATAAATGACCAATTCTTTTCCGAGAAAAAAATTTGTCAACTAATGCGAGCAAAAGGTGAAGAAGGAATTTAATAGAATAAAAGTGAACTACTTTTTTATAAGTTTTTAGATTGGGAGATCAGGATAAAATGGAAAATTTAATTTTAAATTTAAATTTAATACCAATATTGAGAATCCTCAGCCTTGTACTCTTTATCATTTTCACTATCTTGACAGCTTTTGAACTTATAAAATTAGCACTTTATTATCATAAAAGGAAAGAAGCCTGGGTGAAAGAAGAGGATTATTATAAAAGATCCAGGAAATCAATGATCTACTATTTCTGTTTTGGAATATCAGCCATTCTGTATGGCTTGTTTAAAGGGTTATAGGTAGAACCATCAATCTGTTTTTTATTGGGAGACATAGTAGAGGAGATGAACAAGATGTTGCTATGACAGCAGCATCTTTTTTCATCTTGAGCTACCGGGACAGTTTAATAAAACCCCTTAACTAAGCCTATCCATCTTGGCACTTTTCCATCAAAAAGGGCAAATATAGTATGACAATCAGGACTCGATTAAATATAAAGAAATCGCTGTTTCATATTTTCAATGGTGGTTGGTTTTCTAAGTTGGTCCATTAGTCCAGTTATGAAAAGGATGGCTTTGTTAGCATTATAGCTTTTGAACGATTGTAATTACCGTAATAAAGGGGATTGGAAAGAAAAACATTTCTCTTTGTTTTGTTGCAAATACAACAAAATTATTATAATATATATTTATTATTTTAAATCCCAACAAAATGATGGAGTTGCATTGATGAACGAAATTCTACGTGAAATTGGAATGATTTCCAGGGCATTAGATTCTATAAGCAATATAGAATTTAAAGAATATGACCTTACAAAAGGACAATATTTGTACGTTGTGCGAATATGTGAAAACCATGGAATTATTCAGGAAAAGTTAGCTGAAATGATAAAAGTAGACCGAACAACGGCAGCTCGTGCCATAAAAAAACTTGTAATGAATGGTTTTATTGAAAGGAAAGAAGATCAACAAAACAAAAAAATAAAAAAGCTCTTTCCAACAGAGAAAGGGAAAAAGATTTATCCTTTTATAAAACAAGAAAATGAACATTCCAACGTAGTTGCATTAGCTGGATTTTCCGAAACAGAAGTAGAAACCCTTTTTAATTTTCTCCAAAGAGTTAGAAAAAATATCGAGATAGACTGGGAATTTGTCAAAAAGGGAAACAAGAGGAATTATTGATTTTATATAGGGAGAGACATATAAAAATGACTATAAATATAAAAAGGTGCACAAGTGAAGATTTACATACACTACAAGAAATAAGTTATGAGACATTTAATGACACATTTAAGAATCAAAACTCACCCGAAAATATGAACGCCTATTTGGATAGAGCATTTAACTTAAAACAATTAGAAAAAGAATTATCCAATATTTCTTCGGAATTCTTTTTTGTTTATTTTAATAATGAAGTTGCTGGTTATTTAAAGGTCAATACCAATGATGCACAGTCTGAAGATATGAGTGATGAATCCCTTGAAATCGAAAGGATTTATATAAAAAACAAATTTCAAAAACTTGGGCTTGGTAAATATCTGTTAAAAAAAGCGATGGAAATTGCAAAGGTACGTAATAAAAAGAAAATCTGGCTCGGCGTATGGGAAAAAAATGAAAATGCGATTGCCTTTTATCATAAATTGGGGTTTGTTCAAACAGGTGCCCACTCTTTTTATATGGGGGATGAAGAACAGATAGACTTGATAATGACTAAAACACTCGCTCACTGATACAAAAATTAAAGGAGGGAACTGTATATTCACAGTTCTTTTAAGATTGACTAAAGTATCGGGTGCTTTACACCAATAAGGAGTAAAGCTTTTTTTGTTGTTCCACTAACGTGACAGTTTGGAGGAGTAATTATAAACCAAAGTTGGATAAAAATGTTATTATCAGGGAAATAATAGGGAGGGATACAAATTGGAACTTTTCATTAATTTTTGGCCTTTACTTTTAGTTGTATTGGGTGTTCTAAATTACATTTATTTGGCTAAAGATATATTATCGACCTCGATACTTTTATTTCTTAGTGTTATATTTACGGTATTTTATCTCTATAAAAATAAATATATGATTTCCCTATTATCCATCGGAATTGTTATTTGTTTAATAGGTTTATTCTCTTATTTGGTTAATGTGGGTATATAATGTAATCTGATTTTTCTAAAGTAATGAAGACAGGGTTACAAGATTGGGTTGCTACGGCAGCCCTTTTCCTTGTTAGACTAACGGTGCAGATTAGATGGAATTGCTGACACTTATTATGGTAAGCGAAGGAAATAAAATCGAAGCAAAAGAGCTGTTTTATCCTCAGAATTAAATAGGCAAATACATATCTCCGTGATTCCGTTCGCTGCTCATTTAGTTCATTCCCAACAACCAGAGATATACACTCAGACGTTAGAAGAGTTTATTAAAAGTAGTTAACCTGATAGATTCCTAACTTAGAGAATTATCTTTTTCAAATACCATGAAATGTTTTTAAAAAAGGGAAGAACGCCCAGTTCATCAATTCATGATCTGGGAACTTTCCTCACTTAGTGTATAAATAATCCTTGTTAGTATGTCTTTGGACTGATACACACATTCCATTCCCTACTGTAACTCTCTTTAAAAGCTAGAATTAGTTGTTCGAAAATCTTTTACTTGACCAAGACATAAGTTCCATAAGCAGGGCGACCAAAATACCTACTAACAAACCATTGGACAAAAGTGGTTGGATCAGTGCGGGAATGGTAGCGAACGCTTCTTTAGGCATATTCATAATCGCCATGCCAAGTAAAGACGGAATAGCGATTCGGTATCCAGTTTTTGGTGTAAAACGCAAGCCTTCAATATTTCTTAAAGCAGAAAGAAACAATTGGCAATAGGCAACAAATAAGATAGTGTTCCCAACTTGTTGGGGTATGGTTGAAAAAAATGAGATAAACTGAGGAACTATCCCTAAAACAATGAACATAACCGAACCAAGGAAAAACGGTAATCGTTCTCGAATCCCCGTAGATTGTAAGAAACCTAATGATGAAGCATATGGCGCATAAGGAACAAGTCCAAAAAAGCCTGAGATAGATGTGAGTGCTCCAGATAGAATGAGGGAGAACTTATACTGTTTAGTTGAAGTTTCCTTTTGATAAATGTTTTCTACGCCCTTCAAGGTTGCAATAGTATTGGAGGTATTTAATAATCCTGTAATAACCACCGTAAATACAATTCCCCCTATAAAAGTCGGAGCTCCCAAAGGAAACCAGGTAAGATGCGCGTGTGGTGTAAAGGTAGCCGTCAATTCTGCTGGAAACAACCATGTTGAGGCAAGCCAGCCAATAGTCATTCCTATTAATAGGGCTAAATTGCTTAGGATTCCCTTTCCTTTTATATTTACGATAATCGTAAAAGCTGCAAGGAGAATGGAAAAACATGCAATGCCTAAATTGATATGATTTCCAGTATTTAACCCTAACATCCCTTTTAGGAATGTGAAAATTAACTGATTGGCTAGAAGCAACAAGAAAACAAACATAACAATAGGTGTGAACCACTTTTTCAATAAACCAGCCAGACCAAATAGGCCTAACAGAGATACTAAGAGACCTGATAGAATGGAACCAACCGCTATACTTCCCCCTATGACCGCCACATTTAAATGTAACGTATCAGCCATGGCTGCTATATTTAGGATGACTCCCCACCACAATCCCGATTGACCTTCCATAATGGAAAGCCGATGTCCAATCCAGCCTTGTAAAACGCAAGCCACTCCAGTCAAAATAAAGGATTGTTGAAGGGCGGTAACAATTTCCGAACCATCCAGATTGAAGGCAGTTCCTATAGATATAGGGATGACAACAGTATTGGCAAACATAAAGAAAAGCCACTGAAATCCCCCTAATAAAACGAAAACATTTTGTTTCATGACCATAAACTCCCTTTTCTAACTGCAAACTTAACAAAGGCTTGTATATCTTCAACACTTTATTATTATCAGTATACAAAATATACATCCTTAAGAAAAACAAGAGAATCCGAATCCAACACACTTGTTTAGTGCCATAAATAATTTTTAATTCCAGATTTCATTGTTTCTGGCTTTTTTTGCATATGGGGAAGGTTCTCAATAAGAGAAATATCTGTTATTTGGTATTAGACCATCATCTATTATTCATATAATGATGTAGGAAAAGAGGAAAGAAGATATCTTTCTAGGGAAATCTTCATCTTGACAAGATGCCTTTTTCGAATCATAATTTCAGAAATGATAAAATTGATAATGGTAAGGGATTAGTAAATCTAGGGAACATGATAGAGAGTGGAACCCACGGGCTGGAAGGTTCCTCATGCGAAGAAGATTGAACCTGCCCTATTAAGCTGTTTATGCAAACATAAACCGTTTTCCCTCGTTACGGGAGTAGAGTGGATGCTTTGGCATCAATGAAGGTGGTACCGCGGAACGATTTTTCCGTCCTTTTTAGTTAAGGACAGAAGAGTCGTTTTTTATTTTATATAGAAAGGTACGAACGAGATGAAAAAACAGCGAATTGTTGTGAAAATAGGAAGCAGTTCCCTTACCACTGATTCAGGGACCTTATCTGAGAAAAAAATGCGCGAGCATATTGAAGCTATTGCCTTTTTAAAGCAGCAGGGACATGAATTGATTCTCATTTCTTCCGGGGCTGTAGCAGCCGGATTTGGATCGCTTGGTTACCCGGCCCGTCCGCAAACAGTAGCTGGAAAACAGGCAGCAGCAGCAGTTGGTCAAGGCCTTTTAATGCAAGCTTATATTTCCCTTTTTAAAGACTTTCGTATTGTACCTGCGCAAATGCTGTTAACACGTGAAGACTTTTACAGCGAAGAACGGTTTCGCAACCTTTATTCTGCCATGACAGAGCTGCTTGAGAGGGGAGTCTTGCCGATAATTAATGAAAATGACTCCGTTTCAATCGAGGAGTTAACCTTTGGGGACAATGACATGCTTTCCGCCCTCGTCAGCGGGTTTTTGCATGCGAACGCGCTCATTATTCTCACTGATATAAATGGACTCTATGATGGCAATCCGAAAGTATTGAAAGAAGCTAAAAAGTTTCATTTTATTTCTGACATTACAGATGAACTTTTAGGTGTTGCAGGCGAAAGCGGTTCTTCAGTCGGAACGGGCGGGATGAAGTCAAAGCTGTTGGCTGCAAAAAGAGCACTATCCCTCGGAGTTAAAGTTTTTGTTGGCAAGGGAGAAGGCAAGGAGAAGCTAGTTGACATTTTAAAGGGTAAAGGTGATGGAACTTACATCGGCGGATCCTTCCAAACTCAAATGCAAATGAAAAAGCAATGGATTGCCCATCACTCTCATGTTTCTGGCATCATTGAGATTGACGAAGGAGCGGAAAAAGCCGTTGTTCAAAAAGGCAAAAGTCTTCTTCCTGTTGGAATTACCAAAGTAACTGGTGTGTTTAAGGCCCTGGATGTGGTAGTGGTCCACAATCAAAAAGGGAAGATTGTCGGCAGGGGGCAAATTTATTATTCCTCTGAGGATTTGCAAAAAGTAAAAGGTCTTCCTAGCGATCAAGCCCAAACTTATTCCATTAATCGAAGAGCAGAAGTTATCCATCGAGACAACTGGGTAACAATGTCAAAGGAGAGGACTTTAATATGAATGAGTTACTTATAAAAGCAAAGAAATTAAAGCATACAGTTAAAACATTAGGAATGCTGACAACAGAGGAAAAGAATAAAGCTTTAGCTAAAATGGCTGATCATATTCTAACTAAAAAAGACTTTATTTTAAGAGAGAATGCCATAGACATTCAATTAGGAAAAGAAAACGGCTTGTCTCCTGCCTTTTTGGATCGATTACTCTTAACAGAAGAAAGAATTGGGCAAATAGTGGATGGTCTTCACCAGGTAGTCACATTGGAGGATCCGATTGGTGAAACAATTGAAGCGTGGGAAAGACCGAATGGTTTGCACATCCAAACCATAAGAGTCCCTCTCGGTGTAATTGGAATGGTCTATGAAGCACGTCCCAATGTAACGGTAGATGCGGCAAGTCTATGTTTGAAGGCAGGCAATTCGGTTCTTTTAAGAGGAAGCGCCTCTGCACTTCATTCCAATAAGGCACTTGTCCAGGTAATGGGCGAAGCGCTTAAGGGAACTGCCATCCCGTCTGATGCCATTCAACTCTTAGAAGATACGAGCCGAGAAACAGCTTCAGAAATGTTTAAACTAAATGGATATATTGATGTGCTTATTCCGCGTGGCGGGGCAGGCTTAATTCAAACAATTATTCAAAATGCAACTGTGCCGGTCCTTGAAACAGGAGTTGGTAATTGCCATGTATATGTTGATGAAACCGCATTGGAGAAAATGGCCATTGATATTGTGATCAACGCCAAAACACATCGTCCCTCAGTTTGTAATGCGGCTGAGACGCTCCTTATAAATAAGAACTGGCCTTATGCTTCAAAACTATTGCATGCTCTTTCAGAAAAAGGGGTTGAGTTACGCGGCGACGAAACATTATCTTCCACTTATTCATTTGTAAAACAAGCCACAGAGGAAGATTGGCATATGGAGTATTTGACGACCATTTTAGCTGTTAAACTTGTAAACGGCGTGAAAGAAGCGATTGAACATATTGACAAATACGGCACAAAACATTCAGAGGCTATCATAAGTGAAACCGGTCAAAATGTCGATTTATTTTTGCAGGCTGTTGATGCAGCAGTGGTGTACCATAATGCCTCAACTCGTTTCACAGACGGAGAGCAATTCGGATATGGGGCAGAAATCGGGATCAGTACGCAAAAGCTGCATGCACGCGGACCAATGGGCGTTCGGGCAATCACTACCACAAAAGCGGTTGTGCGCGGAACAGGACAAATACGCTCTTAAAAATGGGATTTATGGTGGGTAAGACACATGCAGTGATCTTTGAGCCAAAGACGAATCATTGGATTTGGTTAAATGGCCAATCATTTTTCCTTAAGCTATGGGATGCTCGAATTAAAATAATGATAAATGCTCACCTGGTAATAAAATGTTCATTTTCTGGCCGCGTTTTATACAAACTGTCCAGCCAGCATACATCCTAGAGTCCCGGCACTCTGTAATTTCCTTGGCATAAAAATTGCAGACATATGGGTGGGAGGGATAAATAGATGAATGTTCAAGAATGTAAAGCGATTGTCACAGGCGGAGCTTCTGGTCTAGGGGGAGCAACTGTAAGAAGGATTGTAAAAAATGGAGGACAGGCAGTTATTTTAGATCTTTCAGAGGAGCTCGGTGGTGCGCTTGTCGAGGAACTTGGCGCTGCTGTTTCCTTTGTTAAGACAGACGTAACGAAGGAAGATGATGTTGTGGCAGCACTTGAAGCAGCAGTGAGCAGGCTGGGTGCGATTAATACAGTTGTGAACTGTGCCGGTATCGGTATTGCTGAAAAGGTTCTTGGAAAAAAAGGGCCTCACAGCCTCAACCTTTTCACTAAGGTCATTTCCGTTAACCTGATTGGTACCTTTAATGTCTGCCGTCTTGCAGCTGAAAAAATGATTGAGAACATCGAAAATCCTACAGGTGAAAGAGGAGTCATAATTAATACGGCTTCAGTTGCGGCATTTGAAGGACAGATTGGCCAGGCAGCATACAGTGCCTCTAAAGGTGGTGTTGTTGGGTTAACGATGCCGCTTGCACGTGAATTTGCAAGGTATGGAGTACGGGTCATGACGATCGCGCCCGGCCTTTTCCATACACCCATGTTTGAATCTTTACCGGAGGAGGCGAGAGCGGCACTCGGTAAAATGGTTCCATTCCCATCACGGCTTGGTTTTCCAGAAGAGTACGCTCAGCTTGTTCAATCCATTGTAGAAAATCCGATGCTGAACGGAGAAACCATCCGCCTGGATGGAGCCATCAGAATGCAACCTAAATAATGATTAGAAAAATGACGTGTTTACAGCACGTCATTTTCTTTTTATATAGTGAGAAAATATTATTTTAAAAATTAAATTTATATAGTAAAGATGATAATAGTGATATATTCTAAAACTATCATATTTTGAAAACTATCATTTCAACTAGGAGTAAACCGATGCTTTTAGACTACATTTTTAATCTCTCTATTTTCTCCTTGATGGTTAGTACACCATTAGTGATTCGTTCGTACCTTCATTATAATCCGATAAAACATTGGCGTCTTTGGGCCGGGTTATATGCTGGAATTGTCTCCGCTATTCTTGTACGATTATCCATTCAGGAGGAAGGTTATTCATATGATATACGCTACGCCATTCTTATTTTAGTTTTTGCTTTCCTTGGGCCATCTGCAGGGCTAATTACCGGCAGTATCGCCCTGATAACAAGATTGATGGAAAGTGAAAATTGGCTGCCGGCTATTGTGGGATGGATTATTATCATGATCTCTTTTACATTAATCAATAAATATATATCAAACTATAGACCACTAAGAAAAAGTATCATATTTTTAGTTTCCTATATATTTATTTATGTTATTACCGTCCCTATCATTTTCCACGTTTTTAGGGATAATCCTATCTTTCACCTGAAATATCTATTGTTTATTATGCTGGGGGTAATTACTGGCGGATTACTCATTGAGTCCTATGCAAAGCTGCATAGAACAATCGTTTTGAAAAAGAAAATGGAGAAGACATTGGCAGACAGTGAATCAAAGTACAGGCTTATAGCGGAGAATACATCTGATCTTATAATGGTTATGGATAAGGAGAAGTCCATAAGTTATTATTCTCCATCTCATGAGGCGGTATTAGGATATAAAGGATCTGAAATTAAAGGCGTAGAGTTATGCCGGTTAATCCATCCTGATGATGTCGAAATCTTTCGTAATACCATTCAACAGATATTTGATAATAATGAGTCACTTTCGATGGAATTTCGTTTTCAGCACAAAGCGGGGTATTGGCTGGAGTTTGAATCACGCTGCATGCCCGTAACGGGTTTAGACAATTCCATAGAGCATATCGTTATCATTAGCAGGGATATATCTGAACGAAAAAAGTCAGAAGAAATACTCTTGCAATCTGAGAAACTATCCATTGTTGGAGAGCTCGCTGCAGGAATTGCACATGAAATACGAAACCCTCTTACGACAATAAAAGGATTTGTTCAAATATATAAAGATGAAAATAGTTCATTTCAATTTAGTGATTTAATCCTTAGTGAGCTGGAACGAATTGAAACGATTACAAGTGAAATGCTTTCCTTAGGAAAACCGCAGGCTATAAAAATGAGCCGTGGAAATTTACGGGAATTAATTGAAAGTACCGTCGAATTACTATTTCCTCAAGCCCGTTTGAACGATATTCAATTCGTAACGAATTATGAAAAAAACCATTTTTTTATTAATTGTGAAAAAAATCAAATAAGACAGGTTTTCCTTAATATTATCAAGAATGCCATGGAGGCAATGAAGGATGGCGGGAAAATTCAAATTCAATTAAGAAAAGAGTCAGAAGGTCACTGTGTCCTTCGTATCCAGGACGAGGGGTGCGGCATCCCGGAAGAGTTACTGCCTCGCTTGGGGGAACCTTTTTATACCTTGAAGGAAAAGGGAACTGGGCTGGGATTAATGATCTGCCATAAAATTATTAAACAACACAAAGGGAAGATACATTATCAAAGTAAGCTGAATGAAGGGACACTCGTGGAGATTACCTTTCCATTAGTGCATTAAGAATTTACTTCATTCATACAACAAAAAGACCAGGAAAATTATATTCCCCTGGTCTTTTTTGTATTACACTATGCCAATTTTAATGTTATCTATAATTGTCATGAAGAGGCTGGAATAAGTCCTCTTCGGTCTTTCTCACCATTGAAAAATGGTCGACATTGTAATGGCCATGAAGGACTTTGTTATGGTGACCAATAATTTGTTCATCTGATAGTATGGTGGTACTAGTTGTTGAATGTCCGTCTTCCACAAGTGTAACATCAAATCCACTTACGGTCGCAGCCCTTACAGCCGTATCAATGCAGTGCTCTGTTTTGCAACCCATTATAACTAGATGTTCAACTTGGTTCTTTTTAAGTTCCTCTAATAATGGTGTCCCATAGAAGGAATTCGTGGCTTTTTTATCAAATATTTTAGCAGAAGAGGGAACTTTGATCTCTTGATGAATTTCAAATCCCATGCCTTTGCCCACCGCAACATCCAGGTCGCGTACGAATACTACCAAGTGACCCAACTCTATAGCTTTTCCTAAAACAGTATTAATATTGTTAAGAAGTTCATCTTTTTTGAATACACTTTGCTCAGTCTTATTACCTTCAATCAATTCTTGTTGAGCATCAATAATTAATAACGCTTGGTTCAATAAAAAAACTCCTTTACTTTAGAATGAAGAACCTGGCCACCGCTTAGGTAAAGTAATTTTCATAAAAACCGCCCCCTTTAAATGTTCTAATAAAAGGTATTCGCAATTAAATCACAAAGTCCTGCGGGCAATCCAGTTTTTTTGCTCTACCCTGAAATTGTATTAGCATCAGCGAGAGTAAATATTACCATTCCAGAACAGGATCAACAGCTATATTTAAAAATGGAAATTTTAAACGGGATCTAACTTACAGAGAAGAGAGCGGGCAGAAAAAAAAGAAATTAAAAAGACGCTGCCGAAGCAGCATCTTTATTGTGTATTATAGTCAATAAAAAGGGGCCTTTTAAAAACTATAAAGTAATAATAATCGGACCATTTTTTGTAAGGATTATGGTGTGTTCACATTGGGCTACAAAGCTGTTTTCAGTAACGTAAGTCCATTCATCATCTTCGTATTGAAAAACTTCCTCTTCACGGGTTGATATGAATGGTTCAAAAGCGATAACCATTCCTTCTTTTAGGAGCTCGTCATCCCAAGTTTCATTAAAATTATAGATATGATCAGGTGCCTCATGTATGGTCCGTCCAATTCCATGCCCAGTAAGATTCATGATAACAGTTAGCCCATTTTTCCTTGCAGTAGCAACCACTGCTTTGCCAAGTCCGCTTTTCTTAGAACCGGGCTTCGCTTTTTTTAAACCTGCTTCAAAGGCTTCAACAGCAGTCTCGCAAACTTTTGTTAAAATGGGATCTCCTTTACCAACCACAAAAGAAATGCCAGTGTCGGCAAAATAACCATTTTTGGAGCCTGAAACATCCACATTTACTATATCGCCTTCATTTATCACACGGCTGCCTGGAATACCGTGTGCCACTTCTTCATTGACACTAATACAGGTGTATCCAGGGAAATTGTATTCTCCCATCGGGGCAGAAATCGCACCATGCTGTTCAAAAAGCTTACCGGCTATTTCATCCAGTTCCTTTGTTGTAATACCGGGAACTGTCCTTTGTTTTAATTCCTCGCGAATCAAGGAAACAATTCTTCCAATTTCTTTTAATCCGTTAAAATCTTCTTCTGTCTTAGCTATCATGATTAATTCCCTTCCAATATCATTTGAATTTATTTTATTAGATTATCCCTTTTTAGAATGAAAATCCAATTTTTACACTTTCCTAGAAACATTCTTCGATAAATGAATCCAAAGAAAATGGGAAACCTAAAAAAGGAGGGTATGCATATTCGTTTATCATGGTTCAATAAGGAAATTTGATGAGTTTAATAAATATATCGTCGTACAAAACTTAAGTGACAATATATCAAAACGATTGGGTTTTGGTTCACTTCTGATATCCATTCCGCAAAGACTTTTGCAATCGGAACTGATACGGTTATTCAAAAATCGGATACGGAATTTTGAGAGGATGGGGAAACCAAAAGTAGTCCAAATAGATAAGGAAGTAAGAGGATTACTACATCATTTAGGTATGATGTATTAAAGCCCTGTAAAGTGGAATAACCGATGTTTACTTTTAATAAATAGAGCTTTTAGAATTGTTTTTGCCATCGGCTCTTTCTCACTATGGATGCTGACCTTATTTAAAAAGGAAACATATTTGGAGTAACTGATAGCTTTGCAAGTGGTCTTATTTTTTCTTCAGATACCCACTCATCTCTAATTCCGCCTTGTTTGAAAATATGCTTTAAGAAAAAATAAATCGTACCATTTGTCCATATATCTCCTACACCATCATTATTCATTGAAAAAAAATAAAAACGGTTTATTCCTATGTTTGTAGGTACAGTCAAATAAAGGTTTCTAATAGAACCTACATATCTTTTTCTATTTTTAACTGCAAAAGATAACGACCATATGCCGTCAGATGCAGCAAAAACAGCTTTAATTGGTTTACCATTAAATACTATCTCTTGGTTCAAAACGATCAATTAGGAACTATTAGAGCCATGTACTAATACATTTTATTCTCAATTACGGATTGCAGACATATTTTTCAGGAATATAACTTCACTCTTTACTAATAATAAAGATAAAAAACAAAGGTGTGAGAACCAATGAACCATCATCCCGCCATGACAGCATCCGAAGTAGCTGCTTTGTGGAACGCATATATGCAAAACACAATGGCAAACAGTATTATTAAGCATTTTGCTGCCGTTAACGAAGATGAGGATAATTTTCAACTAATACAAAACACTCTTAACACTTGCGAGTTTGTTGTTAGCGGGGCAAGGACGATATTTGAAAATGACCACCACGCTATTCCTGTTGGCTTTACAGATGAAGACATAAATCTGAAAGTTTCCCGGATTTATTCAGACCTGTTCACTCTAAGGTATATTAAATATATGGCTGCTTTTGGAGTATCTTCTGCTGCAGCTATGCTGGAACTTTTGGCGAGGGAAGATGTAAGACAATATTTTACCGAGGTTACACAGAAATTTTTAGATCTTTATAATGATGCCACGGAACTTCTTTTGAAAAAGGGGGCGTACATTCGTTCTCCAACTATGCCTCCAATGGAGAAAACAGAATATCTGCAGAATGAATCATTCTTATCTGGTTTATTGGGTAAACATCGTCCCTTAACGGCAATAGAACTTTCCCATATTTGTAAAAATTCAGAAACAAATTCTATTGGTAGAACATTCCTTATAGGGTTTGCCCAGATCGCACAATTACCAGAAGTAAGAGATTACATGGATAGGGGCTCACAGATAGCTGAAAAGCAGGAAACCGTATTTAGAGAAATTTTGTTAAATGATGGAATGCCTTTACCTAGCACCTGGGATTCCACCGTTTCTAAATCCACTGACTCTCCTTTTTCTGACAAACTAATGATGTATCACACCATTCAGTTGAATATGATTAGTGTTACTGCATATGGGGCCTCAATTGCAGGAAGTATGAGAATGGATTTAGGAGGTCATTATACCAGGTTGATGGCTGAAATCCTGCAATATTCAAACGATGGAATAAAATTTATGATTGAAAAAGGGTGGATTGAACAACCCCCACAAAACGTTGATAGGGATGCATTAAAAAATAGACAGTAAATATAAATTCAAAGGGAAGACTGTCATTACGCTTTTTAGTTTAACTTTGTTGTTGAAAAAAATATGTCAAATAAAGGAGTTGCGGCAGCAGCTCTTTTTTTCTTTTTGGGCACGGGGCAGGTAAACTCAATAATAAAATTTCTAAAATGACATAGAACTAGATAGAAATGTTCATTTTCTGTAATAAAGCAATTAAACATTTAATAAATTGTTTGAAAGAAATCCATAAATTAATTTTATTACTTCCCTTAAAGCAGAAGAACTAACAATAATCAATGGGTGCTTAATGAATGGATAATTGAGTCAATTCTGAATGTGATTTTAGTCTTTAGCCAATACAACTCGATTAGTAGTCTTAAAATATTGAGTGAGCTATTTGTTGGATAAACATCTGGGAAGGAAGTTATTCAATGAACCAAAATTTACACCGTCAAGCCGGTCTGTTATTTATTCTTGGATCTTTGTTGCTCTTTATTCCTTACATTACCCTTACATTTATATTTGATTACCCCGCTATTTTAAGAAAGCCGGTAGATAATATATTAACCAGTTTTCATAATGGAGGAACACTATTGATCTTCGTTTGGTGGGTGTTTTCACTTGCTGGACTTCCCATTTTTGGGGCTGTCATTTATTTAAGAAGAATCATCGGTGAGGAATATCAAAATGTAAGAGTTGCAACATATTTTATGATCATTGGAGGAATAACACAGATCATAGGATTATTAAGGTGGGTATTTGTCATTCCAATTATGGCTGATTATTACGCTAATCATTCCCATATATCCAAGGAAACCATTTCCCTTTTATTCCTTGTGGTTCATCAATATGGTGGAGTCATTCTTGGAGAGCATTTGGGACAATTGTTCACGATTATATGGACTTTGACTGTTTGTTTCCATTTCATCAAATCCAAAACAATGCATCCAGTCATCAATGGGTTCGGAATTATTGCCTCCGCTATTTATCTTTTCGGACAAACAGAACTATTTGCCACTGTCATCCCCAGTTTCCTTGTTATCGGGTGGGCGGCTCCAATCGGCAGCACACTTTGGC
Source organism: Neobacillus sp. FW104-15D2 (assembly GCF_058790155.1). NCBI lineage: Bacteria > Bacillati > Bacillota > Bacilli > Caryophanales > Bacillaceae > Neobacillus > Neobacillus sp. FW104-15D2. The sequence continues at coordinate 38,222 of NZ_JBYTCJ010000019.1, forward strand.
TTTTTTGGATGATCATACTGGGATTTGCTCTCATACAAAATAGGCAACTTCATAAAAAAAATTTTAATCATTAAACCAATTTGTAAGTTTCTTAAATTATGTAAAGGAATCTTTCCTACACGGGATTGCAGTCGGCAATTCCTTTTCTTATTGACTAAAAGTGCCTCATTCCTGTACTATGTGAAAATAGAGTTTGAAATATTTGGTAGAATGAGACTGTTTTTTGACTTGAGCTGAAGAGGATATGGAGATCATTTCTATTATAGATACGAAACAGAGCGCTTACTTTTCACATAACGATCTTAAAATAGTAACATTGATCGCTAAACGTAAACTTGATATTTAATGCTCAATTACAGTGCTAATCGATATATTTTGATTGGCATTTTTTAATTTAACACACCAATTCTTATTAAAAATTAAAGTTACGGTGGCTTGAGTTTAATTAGACATACAAAGGGACCAATAATTAATCTGTCTTTTTACTTTAGTTAAAAATCTGCAAATGTTCTTTAACAAAGCGTAAACATAAAAGGAGGGCGGAGATTCCTCCCTGCCCTGATACTTAACTACTCGTTCATAGAATCGCTTTGATTGCCCGCATTACGGTTCTTAGCCGCAGCATTGTTATCCCCGCCAGCTTCTTCGCCAACTTGGTTACCAAGCGCACCGCCTGCAAGACCTCCTGCAACAGTACCAAGCGGTCCAAAAATAGAACCTACCATAGCGCCCGCAGCACCGCCGCCAACAGTTCCAACCGCTTCACCAGCGCCACCGCTGCCTTGGTTAGTAGCTTGGTTACCACCTTGGTTAGTAGCTTGGTTGTCACCTTGGTTAGTAGCTTGGTTGTCACCTTGATTTTCATTTCCACCGTATTGATTGCGTTCGTTATTTTGAGTCATCTAGTTCACTCCTTTGATTGTAATGGGGAAGATGTGAAGCCTTGTTTGTATCATTCCCACAACATAATTTGCCCCATCGCAATATTTTTACACCCCTTTATATAGGATTTCCTTATATAACCTACTGAGGCAAAATCAATGTTATTTCTACGCGTTAAATGTTTTGATCTTTTTTTAATTGTATAGGGGTTGCTGCAGCAGCTCATCTTTGATTTTTAGATAACGTGGCAGGGTTTATAGTAAAGTCGTCCTTTTTCTGTTTTTAAAGATACTTTTTGAATGTTTCAAGTACCTCCTGAATAAGAAGACGACTTTAAAAAAGAAGCTTACAATGTTCATCAAAGTAGTAGCTGCCTTCTCGTAAACTTTTAATTTGGAGGATGATAGGACAATAATATTGCTTCTGTTTGCCGAAATGTTTGTAGATTTCTTTATACATTAATGGAAAAAGCAAATTGAAGATCAAATCATCAAGAAATATAATTCATTTTTATTTAGGGTTTCGGCTTTGATGGATGAAAAAGAGAAAAGAGATAAGCTTGCATACATTCCAGGTTTCTCTAATTATCAACAATTAAGGAATTCTTAATAAGCTAATTTGTGCTTATTTAAAGTGAAGGAGTTGCAGAAGCAGCTCTATTTTTTATTGAGCTTACGGGTCAGTTTCGAAAAAAAAAACAAGTTATAACGATTGTCCATTCCAAACTCAATCATCTTGCATAATATAATTTTACGATATTAAATTTTATACGAGGTGATTTTAATGGGAGGAAAAAAAAGAGCGAAGTCCTCAAAAAGCCATTCACACTGTTGCTTTGAACCATTTATTAGTCCCAACCCTATTACTACATTCAATCCAGTTTCCCGTTTTCCTAAAATTAGTAAAAAAGCATTTATTAGTCAGTTCTCTAGTGTTATTGGAGATGTTAGGATTAGAAAAAATGTTTATGTAGCACCTAATGTAAGTATACGTGCAGATGAAGGAACCCCTTTTTATATAGGTTCTAATACAAATATCCAGGATGGAGTAATATTACATGGTTTATTAAACCAAAGGGTTTTGGTAGGAGAAAAAAGATATTCCATATTTATTGGAAATACGGTGAGCATTGCTCATGGAGCTCTTATTCATGGTCCATGTTATATTGGTGACAACGTATTTGTTGGATTTAAATCAATTGTTTATAATGCAATTGTAGGAAATGGTGTATTTATCTCTTATAATGCAGTAGTGACAAATGGAGTACAAATTGCACCAAATAGATTCGTGCCACCCGGTGCCAATATTGACTCTCAGCAAAAAGCTGATGCACTTGGGCCAGTCCCAAATGATTTTAAGGAATTCGCACATGAAGTTCAAAGAGTAAATCAGGAGTTCCCTGCATCTTATCAGATATTATTTGGGAAGCATCGTTGTTCTTGTGGACTTGCCTATGACCAACATTAAAATTTTTTAAGAGGCATTTTTAATTCGAATTTAAAGCTGTCAAAGTGACAGCTTTTCTTTTGTTTCAACGGAACAATAAAGTGGAAAAGTATATTCAAACTTGGTAAAAATAACCCTTATCTAGCAATATATAGGAGAGGTATCATACCAGATATTTGAAAGGCAATTTTGAACTTTAGGATTTCTTTTTGGATGAATAGGGTGTTGATCCAACAGGGAGCAATGCCTTTCTAGTTGTTGAAATCATTATTCCGTAATTAACCTCTCTGTTCAAAAAAATTCCGCAGACACAAGAGACACATAGTTCCATAAAATCAAAAAGAAAGTTATTGTATTAATAAAAAATTTCTCTTGTTTTTCAAGGGGAAAGTTATTTTATATCCCAGTACATAGATGAACTGAATATGGTGAGCGGAATATCTTTCTCAAAAACGGTAATGTATGTAGTATAGAATTTGGTAAACTCTCTAATGTTTGCAAATGAATAAGGTATGAAAGGTAAGATATGATGAAAAGGTTAGCTGTCTTCTTTGTTAGTATATTGCTTATCTTTATAACCGCATGCGGTCGAGATCAAATAAAGGTGAGCCTTTTTACACCAAAAACATATACCCCTGGAGAAGTGTCGCAGGTAAAAGTTAAAGTATTTAACAATAAAGGCAAACCAATAACAGGTGCTAAAATTAGTGTTATTTTTAACATGCAAGGGATGAGTATGAAACATGGAAATGTTTCGATGGCACCTAAGGAAAGCGGAAATGGATTGTACATTGGCAACGCCAATTTGCAAATGGAAGGGGATTATACCGCGGTGATTAAAGTCGAACAAAATGGGGATAAATTTGAACAAGAAAAGCGATTTTCTATCATAAGGAAACCCTAACTTGCTATGAATTTAAATAATACCATGATCGTGAATTGCACCTTGGGGGTATTTTTGTATTGGATGGTGGAAATGATTTTTATAGGCAAAATAAAAGCACTTACAAAGACATCCTTTTTTTAGTTGATTTTGTAAGTTACTTTTTTATCCGTCTTTCGAGGAATATTTCAAAGAAGTATATTAAATTTCGGTTTACAATTCATTATGTTTTGAAAATGTTGGATTCATTTATGCGGGAACCAACCCATTTTTGGAATAAATTTTATTTAGACCGAAAAAAGGGTATTCCTTTTTTTGTGAACTCTCCTGATGAAAATTTTGTAGGTTACTTTAAAAATAATTTACTCAAATCAGGAAAAGTCCTTGAATTAGGTTGTGGTCCTGGACGGAATGTAATTTTCTTAGCAAAAAAAGGATGTACAGTTGATGCAGTTGACTTATCTCGAGAAACCATTAAATGGGCTAGGGAGCGTGCAATCGAAAGGGATGTGAATGTAAATTTTATTGAAGCAAACATATTTGACTTAGAAATCGATGAAGAAGTTTATGATATTGTTTATGATTTCGGCTGCTTTCACCATATAGCACCCCACATAAGAATAAGTATTTAAATTTAGTGAATAAAGCGTTAAAACCAAATGGTTTCTTTGCACTAACTTGTTTTGTTCCGAATGGAGAGTTAAGGGGGAGCGGAGATCTCAAGATTGGGAAGTATATAGATTGCTCAGCTTAAAAGGAGGATTGGGTTATTCAGAGGAAAAATTAGTTTCGATCTTTAAAGATTTTCGGAAAATCAAATTTAAAAAATGAAAGAAGTAAACCCACCAAGTGACGTATTTGGGGTAAAAGGTTTAATAATAACTGCTCAATATATATTAGCTCAAGTACCTGGTGCATTGGTCCAAGAAGGATTAATGCATTTTTTTGTTGAAATTTCTTATGGACTATAATCGGATTGTTAAAAATTCTGGGGGGAGTATATATTAAGAACATTTGGCATCCTTAATAGGAAGAGTTTGTCCTCAATAAGACTTATTAAGAACTTATGACTCCTAAAAGTGCAGTCGTATGTTCTCAACAAGGAATATAAAGGGAATTAAGTCATTCAAATCAAAGATTTTTTCAAAAAAAGGTTCATGAAGAACTTTCTGCATCCAGAAAAGGATGAGTTTGTCCTCAATAAGACTTATTAAGAACATTTGACTACTAAAAGTGCAGTCGTATGTTCTTAAGGAGGAATGTAAAGGGAATTCGATTCATGAAATCAAGGGCTCTATCAAGGCAGGGATATTTTATGTCTAAAAGGAACGATACTTCTCCGTTCCCATTTACCAAAGCGATCTTTCTTTACTATCAAACGAATAAATATAAGGCATTGTTAGAATCAAACAAACCCAAAGAATTACTATGAGTGAGTTTAATGCAAAATTTGGGATATTAAATATCTGTAATCCAAATGATACGAAGAGGCAAAGGAGAGAAAGGTAACTAACTTTATTTCGAAATTTTGAACTTGGATACAACTTGGTTTTACAATTTGGACACCCTATGACTTGGTTAAATTTCCATAGTCTTTTAAAAATGGAAATCCACTTAAATTGATGATTGCAATTTGAACATTTTGGTAGACTCATTGAATTTTACCTCCTATAAGGTTAATTTTACCATTAAAATTTAATCTTTTACAGTGATATACGACCGTTTATTTTTAGCAAGATCAGGTTTTCTTATTTCCTCTTTTTTGTTAATATAGGATAAATTAGTCAAGGGGTAAATACATGAAAAAAATAAAAGCTTTCTTGAAAATAGAATCAGACTTTTTAAGGGATACAGTCCTTCTGCTTTTTTCTTTGAGCGTTGGCAGCGCTATGTTTTTTTATTCAGAACTTGCCTATAAATTGAAAGGTGCTCTTTTCATTATTTTTTCTTTCGTGATGGTGGGAAGCATTATAAAAGAGTTTAAGAGAATAATGAAGATATTAAATCAAAAAAGATAAAAAATATTTTTTGCAATATGCTTTTAGGTGGCAGTGGGATTTTAATTTTTCTTATAAAACGGGGTGAACAACATGGCCTTTATACTCTTTATTATTTTTTATTATAATTAGTTTTCGACTAGTAAAGTATAAGAGCCTAAACAAACCTCCTGTTACATATAACGACTATTTAAAATTATACGGGGATTCTAGAGTAAATCCTTTTAATAAAAAGAAATCTATTAAAATTTTAAAAGAAGCTTTAGAAGCAAATCATCATTTTTTAGATTTTGAAAAGAAAGGCATAATGCTTGAACTTGGGCTCCTATATGGAACTTTGAAAGAATATGAAAAAGCCATTCATTATCTGGACCAGGCGTTTTTGGATTTTAACGAACGAATAAAATATCATTCCAATTTAATCACTGCTCTAAAAATTTACCTTTTAGCAAATGAAACACAAAAAGCTCAATGCATTTTTGAGAATCTATTAAAATTGGAAAAATATGATCCAAAAAATAAGAAGTTATTGTAAATTAAAGATGAGATTTTTCAAAGTTAAACCTTATATTGATAGTTTAGGAACAGAATTAGAAATGATTATCCTAACTATTAAGGTTGGTCAAGGAAGACCCAGCATGAGCGAAAATCAACAGTAATGTTTAACAGCGCCATATTCATAGTAGTTATTAAATGGAATTAGATTTCATATTTGGTATAATGCTAGAAAGAGTTAATAGGAAAGGTGAGAGAAGATGAAATCGATTGTTAACAAAAAAGATGTCGAGAACTTTCTAAGCCATTTCAAGGATGTTGCTGATTATGATTATGAAGGTAAAAAGTATTACTTCGTATTTGAGGATGTAACAAGGAATGGCGATTGGACTTTGATGTTTTACGATACAGAAGACCAATGGACGATTCACGGCAAAGGACTTGACTATTGCGACCTAAGTGAAAAGGAATTCGTAAAGGAAGAACTAGTTAACTTCCTCTATAAAAACAGGAAATATGTAAATAAAGAAATTAAAAAGAAAAATAAAGTATTGGTTTAAAATTTTAGTCCACTCGCTGGTTATACGGCGAGTGTTTTTTTATTTTGATGACAAACCAACTATAATTTTTAAAAAATTCAAAAAATGGTAAAATAGAATTAGTGATAGGGGGTGCGTAACACATGGAGCTAAGAGAGATCATGACGGAGATTGATTTTAAAGTAACAGAGGAAATGACTCTGCATGAAGCCATCGAGCTGATGGATGAAAAAAAGGTTAACCTGCTTCCCGTAATGAATTCAAAAAAGCAGCCAACCGGGGTGTTTACACGAAGCAGCATGAACCGGATGATTAAGGATGGCTGTCAGTTAAAAGATTCCATTGAAAAATACATAAAGCGTGAAGTCGAAACGATCAACATCTCTACACCTACTGAACAGATAGAAGAAATAGTAAGGTCTAGTAAGGTCGGCAATGGGGTTGTTTTGAATGAAGATGGGACAATATCTGGCATTCTGACCAAAACAGATATGGTTATGTCGTTGCTTGAATCGGTAAGTACTTTAAAAAATCAGTTAGAAACGATTTTGGAACATTCCAATATGGGTGTCCTTATGACCGATGAGAATCGAACCATCTCTTTTATTAATCCGAAGCTTTTTGAAATGAGCGGAAAACAGCTTCTTGGCGGAAGAGCCGACATGGTCTTCCCTGAGTTAAGACCCATTTTCTCAGGTGAAGAATCCTTCATTTCCTGCAATGTGGAGGGAGTTAATACCGTTGCCACTCTTTCTTCCTATGAAGCCGGATATATTATTCTTTTTCGAGATACATCGGAAATTGAAAGAATGGCATCCGAGCTTCAAACCGTGAAAGGATTAAAAAAATCGCTTGAAACCGCTCTTGAAAATGCTTATGACGGGATATTAATGGCAGATGAAAATGGACGGATTAAGATGGTAAGCCCTCCACTTATGGACTTATTCAGCCTTCAGGAAGCAAATGTATTAAATAAGCCAGTGGATAAAGTGCTTCCGGAGCTTCAGCTTGGCCGGGTATACAAATGCGAGATTGCAGAGGTCAGTGATTTCAAGGAGATCAACGGCATTAAATACATTGTCCACCGGATTCCGATTTTGGAGGGAGGAAAGGTTATTGGGGCATTAGGAAAAGTCATGTTCAGGCAGCTGAATGAAGTCAGTGAAATGTTCAAAAGACTGCAGCTTGCCGAAAATAAAGCGAATTTTTACCAGCAGCAGTACAGCAAGGCGGAAACGGCGAAGTATACATGGGATGAAATATGGAGCGTTAATCCGTACATGGAGAAACTGAAAAGCAGTGCCGCCAAGGCAGCAAAGGGCCGCTCAACTGTTCTCATTAGGGGTGAAAGCGGAACTGGCAAGGAACTGTTTGCTCATGCGATACACAATAGCAGTGCGAGGTCCAGTGGGAAATTTGTGATCGTCAATTGTGCAGCGATACCGGAGGAATTGTTAGAATCAGAGTTCTTCGGCTATGAAGAAGGTGCTTTTACAGGGGCGAGGCAAAAGGGCAAGCTGGGGAAGTTTGATCTCGCCAACGGGGGAACGCTGTTTCTGGATGAAATTGGCGATATGTCAGTAACGCTTCAGGCAAAGCTGCTGAGAGTTCTTCAGGAGCGTGAGTTTTACCGGGTCGGAGGAACGAAGGAAATCCATGTGGATGTAAGGATTGTCGCCGCAACGAATTGTGACCTGGAAAAGATGGTGGCAAACGGTACGTTTAGGGAAGACCTTTATTACCGGTTGAACGTTATTTCTCTAAATGTTCCTCCTCTAAGGGAAAGACGTGAAGATATTCCATTTTTAATACAAAAGCTGATAGAAGAGCTAAATAAAATGCTCGGAACAGCCATAACTGGAATAGAAGACGAAGCGAAGAGTTCACTGCTCCAATATTGTTGGCCGGGAAATGTCCGGGAGCTAAAGAATGTACTTGAACGGGGGATGACGTTCGCAGAGCATGGAAAAATCCAGATGGAGGACTTGCCGGATTATTTGCTGAAAACAATGCCTGAAAAGAAGCCTGCTCTGGCCATTTCGCTTGTTGAAAATGCAGAGCTTGAAGCAATCAGAAAGGCGCTAGATGAGATGAAGGGAAACAAAGCGAAGGCGGCAAAGATGCTAGGAATCAGCCGTTCCGGTTTATATGAAAAAATTAAAAAGTACCAGCTTCAATAACAGTGTCCATTAATCGGACACTTTTTTCTTTTTCTGTCAGACATGAAAACAGGAAATCACCATTAAAGATGCAGGAAACGGATAGTATTCATTTTTAGAAAATTGGCACAATACTTGCATGAATAGATGAGAATGAACATTAAGGAGGAGAAGGCATATGCATATCGGCGGCTTTCTGGCCCAAAACGCACGGAAGTTTCCTGAAAGATTTGCAGTGGAGTGTGAAGGTCGGACTTATACATATGGAGAATTCAACACATCCGTAAACCGGCTTGCACATGGTTTAATCAGCCTTGGCGTTAAAAAAGGAGAAAAGGTTGCCCTTTTTATGAAGAACTCCGACCATTTCATGATTTCCTTTTTTGCCGCTGCCAAAATTGGTGCTGTTGTCGTCCCAGTTAATTTTAGGCTGGCAACGAACGAAGTCCAGTATATTTTCAGCCAATCCGACACTATTCTCGTCATTTGTGACAGCGAGTTTGAGGAATCCGTAAGGAAAGCGAAAGACGGGACTAATATTCGAACTGTTATTTCTGTCGGAGATGCAGTCGGAGAAGGAATCCTGAAATATGAAAACATCCTTTCAGATCATGTGAACGAACCTGAAATTGAAATTTTGGCATCAGATGATTTGGAAATTCTTTATACATCGGGTACGACAGGAAGGCCGAAAGGAGCACTCTTTGACCATCAAAGGATTTTTAATGTCAGCCTTGTGATGCTTGTTAATATGGAACTGAAACAGGACGAGATTTTCCTGCACCTTGCACCACTCTTCCACTCAGCCGAGCTGAATTTGTTCATGATTTCAGGTGTGATTCTTGGCGGAGGGCATTATGTTCACCGGGATTTCCATCCGGTGAAGGCTTTGCAGGCCATACAGGAACATAAAGTTACCCACTTTTTTGCTGTGCCTGCCATGTACAATTTTATGCTTCAGGTTCCGAATGTGGCTGATTATGACCTTTCCTCTGTTAGAAGATGCGGGTACGGTGCTGCACCAATGCCTCCTGAGCTTGTAAGAAAGAGCATCGCTGCCTTCAGGACTGACCGTTTTTACAATTTATGCGGCCTGACAGAGGCCGGTCCGGGTGGAATTGTGCTCGATCCGGAAAGCCACAAACGTCACCTCGGGAAAGGTGGCAAGGCTATGTTTTTGACTGAAGCCCGTGTTGTTCATGAAAACGGTGAAGATATTAAACCAGGCTCTGTCGGGGAGTTTATCCTCCGCGGTGAAACCATTATGAAGGAATATTATAAAAAGCCTGAAGAGACAAAGGCCACCTTCAAGGATGGATGGCTATACACCGGTGACCTGGCGACGATTGACGAGGAGGGTTATATGACCCTTGTCGACCGAAAAAAAGACATGATCATCTCAGGTGGGGAAAATGTCTATTCGGCGGAAGTGGAAGTGGTCCTATATGAACACCCTGCGATTTTAGAAGCTGCCATTATTGGTGTTCCGGATGAGGTATGGGGAGAAGCTGTCTCAGCCGTCATTGTTTTAAAGGAAGGCGCTGAGGTTGAAGAGCAGGAACTGAGAAGCTTCTGCCGGCAAAGGCTGGCTGGCTATAAGGTACCTCGGCATATTTTCATCGAAAAAGAACTGCCAAGGAACGCCTCAGGCAAAATTCTGAAATATCAGCTCCGCAAAAAAATGAGCGGACTTACTGTGTGATATATAAAAAATTGAAAAGAGGTACGAATACGTGAAGCATCTATTTTTAACGGACGACCATGAGATTTTTCGCAAATCATTAAGAAAATTTTTAGAAAAAGAAGCTGCTCCTTTTTATGAAAAGTGGGAAGAAGACAGGCTGATTCCTCGTTCTTTTTGGAGGAAGATGGGTGAACAAGGCTTTCTTTGCCCAGATTTGGATGAAAAGTATGGAGGAAGCGGAGTGGATTGGGGATTTTCTGCCGTTATAAACGAGGAGCTTGAGCGGGTTGGCTCTGGGTTAGTCGGCGTCGGCCTTCATAGTGATATTGTAGTACCTTATCTTGTTTCCTATGGAACCGAGGAGCAAAAACAGCGCTGGCTTCCAAGCTGTGTGACAGGAGAAATCATTACTGCCATTGCCATGACAGAGCCAGGAACTGGTTCTGACCTTGCGAATATCAAAACAACGGCGAGGCTTGAAGGAGATCATTATGTACTCAATGGACAAAAGACATTCATTACAAATGGAATCCAGTCAGATTTGGTGGTCGTAGCATGTAAAACAGATCCAAATGCTAATCCAAAACACAAGGGAGTCAGTCTTATTGTGGTGGAAAGAGACGCACCAGGTTTTTCAAGGGGAAGGAAACTGAACAAAATAGGTCTTCATTGCCAGGATACCGCTGAGTTAATTTTCGAGGACTGCATTGTTCCGAAAGAAAATCTACTTGGAGAAGAAGGGAAGGGCTTTTCTTATCTGATGGAAAAGCTTCAGCAGGAACGCCTTGTTGTCGCGATTGCCGCCCAGGCTGCAGCAGAAGAAATGTTCAGGATGACGCTCGAATATGTAAAGAGCAGGGAGGCTTTCGGCCGTCCTGTCGGGCAGTTCCAGAACACCCAGTTCAAAATGGCCGAGATGGCTACTGATATAGAAATGGGCAGAGCTTTCCTTGACACGCTGATCGCGGAGCACTTGGCAGGAGAAAATATTGTAACAAAAGTATCGATGGCGAAGTGGAAACTAACCGATGCTGCAAGAAAAATAACGACAGAGTGCATGCAGCTGCACGGTGGTTATGGCTATATGGAAGAATACGAGATTGCCAGAAGGTACAGAGATATTCCGGTAGCAAGCATTTATGCAGGGACCAACGAAATTATGAAAGTTATTATTGCGAAAAATCTAGGACTGTAAAAGAAAGCGAGGAGAAATAAATGAGAGAAGTTGTGATTGTTGAAGGTGTAAGAACAGCAGTTGGGAGAAGAAACGGGGCATTAAAGGATATCCGTCCGGATGACCTGGCAGCTATCGCATTAAAGGAATTGGTGAAGCGGGCAGGGATTGATCCCAAGCTGGTTGAGGATGTTATCTTAGGCTGTGTTACCCAGGCTGGCGAACAGGCAGGAGATATTGCAAGGGTATCCGCACTGATTGCCGGTTTCCCGATTGAGGTGCCAGGTACCACAATTGACCGCCAGTGCGGTTCAAGCCAGCAGGCAGTCCACTTTGCCGCACAGGCCATTCTTTCCGGAGATATGGATGTGGTTATCGCCGGCGGAGTGGAGAGCATGTCGCGTGTACCAATGGGTTCGAATTATCAGGGAGCCGGATTCAGTCAGCAGCTGAAAGATCGTTATGAAATGATTCATCAGGGGTTATCTGCTGAGCGAATTGCGGAAAACTATGGATTTACGAGGGCTGAGCTTGACCAGTTCTCTCTCGAAAGCCATCAAAAAGCATTGCGTGCACAGGCAGAAGGATATTTTGAACGGGAGATAGTGCCGGTGGAGCTTGATGAAGGAAGTGTGTTTTCTAAGGATTCCGGGCCGCGTGAAGGAACATCGCTTGAGGTATTGGGAGGCCTGAAGCCTGCCTTTAGCGAAAATGGCGTTATTCATGCAGGGAACTCCAGCCAGATTAGTGATGGGGCTGCTGTATTGCTTTTGATGAGCCGTGAAAAGGCGGAGGAGCTTGGGCTGAAGCCTCGTTTCAAAGTTCATACCCGTGTGGTTGTCGGCTCTGATCCGACCTTAATGCTGACTGGACCGATTCCAGCTACCTTTAAAGCACTTGAAAAATCAGGTCTTTCAATAGATGAGATCGATATTTTTGAAGTTAACGAGGCGTTTGCGCCTGTTCCTATGGCATGGCTCAAGGAGACTGGAGCAGCTCCAGAGAAACTGAATCCAAATGGAGGCGCCATCGCGCTAGGCCACCCGCTTGGTGGAAGCGGCGCCCGCCTGATGGTTACCATGATGCACGAGCTGGAACGCAGCGGCGGAAGATATGGACTGCAAACGATGTGTGAAGGCCACGGAATGGCCAATGCCACCATCATTGAACGACTGGATTAAAGCAACCCTAAACCATGATGTTACTTGGTCCTACTAAGATCAAATTCTACCTTTTTCAGGTTCATTTTAAGAATATGAGGCATCCTTAATATCACTTTCTTTAGGTCCAATCTGATGTTAGGGATGCCTTTTAACATCACTTTAACTATTTTTTGGGGGAAATTTGATGTTAAAAGGGTGTACTGCCAGCTTTTATCAGTTCTTTTTAATGATAAGAGGAACTATTAACATCACTTTCTATCTTTTTTTAAACCATTTGATGTTACGACATTACCAAGCCTAATGACATTGGAGGGAAAATAATGGGTACGACGATTGGCAGGATCTTTGATTTAACGGTACAGAAATATCCAAATAAAGAGGCCATTTATGATGTGCGGAAAAACGTTCGCTGGACATATAAAGAATGGAACGAGCAGGTGAATAAACTGGCTAACGCTTTGCTTGCCGAGGGTGTCAGAAAGGGAGACCGCGTTTCCACCTTTTTATTCAATACGGAAGAGCTTGCGACTTCGTATTTTGCCTGTACTAAAATGGGGGCTGTCTTTAACCCGATTAACTTCCGCCTGACGCCCGAAGAGATTGCGTTTATTCTGCAGGATGCAGCTCCAAAGGTTGTACTTTTTGAAAAAGTGCTTGAGCCGGTTGTTGCGGCCATTGAAAAACGGTTTCCTGAAATCGCTTTCTGGTATATCGACAAGGAGACACCCGATTACGCTGCGAGCTATCAGGAAAAGGTGGCTGCTGCACCGGAAATGGCACCGGAAGCAGATGTGGATGAAAAGGACTTATATGCCATCATGTACACGAGCGGGACAACCGGAAGGCCAAAGGGTGTCCTCCATTCACATAGGGACATGGTTGAGCAAAGCTTGGTTGTCATTGGGGCAACGCGGCTGGATTCCTATGATGTTGGTCTTGTTACTGCACCAATGTTCCACTGTGCCGAACTGCACTGTGCCTTTTTGCCAAGAGTCCATGTCGGAGCCAGTAATGTTATTCTTCATCAATTTGAACCGAAAAAGGTGCTCAACCTTATTGAAGAAGAGGAAATCACGAAGCTTTTTGCAGCGCCAACGATGTGGAATATGCTCCTCCAGGAGGATTTACAGGAGTACAACATTAGCAGCCTGAAGCTAGGGTTATATGGTGCAGCACCAATGGCTCCTGCGCTTGTCCATGCCTGTCACGACAAATTGGGAATCTCTCTTGTTCAAGCCTATGGAATGACCGAAATGGGGCCAGCAATTACTTTCCTTGGTGAAAAAGATCAGTTAACAAAGGCTGGATCTGCTGGTCAGGCTTGCCTCAACCATGAAATCCGGATTGTTCGCCCAAATGAGGACGGCCCATCTGATCCTGACGATATCATGCCTCCTGGAGAAACGGGCGAAATCATTGTAAAAGGTCCATGTATGATGGCGGGATATTTCCAAAGGGGAGAGGCTAACGAAAAATCGTTATACATGGGCTGGTACCATTCCGGAGATATTGGCTACCTTGATGAAGAAGGCTATTTGTGGGTCAAGGACCGGGTGGACGATATGATCATCTCTGGCGGAGAAAATATTTACCCGAGGGAAGTCGAAGATATCCTGCATTCCCATAGTGGCGTCCTAGATGCTGCGGTTGTCGGGCAGCCAGATGACCGCTGGGGAGAAACCGTAACGGCTTTTGTTGTAAAAAAGGATCCTTCCGTAACGGAGGAAGAGCTCGACGAATATTGCAAGAACAGTGATCAGCTCGCCAATTATAAGCGACCTCGCAAATATTTTTTCCTTGATACCCTTCCAAGGAATGCAAGCGGCAAAATCCAAAAGTTCATTCTACGCAAGGAATTGGAGGAGTTGTTTCTTCCAGACAAGGGGGCAAAGTAGGATGCTGGAGGGAAAAATAGAGAGGCTTCAAAGTGGCTTACTTCAAGGATTGACCGTCCTAGATTTCAGCCATTATCTCCCAGGCCCATTCGCAACACTTAGGCTATCTGAAATGGGTGCTGAGGTAATCAAGGTGGAGCCTCCTTCCGGCGACCCGGCCCGGTCAACAGGTCCGCAAATGAATGGGAGTGGAATCGTCTTTGAGGCGAATAACCTGCGAAAAAAGAGCGTAACGTTAAACCTCAAGCATGAAACAGGAAGGGAAATTGCCCTTGGCCTTATACAGGAAGCGGATGTTTTGATCGAAAGCTTTCGGCCTGGTGTAATGAAAAAACTCGACCTGGGATATGAGGAGGTCGCAACTGTAAATCCCAAACTGATTTACTGCTCCATTTCTGGCTACGGACAGGATGGCATGCTAAGCGGACTTGGAAGCCATGACATTAATTATATGGCTTTAAGTGGAACGCTCGCGCAGCTTAAGGATGAGAATGGCAAGCCGGTTCATCCCTCCAATACGTTTGCCGATTTTATCGGAGGAATGGCTGCCAACGAACGAATTTTGGCTGGCCTTGTTTCCCGGGGCCTGACTGGCCAAGGCAGCTATCATTCGATTTCCATTACAGAAGTGATGGCCTCTTTTATGGTCAACCATATTTTGGTTGAAAAAGAAACCGGAGCGGGAAATGGCATTAATGTACTGGGCGGATCTGTGGTTTCGTACTCCTTATACGAGACAAAGGATGGCCGGTTTGTCAGCCTTGGAGCTTTGGAACCAAAGTTCTGGAACCATTTTTGCCAGGGTGTCGGACGTCCAGACTGGATTCCTGCCCAGTTTTCTGCCAAATCAATGGATAATTCCGTCTACAGGGAAATGACCGAACTTTTTAAAAGTAGGAATTTAGAAGAATGGATTGAGTTTGGTATGAAAACAGACTGCTGCCTGGCTCCTGTCCTGGAAACAGGGGGGCTTGCTAAGCATCCCTATTTTTTAGAAAAAGGTTCGGTCTTAAGCGGAGGGCAGGTAAGGATGCATAGCGGAATTTTGGCTGAAGAATGGACAGCTGCGCCAGAAAAGGGAGAGCACACCGAGAAAGTTCTCAAGGATCTGCTGAAAGCATCCGATAGCGAACTATTGGCATGGAGAAATGCAGGCATCATCTAAATGGGAAGGGGTTATGTATAATGATGAATGTTCCTTTGACTGTCGGTTCCATGATGGAAAGGGCAGAGAAATTTTTTCCAAAGAAAGAGGTAATATCAAGAACATTGTCAGGTGTCCACCGGTTTACCTATAAAGAAATCGGCTCTCGAACACGGAAGCTGGCAGCTGCTCTGGAAAGACTGGGAGTCGGACGGGGAGATAAGGTGGGGACTTTTGCCTGGAATCACCATCGCCACCTTGAGTCTTATTTTGCAGCACCAGGCATGGGGGCGGTCCTGCACACCATTAATATCAGGCTTTCTGCTGAGCATATTGCCTACATCATCAATCATTCAGAGGACAAGGTCCTGCTGATCGATGAAGATTTAGTGCCGCTTATCGAACGTGTTCAGGATCAGCTGAAGACGGTATCGGCTTACATTATTATGACAGACAGAGAGGTACTTCCTTCCACTACCCTAGACCCAGTGTTCTCCTATGAAAAGCTGCTTAGCGAAAGTGATGGCCAATTTGAATTTATTAAGGACCTGGACGAAAATGAACCTGCAGGAATGTGCTATACTTCCGCAACGACGGGAAACCCAAAGGGTGTCGTCTATTCTCATCGAGGCCTTGTCCTCCACAGCTTTGCACTTGGGCTAGCTGATACAGCAGCCATTTCTGAATATGATGTTTGCATGCCGGTTGTACCTATGTTCCATGCGAATGCCTGGGGACTGCCATTTGCGGCAACCTGGTTTGGTTCGACGCAGGTTTTGCCTGGACCTCAATTTACCCCGAAGCTTTTAGCCGAACTAATCTCATCGGAAAATGTTACTTTGACGGCAGGTGTACCAACCATTTGGCTTGGTCTGCTGAATGAGCTGGAGAACGGTTCATACGATACCTCTTCACTCAGGGCTATACTTTGCGGTGGCTCTGCGGCTCCGCGCGGAATCATAAAGGCTTTTGAAACAAAATTCGGCATACCCTTTTTACATGCATACGGCATGACGGAGACCGCTCCAATTGCCACTATATCGCGCCTGAAAAGCTATCAGAATGATCTTGATGACGAGGATATGCTAGACGTCAGGTCAAAGCAGGGCCTTCTAGTTCCCGGTCTGGAAATGAAGGTTATTGGTGCAAATGGTGAGGTAGCCTGGGATGGCCATGAGATGGGCGAATTACTCTTGCGGGGACCGTGGATTGCAGATGAATATTATTTGGATGAACGTTCATCCGATGCGTTCAGGGATGGCTGGCTGTACACAGGAGATGTTGCAACCGTTGATGAAGAGGGAGTCGTAAAGCTGGTTGACCGGACAAAGGATTTGATTAAGAGCGGCGGAGAATGGATTTCTTCTGTAGATCTGGAAAATGCCTTGATGTCTCATGAGGGAGTTTTCGAAGCGAGTGTCATTGCTGTACCTCATGCACAATGGCAGGAGCGGCCTCTTGCATGTGTTGTTCTGAAGCCTGCCTTCCAGGGAAAAGTCAGCAAAGAGGATCTCCTTGAATTCCTTGCACCCCAATTTGCCAAATGGTGGCTCCCGGATGACATTGTTTTCATGGAGGAGATCCCTAAAACATCAGTCGGCAAATTTCTCAAACGTGCGTTGAGGGAGCAATTGAAGGACCATCTTGTTAATAACTAAATAAAGAGAATAGAAATGAGACCGTCTGAAAAAGGCGGTCTTTTCATTTTTTTAATTGCTTTGAATGAAAGATTTTCATAAGTGACGGAGGGGTTTTTTGAGTTTCTATATATTTGTTTCATTCCATGCTTTAATGATCTCATCAACAATGTCGTGAAATCCCTCTTTTTGCTCTAATTCAGTAGGAGTATCCATTCCATTTCCGGGTAATTTATCTGGACTTTCTTGTCGGTTATAAAAGTTTTCTTTAGGCAATATATTCACTCCTTTTTTTACAACAGTATGCCCTAAGAATTCCGAAATATTTTAATTAACCATATCACTATATTATTAAATTCAAACATGGTGAAACAAAACCAGAGAAATTTGAAAAAACCGAGGATGAAAAGCTGCAAGCTATTATTAGCAACATTAGTGTGATTATCCCTCAAGAGGGAAGGGAGGCACGTCTTTAATCACATCAAATGATGAATGCCCCAAGTAAAAAGCTCAACTTCTTGTTAACAATTCAGATCTATAAGTAAAGTTGAGAGGATAGTAAGATATATTATTTAAACTAATTCATGCATTGATTCAAGTGGAGTGATGCATTTTTTGGCTAGGTTTACATTGAAATAAAGGGAGAGAGGGTCGTGATTAACGCTTAATCTTAGAATAACAAAGGTAATCATGGAAAATCCTAATTATTAATTCCTTACAGTTTAACTTGTATTCAATAGGAGGTTTTCAATCTGTCCTGGCAGGTTTTGCATGTCATCGGGATAATAGCCTATGCCGCAAGCGGAGCTTTTGTGGCGCTCGCAGCAAGATATTCATTTATAGGAGTTTATGTGCTGGGATTAACGACTTCATATGGAGGAGCAGTCATCCGCAATTTAATCATCGGAATCCCACTTTCCCGTTTATGGGATCGCTTTACGATATTTACGGTTTTAATAACATTAACGATTATCGTATTTCTACCGATTAAATGGATTAAACAACGTAAGCGTTGGGGTTTGTTTTTTGATTCAATTGGACTTGCCTCGTTTGCCATTCAGGGGGCATTAGCAGCAACAAAAGAATATGATAGTTTAGGAATTACTGTTTTAGCATCCATGTTTACAGGAGTAGGCGGCGGAATGATACGTGATTTATTGGTTGGTCGAAAACCATTGGCATTAAGAGAAGAAATACACGCTGTTTTAACCATACTCTGTGCCATTTGTATCTGGTTAAATTGGACAGACCCCATTCAGCTCACCCTTGTTGTCGTGGCAGTAGTTGCCATTCGTATGTCGGCGATTCGTTATAATTGGCAGTTTCCTCTTCCTTTCAACCGAAAGAGAAAAGTGATGCCCAATAAATAATCTTGTTTTGTTTCTCCATTAAGCGAAACTCTTTTTACAAAAAAGGATCCTTATAGTAAAAGCAATCCAAAAAACACGCTGATTTGATTCAGCGTGTTTTTCGGGTTTAATATTGTCTTATTATGCCACTTTCTGGTCAACATTTTCATCTAAAAGCTTATGACCTTCCCATTTTGTAATAACTATGGCAGCAAGTGAATTTCCAACGATGTTAACTGCGGTCCGTGCCATATCTAGGATGCGGTCAATTCCGGCAATAAACGCCAGTCCTTCAACAGGGATGCCAACACTTCCCAAAGTAGCGAGAAGTACAACAAATGAAACACCAGGAACTCCTGCAATTCCTTTAGATGTTAGCATTAATACCAGTACTAATGTAATTTGATGCCCTATACTCATGTGAATTCCATACATTTGGGCAATGAATAATGCAGCAATCGCCTGGTATAAAGTTGATCCATCAAGATTAAAAGAATATCCGGTTGGTATGACAAAAGAAGTGATCGCTTTTGGACAGCCAAGCTTCTCCATCTTTTCCATGATTTTTGGAAGTACGGTTTCAGAACTTGCAGTTGAATAACCCAGCAATAATTCGTCTTTTAAGATTTTCATCAATTTAAAAATGTTGAACCCAACCATTTTTGCTGTTAAGCCAAGGACTACAAGAATAAAGAAGAACATTGCTCCGTAAACAACAAGAACCAGTTTTCCAAGGGGTATTAAAGAGGATAACCCAAATTTTGATACCGTAACACCAATTAAAGCAAACACCCCTATAGGAGCAGCCTTCATTATCTGATTGGTTACATAAAACATCGCATCAGCAGTTCCTCTAAAAAATTTAAGGACAGGAGTTCCTTTTTCTCCAATTGCTGCTATACCTAATCCGAACATGACGGAGAAGAAAATGATCGCAAGCATTTCCCCATTGGCTAATGACTGAACTATATTTGCCGGAACGATATTAACAAAAGTGTCAGCCATTGAATGTGACTCAGTCGTTTTAGCAGTTGATACATATGCATTAATATCGGTTTTTGTTAAATGGGAACGATCAACACCATTACCAGGCTGAAATACATTAGCAAAGAAAAGTCCTACAATGATCGCAATGGTCGTAATGATTTCAAAATAAAGCAGGGTTTTACCGCCAAGTTTACCAAGCGACTTCATATCTCCTGCTCCAGCAACTCCAATAATTAAGCTTGAAATTACTATTGGAATAACGATCATCTTAATTAAACGAATAAATATAGTCCCTATGGGCTGAAGAAATTCTTCAAGATGAGGATTTCCATAAAAAATCGCCCCGACGATAATTCCCAAAGCCAAACCAATAAAAATTTGCCAAGCCAAACTAATTTTTTTCATATTTACGCCTCCTAGTGATTAAAGAATTAGAAAAGTAAGATTTATATTACCTTTATAAAATATTATCTTAAGATTATTTTAGTAGATAACGATATATCTAAACAATATATTATTTTTGTCTAATTCATATCAAAACAAGATGAATGCGATGGGCAAATTTAAAAAATGCGATTCATTAAAAGAATTACGTAAGAGAAAACCAACAAGAGAGGAATAAACCGAATTTGGGGAGGAGAGGGGTACAGGAAGTCAGAGTGTTAACATACCCGATGGTGGGGACCAAAAAGGAAGAAGGATTATGAGTTTTTTGGTTGAATATTAATTCATTAATCACTAGATAGTTAAACCTTCTTAGGGGGAAATAATGATCATTAGAGAGATGAATATATCAGACATACAAAAGGTTAGAAATATTGCTTTTGATACTTGGAGAGATACATATAGCTCTTTCATTCCAGAAGCTATACAAGATAAAGTTCTTGGAGAAGCATATTCCGATGAGGCGATGGATGAGAGATTTAAGTCATCTATAATGTTGGTGGTTGAAAATAATGATGAGATACTTGGATATGCTTTTTTCTATAGTAAAGACTCAGGTAAAAATGTGTTCCTGGAGTCCCTATACGTGCATCCAAAGCATCAAAGGAAAAGTTTAGGAAAACATCTTTTCCATAATGGACTTGAAAGATTCAAAGAATCTGAAACTATTTCGCTAACAGTATATAAAGGGAATCCCAGCATTTCTTTTTATAAAAAAGAGGGTTTTGCAATCGAAAAAGAACTAAACGGTGATTTTTTTGGTCATCCTATTGTATTTACACTAATGAAGAAGAATGTGTAATACGAGTTAATAAGTAATAGCGAAGAGATTAATCTTTAAAAAGGAAGTTTGATAAAGATCCATTAATTTACGGAGGCTTTATGAAAAAAGTGCACCAAATAACCTTAAATAATGTTTCATTTCATTTAAAAGAAAAAGAGGACTTAAAATGGTTAACAAACAGTCGTTTTTTAAAAATGAAAAAGTCCATTTAATTAAAGAGCATTCTGTATTTGAAAGCGGAATCTTCATCACGCGCTATTAAAAAGAAATAATAATAAACCGCATTTATTTTCGAAATGCGGTTTATCTGATATTCAAAAATAAAAATGTTTTTAACTCTGTACCTCTTGTTGTTTTGCTTTTAATCTTTGCTCCAGGACTGAAATCATATAAAGGAAATGATCTGCTTCTCTGACTACATGATCTGCTAATAATGGATCGATCACACTACGGATTTGGCAGGATTTAATTAAGTCTAAACCTGCTTGTTTAAAGTTTCTAAGTTCATGTGTGGCATTTTCACTATCTTTATTAAGCTTTCCAATTATAGGGTAAGTAGGACTTCTCTTATATAGCATGGATTCAACATCTCTAGCTTGATTTAGAAGAACTTCGAAGTCGTCTCCGAATTTACTTGCGGTTTTCACTAAATTCCGTTCTGATTGATCCAATAGGGAGACAATAAATCGAGAATGCTCCATCATAATTTTTAGCCAAAAAACATTTTCTTTTATAATAGCATCCTGGATTGGGTCCATAATTCCTTCGTTAAACTTTTTTAATGTTCTCATGAAATACTCGGCTTCGCGGGCAATATGATCCACAAGCAAAGGGAAATTAAATCCCTTTACTTTGCAATTAATAATAAGTATAAGAAGATTACGTTTGAAATTTCTTAATCCTAAAACCAATTGAATAGAATCCTCATTTAACTTTCGAACAGCTGTTACATTATTGGGGGTTTGGTATGCTCGCTTTTCCTGCTCCTGAAAATAATAATAAAAACGATCGGTTTGTTGAATAAGATGCTTATCATGCCGATCAAAGCCTTCACTTAAAAAATACGAATGTTCCTTCATAATTCTCAGCCAAAATTTATTTTCTGTTAAAGATCTTTCAATAAAAATTTGTTCCGTCAATGATTCTGGGGGTGCTGCGAAGGACTC
The DNA here is from genome assembly GCF_058790155.1 of Neobacillus sp. FW104-15D2. Lineage (NCBI taxonomy): Bacteria > Bacillati > Bacillota > Bacilli > Caryophanales > Bacillaceae > Neobacillus > Neobacillus sp. FW104-15D2. The sequence goes on from NZ_JBYTCJ010000019.1 coordinate 60,050, forward strand.
AGGAGAAACTAGCATTTGATTATTACTGTCATAAATCCCTGGTGATCCCTGATCAACCATCTTATTGCCTCCTTTTATAACCTTTCCTTAATATTTATTTGAAGGATTTTACTATATGTCATCGGACAAGATTGCCGTAAGAATTTTTAATCTATATCAACAACCATACTTATCATTGGTGGGTAAATATCAATTCTTGGTATGGTTTTTTCTATTATTTATATTCAATTAAACCGGCTCATTTAGAGAGGGTTTTAATATTGTTTCGAAAGTATGGGAGTAAACGAGCATTCTGCACAAATTCTGCACATTTTTATTTTAATATAGATTTTATATTAAAAAATAGGAGGATTTACATGAAGAAAAAGCAGTTTACGCTTGTCACTTTTTTTATGATTATTTCATTGATTTTGGCAGCTTGCTCTGGTGGTCAATCAAAGGATGCAAGTATGGACCATAGCAAAAAGTCTGGCCATGAAGGAATGAGCATGGACAAAAGCAAAAAATCAAATCATGACGGAATGAAAATGGATCATTCAGCCATGGATATGTCCGGTACAGGGGAACTCCCTAAAGGAATTAAAGAAGCAAAGAACCCAACGTTCCCGGTTGGAAGTAAAGCCGTCATGCACGCTGATCATATGGAAGGTATGGACGGAGCTGAAGCGAATATTGCTGGTGCATATGATACAACTGTTTATGCCATTTCCTATACTCCAACTACGGGTGGAAAAAAGGTAACAAATCATAAATGGATTGTTCAGGAAGAGATAAAAGGTGCTGGAGAGCAGCCATATAAGCCAGGAGATGAAATTGTGATAAACGCTGACCATATGAAAGGTATGAACGGGGCAAAAGCTGTTATCGATACAGCAGAACATACAACAGTTTATATGGTGGATTACACTCCTGCCACAGGGGGAGAAAAAGTAACAAACCATCAATGGGTAACCGAGAGTGAGCTTTCGGCCAAATAAAGTAAAGAGGCTATCCGTATTCGGGTAGCCTCTTTTATACATTAAGTTATTTTAGCTTCTTATAGCTGAAAGAGCAGAGATATCAGACAATCTTAGGTTTCTTTTTCTATTCATTCAAACAAACCCCAGCGCTCTTTTGGCTTTTATATTTCTTCAGACGTTTCCTTTTTCATATAAATAGGCTTCATAATTGGAATTAAAGCAAGAATACCGAACATGAGAAGGAATGCGGATATTTGATACATAATAACAATCGATAAGTTAGCCTTCATCCAGCCTGAAATGGACATGGTTACTACCATGGCGCCCATAAACAGGGGATTCAATATGCCGTTTACTCGCCCAATAAAGGCTTCTTCTGTATTTTGTAAAATCATTGTGTTGATTCCGATTTGAATACATGGCATGAATAAACCGGCTAAAAATTGTGCTGTAAGTGTGAGCCACAATTCAGTCGATAAACCCATGACGATAAAGCTAATCGCACTTGCACTCATCCCTATGGCAAGCAGCACTTGAGGAAGAGCTTTCCTGGCGACTCCCATTGTCACCACACCGCCAAGGATCATACCAATTCCGAATGCAGCCATCAGCCATTGCAGATATTCCTTTGGCAGTCCAAGACGCTCAGTAATCAAAAAGACGCCTAGAGGCTGAGTAAGGCCAATGGACAAACCAGCAGCCAAAAAGGAAGCACCTAAAAGTGTTAATATTTTACTGCTCCACACATAGCTGAAGCCATCTTTCATTTCTCCCATTAACGTCGTTTTCTTTTCTTGTTCTGCTAATAGTCTGTCTGGCGGAAGAAGAAGAAGACTTGCTGCGGAGCAAAGAAAGGCAACACCCATAACTGCAATTGCTGTCATAATACCAAAACGCTGATAGACAAAAGTACCAATGATTGGGCCTAAAATCATAAAGAGGGCAAAAATCGTCTGATACACAGACATACCCATTTGAGTTAACTCTTCCGGCACATGGAGCTTAAACAGTTTCATACCTGAGGGCTGTGAAAACTGCGATAAAATGGACGAGACCAGGGTTGCAAAGAAAATGACTTTCCAGCTGCCCATCATCAGGGTGAGAAGAACGACAAAAATAGAAACGGCACTTAATAAATCACACCAGACCATTGTCCGTTTTGGGCGCCACCTATCGGCAAACGTCCCCCCAATAAATGAAAACAGAAAAATAGGAACAAACTCTGCAACCGAAATCATCGAAACAGCCACGGGATTTTCGTGTGTTTTTTCAATGACATAGAGCAAGATAGAATAGTTTCTTACCCAAATTCCAATCTGCAGAAAAAGGACAGACATAATAATTGTTTGAAAGAACCGGTTTTTAAAGAGGGTCCCCATCCCTGAATTTGCATTGACTGTACTTTCTTTCATAAAAAAACCTCCTGTTGAATTCTGGACAGGAGGAGGATCTTTTGGGTGATGAAAAGACAGACATACCGGTGGTATATCGTGGTCAAATCTCCAAAAGGCCATACAAATCCTATCCAGAAAATAATCATATTGAATGTGATACGATTTTTTCAAAAATAGGATTAATAAATCATCGCCCTTTGGTCACCCTTCCGTTTATTAGTATCCTGATTTTACCATGTGGTTATTAGGATAGCAAGAATGTATGTTCTTTTTTTAAAATTATCTAAACAAATTCGTTTTCGCAAGTTCAATCAATTTGTCCCCATCACCATTAAGGACTGCTTTCATCATCCATAAAGTAAATCCATGGGCCTGTTCAAAATTGATTCGTGGAGGAAGGGAGAGCTCCTGGCGATTGACCAGGACATCTAACAGTACGGGACCATCATGTTCAAAAGCTTGTTTCACCGCATTTTCCAGATCCCCAGGATCTTCAACCCTGATGCCCATGATTCCCATTCCCTCTGCAACGGTTGCTAAGTTTGGATTTTGAAGCCCGGTTCCGGTTTCCAAATATCCTGCAGCCTTCATTTCCAATTCAACAAAGCTTAAGGCACTGTTATTATATACAACCACTTTTACAGGCAGCTTGTGCTGCTGAATGGTTAAAAGGTCACCCATTAGCATCGCGAGACCTCCATCACCGGAAAGAGCAATGACCTGTCTTTTTGGATCGGCACATTGGGCCCCTATCGCCTGGGGCATCGCATTTGCCATTGTGCCATGATTAAACGAACCGAGGAGTCGTCTTTTCCCATTCATTTCAACATACCGGGCTGCCCATAAAGTAGGAGTACCCACATCGCAAGTAAATACAGCGTCTTCACTGGCAAGATCACTAACTACTTTTGTTAAATATTGAGGATGAATCGGCATTTTTCCTGGTTTTCCAACAGCAAGATTGTCAAGGCCGTTTCGGACATCCTTATAATCATCCACATGTTTATCAAGGTGATGAGAGTCATGTTCTTCTGTTAGAAAAGGCATTAATGCCTCAATAGTGTTCTTAATGTCTCCGCAAAGACCTAAATTTACATTTGCTCTTCGTCCTAAATGTTCAGGCCGAATGTCCACCTGCAGTATGGCGGCCTTCTTCGGGAAAAACTGCCGATAAGGAAAGTCAGTTCCCAGCATCAGCAGTACATCCGCATCCATCATGGCATGATAGCCGGAAGAATAACCGATAAGTCCTGTTAGACCAACAGAATACGGGTTGTCGTATTCCAGATGTTCCTTTCCTCTAAGAGCGATGACCATAGGAGACTTCAGCTTATCGCACAAGGCCTTCAATTGTTGGTGTGCTCCTTCACAGCCTGCTCCGCATAATAAAGTGATTTTTTTCCCTTTGTTAAGATATTCAGCAAGGTTTTTCAGTTCTTCATCAGATGGACGGACAATCGGATTGGTAACATGATAAACCTGTTCCGGGACGGTTTCCGAGTCATTTAATGCTGCCACGTCTCCAGGGAGAACAATAACGGCAACCCCTTTTTTTGAAATGGCATGCTGCAGGGCCATCGTAACCATACGGGGCATTTGTTCCGTTCTCGTTACAACCTCACAAAAATGGCTGCACTCTTTAAATAGATGTTCAGGATGGGTCTGCTGAAAGTATTCGCTACCGATTTCATCACTGGGAATATGGGCAGCGATTGCCAATACCGGAATTCGGCTTCGGTGACAATCATACAGTCCATTGATAAGATGGAGATTTCCCGGACCGCTGCTTCCAGCACAAACCGCAATGCTGTTGTTGAGTATAGCGTCCGAGCCTGCCGCAAAAGCTGCCACTTCTTCATGGCGAACTCCAATCCACTCAATTTTTCCAGAACGTCGTATCGAATCCAACACAGCATTCAAAGAATCTCCTACAATTCCATAAATCCGTTTAACATCTGCATGTAATAAAGAATCAACTAGTAAATCAGCAACCGTTTGCTTCATTATTTTTCTCCTCATCATACATAGAATTTTGCTTATTTTTTACCATAGTGAAGAGGAGTATGCAGAAGCTGGTTTATAACACTTGGATTTTTATGGTAAAATAAAATCAGTATAGGAAAGATCATTAACCCTAGGAGGAGGTTTAAAATGAACAATTCTACAAATAACCCTTTTGAAGATAAAAGTATTCAACAGACGGTCAATTTTCCCCAGCTTGATCCGTCAGAAGATAGAGCACCATTTAATGATGTAATAAAGCATGGAGACATTGTTAATGGATTTCAAATTCCAAAAAAATTAGAACAAACCCCAAAATGGTTTAAAAATCCTCTAAGAGTTTTTACATTCATCACCTTACTTATTTTCCTTTCAACGCTTGTTCATCAATTCATACAATTTATAATGGCAGTTGCTTCTAAATAGTAGTTTCCTGGTTTATCCACTTAACAGTTGGGTTATTTTTATAAGTATTCAAAAGAGAGGAGATTGAAGGTGGACCCAAAAACAGAGTTGTTTTCCAAAAATTTTACTCAAAATCCATATCCGACTTACGCAAAGATAAGAGAAAATGATCCTGTTTATAAAATGATGTTTCCTGATGGCCAGGGCTGGCTCATCACCAGATATGAAGATGCCATCGAAATTTTAAAAGATCCACGGGTTATAAAAGATTTTTCAAAGCTCTATGGGGGCAGCATGGAGCTTGGAAGTGTGTTCATGCATAATATGCTGTTTTCAGATCCGCCTGATCATAAAAGGCTGCGCGGGCTTGTGCAAAAGGCTTTTACCCCACAAATGATTAGTGGCATGCGAGACCGAATTCAGGAAATTACCAATGAATTGTTAGATGAGGCGACAAACAAAACAAAAATGAACCTGATTAATGACTTTGCCTTTCCTCTTCCAATTATCGTTATATGTGAAATTCTTGGAGTGCCCTCCGCCGACCGGGACAAATTTCGTGTTTGGTCCAATTCACTGATTGAAGGAACGAATGGTGAACATGCAGCGGAAATGTTCCAGCACATGAATGAATTCATTCAATATCTTCGTGAATGGTTCGAAAAAGTACGGAATAATCCGGGCAACGACCTGATCAGTCAGCTAATCATGGCTGAAGAGGGAGGAGACCAGCTAACAGAACGGGAAATATATGGAGTAGTTTCTTTATTAATTATTGCCGGACATGAAACAACTGTTAATTTAATAGGCAATAGCATTCTTGCTCTATTGGAGCACCCGGACCAGCTCAATCTGCTAAAAAGTCAGCCTGAATTGATTCATAGTGTTATTGAAGAATCACTGAGATTTAATGGGCCAGTTGAGTTCAGCACTTCACGCTGGGCAAGTGAAGATATGGAGTTTAAAGGAAAATTAATTCGCAGGGGAGAGTTATTGGTCATTGCATTAAATTCGGCAAACCATGATCCTGATCAATTTAATGACCCCGAAATCTTTGACATTACCAGGGAGAAAAGCCCGCACCTGGCTTTCGGGAAAGGGATACACCTTTGTCTTGGAGCCCCGCTCGCAAGGCTAGAAGGCGAGATTGCCATTAAGAGCCTAATAGAAAGATTTCCAGGAATGAAGCTCGACATCAGTAAAGATGCACTTGAGTGGAGACCGGGAATGATCGTTAGAGGAGTTAAGGAAATACCCCTTTTATTAAAGATGATATAAAAAATAATGACAGGACCTTACCCAGGTCCTTTTTGTTACTAGAAGAATTATTTACAAAAAATAGTTTTACAAGCATCCTTGACCTTTGGATCCTCTGATAATTGAATTCCCAATTCATTAACGGACAAAATGAATGCTAACCCGGAAATAGTTGAAGGAAAAAAAGTTCCGGGAAGAGAATGTAATAACAATAAATAATCTTATATTCCTACAAAATTTAAAGGAGATAAATCCATGGCCTTTGGTTTTATAAAGGTTCTCGACGTTTTGGAAAATTATAAATCTGCTGTTTATGCGAAAGATGTTGAAAGATTCCTATCCACATACGCTTCTGATATACATATCTTTGATTGCTGGGGAAGCTGGGAGAGCAGCGGAATTTCCCAATGGAGGGAAACAGTAATAGAGTGGTTCAATGGTTTAAGTGAAGAAGGGGTTTTGCTAAAAGTAGATTTTAATGATTTAGTAATTGAAGAGAATTCGAATATCGCCTTTGTATATTGTGCTGTTACGTTTGCAGCTCAGCACCAGAATTCTGGAGAAATTCTCCGTCAGATGACAAATAGATTCACATTTGGTTTAAGAAAAGAAAATGAATCATGGACCATCGCACATGAACATTCATCTTTGCCAATAAATATAGAAACGGGGAAAGGTCTCTTTAACTTAAAATAAGATTGTCACCTTATATATACTTGATGAAATTAAAGAAGTGAATTTTAACTTTTCGGAAAGTAATTTAAGAAATAAATCACAAAAAATATTGAATATTAAAATGTATGTTCAGAAAAAGGATATTAAAATTTGAAATCATACAGCAGGCTACCATAAAAGGTGGCTTTTTTCTTTTTATGATGGAAATGTTTAAGAACATTGTTGATTTTTATGTATGTTGATTGTAGCAGAAGGACACGAGACTCCAGAGGGAAAAGTAGCTCTGGGGAGACCTGGCAGGCACGAAGGTAGCAGGAGGCTCCGGAACCGCCAGCGGAAAGCGAGTGTCTAAGAACGAAAATCAGCCAATCAAGCTTAACAGAGCTTTTATGATAAATGGGTAACCGTTATTCCACTAAAGGGCAGGTTAGGCTAAGAAGGATTTTTAGATCTTTTATTGAATTTGTACAAAACAGTAAAAAATGGATATATAAGGTGATAAAAATGAGTGGTATATTAAACTACTATAACCAATTTGATGAGTGGGGAAGACTTGAACGGGAACCAATAGAGTTCCAAGTTAACTGGCATTATATAAAAAAATACATACCAGAAATGGGATCACTACTTGATAATGGGGCCGGACCAGGAAAATATTCTTTAGAACTTGCGAAAGATGGTTATAAGGTAACACTAACAGATTTAACTCCCCGATTAGTTGAAATCGCAAAAAATAAAGCAATAGAAATGGGCTTGCAAAAGAATTTTGATGGTTTTTATGTAGCAGATGCAAGGGATCTAAGTATGCTTGAAGATGACCAATTTTCAGCATCTTTGATGCTTGGGCCAATGTATCATTTGCAGGAAGAAAATGACCGAATTAAAGCTATTGAAGAACTGAAAAGAGTGACCCAAAAGAACGGACTTGTATTTGTTGCCTTTATGCCAAGAGTTCGGCATATCCTAACATCCCTTTTGTACCCTGACCATTGGAAACCAAACGATAATATGGAGACCATTATTGATTTTTCTCATACAGGATGCTTTAATCACACAGATAAGGGACGATTTACTGGAGCATATTACTTTAATATTGAAGATATCAATCCTTTTATGGAGTCACTAGGATTCGAAACTATGAAATTGATAGGATCAAATGTAGGGGCTATTTTGAATAAGGACAATTGGGCTTACTGGAGAGATAAAGGTGAGGATGAGGTGAATAAAATTATAAATCTAATTAAAGAACAAGCATCAAACCCTCACCTTCTTGGAATATCATCTCATTTACTTTATATAGGCAGAAAAAAATAAACACATCTGTCTTCACGGGCAATCTTTGCGACTAGTTCTATAGTAAAAGCTTAAAGAACATTTGTTCAATTCTTCAAATTCAAGGAGTGTTAAAGTGAGCAATAAACAAATGCGATAATTTTTTCAGTTGCTTCATTAATTTTAATTTCTTTTGGGTGTATAAGCAGACTCACTTATCCGTTTGGGGATTCAATCTTCCCAAATCAGATATAAAAGAAGTTATTTTTTATACAGGTGACCATACTAACTTATTAAACTAACTTTTTAAAAAGAAAAAGAATGCTGCCAATACGGCGGCTTTTTTGTTTTAAAATAATTGGGTATTTTGGTTCAAGTAAAAATAAAGGGAGAAGACAATCTTATATAGAATTTAATCATAATAAAAATTGATAAACGAGGTGGAAGATGTCCCAAGTTGCTCTCCTAACCGTTACTCATGATCCTCGTGGTAAAAGCATCAATCTATTTAAAGAACCTAAAGCAACCTTTTTTTCGCCTAATGGGAGCATTGAACAAAGAAGAATGATAAAAAATATATAAAAAGACTTTTCTCAACCCAGTTGATTGGAGTGGAGGGCACGAGACTCCTCGAAAATGCCTCCGCATTTACTTCGTGCGGTGTTGATTCAAAGAGGCTTATTCAAAGTCCTGCGGGATTAGCGGGACAGGTGAGACCCCACAGGCGTGTGCGCCGAGGAGGCTCACCGCCCGCCCCGCGGAAAGCGAGTGCCTGGGAACGGAAATCAACATGCCTCCTCTGAAGTCTTTGGAAACCTTATAAGGATTCCTTTTTTTATTTTTCTATGTAACAGCTTAATTAAACTATAAATTTGGGTAATAGGAAAGTTGGGTTATCCTTGTCCAAAATACTAACCTTTAACGAAGTGAAGCAGGTACCATCAAGCTTTCTAGGTTTTTTCAGTAGTGTTTTAAAGTCATTTTCTATAGGAATCCAAAGAGATTTTTATCTAAAAAAGTGGATAAATGTAGATAGATGGAGAAACTAGCAGGATTTTTGATTTTAATAATGGAATATTTATAAAATAAAAAAATGCACTTGAACATTTGTGTAATTTTGACAGATTACTAGAAGAACGTTTAGAAAAAAGAGATTATTCTGACCTTCCTTGATACAGATAGAAGCAAAAGCTAAAGGACAAGAGAATTATTTTATCCATTCATTCAAGTTATGAAAGAAGGTAATAATATGAACGAAGATTTTTTTGCTGACTATAAAAACTTTATAGTCGTACCGGAGGAAGAAAAACAGGTTGGTAAAGAAGTATTCGATCCGAAAAATTATGCTGAACATTATATCCTGACTATGTCTATTTATGATTCACGTTTGTCCTCCTTGGGTGATGCAAATAAATTTGCAATAGATGTAGAAAAAAGTATTATAACAGTTCTTGAGGACTTCAATCAAAAGCAGCAACAAGTGTATCATCTTAAACTACTAGAATTAGATAAATTTAAAAATTTCTTTATACTTTCCCTTTCTTCTAAAAGAAAATTTGAACATGGTGACGAAAATAACCAGGTATCTTTTATCATTGATAAAATATTATCGAACCCTTTTTATATTGGACAAAAGTGGTTCAACCTTGTTGGTGATAAAGGAAGAGTCGAACGTAAACTATTTTCCTACTCCTTTAAAAAATACGCAGAAGACAGCCAAGACCCAAGAATTGAACAGTAGACAATAGTAATTGAGAAATTCATTTAGTAAGTATTACGGTTATTTCATCTTAAATTGGAACATTTGGTGGTTTTGGAAACTTAATGAATGGAGATTGACAGGGATTGCTGCCGGCAATCCTTTTCTTTTGCTCTACTATAGGAGCAAGTTAGTTGTATAAGAAAACGGGAAGAGACTAAAATTTTAGTTGTGAAGGAATAGGAGGAGAAGGGCTGTATGGAGAGAGATACTTCGAATAATAAATATATGTTGTGGGCGCTGGGATTGGGCGGTTTTATGGTGAATGCAGATAATCGTGCCATTGCGCCTATGTTACCGGCAATGGCAGCCAGTCTGCATACAACGCCATCTTCAGCTGCTTTACTTGTAACGGCTTATTCGATTCCTTATGGGTTGTTTCAATTGGTTTATGGCCCTATTGCGGAAAAAATTGGAAAAATCAATACCATCCTTCTTTCTTTGTGTTTATTTGCACTCGGAACTGTATTTTGCGGGGTGGTTCATGTTTTCTCTTGGCTATTGGTTTTGCGCATTGTTACAGGCATTTTTGCTGCAGGTATTATACCGACAATACTTGCTCAAATTGGGGATTGGTTTGAACTTTCGGAAAGGCCGCGCGCGATTGCCCTTTTTATGTCGTTCTCGACAATTGGCCAAGCAATGGGCATTGTTATCGGTGGATTAGTCGCACAGTTTTTTTCGTATCGAATTCTATTTTTTTTACTTGGTTTAGCATGCATTCCTACGATTCTTGCCATTTTCCGAGAGCGTGCCTATGATTCGATACCAATAAAAAAAGAATCAACACCGATGTTCCAGCGATATGTTTTACTTTTTATGAGCAAGCGTTCCTGGCAAATTTATGGGTTAGTTTTCTGTGAAGGATTAGTGTTTTACGGTGGCTTTACATTCCTAGGGGTATATGGTGTTTCCAACCTGCACTTATCTTATTTAGCGATCGGGTTGTTGACTGCAACTTATAGTGTAGGTGCGTTTTTCGGAAGCAAGACCATTACCAGTGTGATAACCTATGTCGGACTAAAGAAAATGCCGTTGCTTGGTTCATCCTTAATGGTACTTGGATTCGCCGTAATCTGGGGATGGCAAAGTGTGATTTCGTTAACTGCCGGTTTTATCATTCTTGGCTTTGGATTTAGTTACTGCCATTCAACATTACAAACTTTTGCTACGGATTTGTTGCCGAGTGGACGTGCTACTGCAGTATCAGTTTTTGCGTTTTCACTATTCCTTGGGAGCGGATTAGGACCCTATATCCTAGGGGGAATTTTTGATGCTTATGGATCAAGAATGATGTTGGGAACAGTGACAATTGGTATGTTAGTATTTTGCTGCTTGTGTATGACACTCTTAAAAGAGTCCCACCAACAAAATATGAGCAAATTGGGATAAAGTCAGGTTTTAAAAAGAAAAAACATACAACATCCAACTGCCCATAAAGGCGGCTTTTTTCCTATCAGAACAAGTCAGTTAAATAAGGATAAAGGGGACTATAAACCTATTAAGTTAATAAATTTTCTTTGAAATTTGCAACTGATTTAGAATGAAAAGAGATTATTTTCAACTATTGAGATTATATATAAATATAAAGGAGGAGGAAAGAATGACTACTGAGATGCGAAGAGAGGTAATACAAACAGATCGTTTGAAGATTTCCTATTTAACGCAAGGAAATCCGGAAAAACAACATTTGGTCCTTATCCATGGTAATGTATCATCAAATTTTTTTTGGACGGAAGCGTTAGAAACTCTATCAAAAGATTTTTGGGTTTTAGCTCCTGATTTAAGAGGTTATGGAGAAACAGAAGCGCTGCCAATTGATGGATCGAGAGGGGTAAGGGATTGGTCTGATGATTTACAATCCTTTTTCCAAAGCTTAAAAATTTCACAGCCAGCACATATTGTTGGTTGGTCATTAGGCGGCGGTGTGGCTATGCAATATGCAATCGATCATGCAGAAAATTTAAAGTCGATTACACTGATTAGTCCAATATCACCTTTTGGCTTTGGCGGAACTAAGGATGAGAAGGGAACTCCTTGTTATGATAATTTTGCAGGTTCTGGAGGCGGTACGGCGAATCCAGAGTTCGCCGATCTGATCAAACAACAAAATCGTAGTGAAGAAAGTGCAAACAGTCCTCGTAATGTGATGAATCAGTTTTATTTTAAACCTCCATATAAAGCACCAAAGGATTTGGAAGAATTATTTGTTACTTCTATGCTGACAACACGAATTGGAGAAGGCTTTTATCCAGGCGGATTTGAAACGTGTTCAGAATGGCCTGGTGTGTCCCCTAAAGAAGATGGGATTAACAATGCGATGTCCCCTAAATTTCTTGATTTATCGGCTTTCAAAAATATTCCTAATAAAATTCCTGTATTATGGGTTCGCGGAGAAGCTGATCTTATTGTGTCTGATCAATCTTTCTTGGATTTTGGGAATTTAGGTAAGCTTGGATATGTAGAAGGATGGCCTGGAGAAGGAATTTTTCCGCCACAGCCTATGGTGTCCCAAACTCGTTATGTACTGGATCAATATGCATCAAATGGGGGAAGGTACGAAGAATTCATTGTCGAAAATGCTGGGCATTCTGCTCATTTAGAAGTGCCGGATATATTTTATTCTAAATTAAAGAGTTTTTATACTGAAATATAAATTTTATCGGCAAAATCACTTCCATACCTTCCTACCTAAGGGAATATAAGCTAATCTTTAAAGATTATATTCCCCTTCAAAACATTACGACAAGTCTTGAATTTATCTTATAAACAGACAATTTACTCAACTAACAAAGGCTGCCATTTCGGCGGCTTTTTTTTATAGTAGGTTTGTTTGTTTAACTTAAAAGGATTATTCACCTATTGTATAGAACAAAAACTATAGACTGCAATTAGTGAGGAGAGTGATTTTATGAACGAAAGTGAAGTAAAGGCTATCGTAGAATGTATGGCTAGTAGTAAAATAGCTTATCATATTCAAAAGGTTCAAACAGAACACCGAATGAGACTAGTTAATTTCTGGGATATAAAGCCCGGAAGTAGAATACTTGAAATTGGTTGCGGGCAGGGTGATACAACAGCTGTGCTTGCATACTATGCAGGAGAAACAGGCTTTGTCCACGGAATTGATGTAGGCTCACCTACATATGGAAGTCCTGTTTCACTCGGTGAATCTGCTGAATACTTAATGCAGTCCCCATTAGGTAAACAGGTAAAAATAGATTTCAATCTAGATATTTTATCAACCGAGGTGGATTTTCCGGAAAAATCCTATGATTATATTGTTTTTTCCCATTGTGCCTGGTATACAAAATCGTCTAATGAACTACTTAACATAATGAAAAAGGTCAGAAAATGGGGAAAACAACTATGCCTTGCCGAATGGAACACAAATATAAAATCTATTGAGCAATATCCACATTTATTATCCATTCTTATTCAGGCACAATATGAAGCTTTTAAACAAAATAGTGAATCCAATGTAAGAACCCTTTTTACTGCCCATGATTTAAGAGCGATTGTTCAACAAGCAGGATGGCAAATTAAAAAGGATATAACAATCGATTCACCTGATTTACAGGACGGGAAGTGGGAAGTAGATAAAGTGAAAAGTGACATACACAACGAACTGCAGAAAATTAACCATATGCCAGTAAAATTAAAGGATCTCATTCAATCCGAGGTCACAATGTTAGATTCGTTTATTGAAACAAGCGAAGTTAAACCCCTCTCTACATATAGTCTCATAGCATTCTAGCGAAAGGTTATTGAACTTATCTTTTTAAGAGGGTAGGAGCTCGTTTTTACTGCCTTTCAAAGAGCATTTTTTTATGTAACTAGTTTATGTAATCCAAATACTATATAGATACCTTAATATAAGGGATGTAAAAGGCATGAATTCAGGGGAATTTCTTGTTGCACGAACAGGTATAAGAGTTGAAGTATAGAGTGCATTTTGCATTTTTTATAAGTAGTAAAAGAAAGAAAAAAGGCAGCGATCCTAGGGGTCGCTGTCTTTTAGATCTTTTCAAAATCATGAAGAACCAGTATCATTTAAAAAACTTCAGGTAATATATTTCTTTTTTCAAGCATCCTGAAAATCCTGAAGTGATAGATAAAATCATCAAAGAACACTGGATGGTCTTCATCAAAGCTATACCATGAAAAAAACGATTCAAGCACACTGCTGTCTACCTCATCCATCTCACCTGAAATATATATCGGATATCTGAGTTTCCTAAACAAGTGGTAATGCCCACTCACGGCAAATGCCTCTTCCATCTCTTCTTCAGTCATTTTTTCCCTCCTTGTCCTATCAGTACTCCATACGTTATGCATTATGGTTAAATCCGGAGCGGTACATGCCTCATGTTAAGAAAATATTTTAAAAATTAAAGGCACGGGCGTGATTACTAATTTTGGCACAAAGAGAAAGAAGGTTGTTTATACTAATATGAACTAATTTACAGGAAGGAGATTATCGATGTCTAAAGAGCATAAAATAACTGATATTTATGAATTTCTTAGAAATGCCGGCTTTAAACTTGAGACTCAGCTTAATGAACAAATTCGTAACCATCTGAACCGGAGAGAAGTTGCTGGAGCGGCTGCTATTCTGGCCAATCACCATGCGGACCTGATTGAGCGGCTCCATCAGTACCAGGAAATTACATCAATCCAACTCAATATTCCAACAAAGAAGGATGTGGCGAATATAGGAAAGCTGACCATTCAAACCGAAGAAAAAGTAGATAAATTAACAGACGAAATCATGCAATTGGCTGACTCAATCGAAGAATTAAAAGTCCTTTTAGCAAAAAACGGGATTTCCAATTCTCCGCAAGAGCAAAGTGTCCCTCTATTAAGTTCCGTTGAGGAAACCATCTATAGCAATAAATCAAAAAAGAAAAGAATAATCTACGAATTATCTAAATCACTTTTGGATCCTTCTTTTGCTTCCCTAATGGATTCTTCCTTTGCTTTAAGTAAAAACGAGCCACAACAAACGGTAAGAAATAGTGATCGACATGTCTGAATTCGATCCAGAGAAGGAAGTAAAGAGGTGGAAAGGCCTCTTCAGCATTTGGAACACACCCGAACCTGAAGTAGGACTTACCCCAAGAATGGCAGTCTGGAAAAAGAATAAGGCGACCCTCTGGCACTATCCAACTTCAAAAAAGAAATATTCTGTCCCTCTCTTTCTTGTGTATTCCCTTGTAAACAAAGCATTTGTCCTTGATATGGCTCCGGGGGCGAGCATGATTGAAGCTTTCGTCGAGAATGGTTTTGATGTCTATTTGCTGGATTTCGGTGTCCCGGGCTACGAGGATAAAGATATTACGATCGATGATTACCTGGTCGATTATATTCAGCGTGGCGTCCGGATGGCTCTGCACCATTCCAAGGCAAAGGAAATTACCGTCATCGGCTACTGCCTTGGAGGAACTTTGGCCGCTATTTATGCTGCCATTTCATCAGAACCCATCCGAAATTTAATTCTTTGTGTGGCCCCGCTTAATTTCTCCGATCCTCCGATTTTCGATAAATGGATTGAAGCCATAAGAAATGGTGATTTGAACATGGACAGGCTTTTAGACGCATATGGATTTATTCCCGGAAAGTTCATGAAATACAGCATGCGCGCAGTCAGTGCACCAATCTATTTTAGCCACTACCTGTCCCTATTAAATAAGAGCTACGACAAAGACTATGTTGATAAATGGCGGCGGTTCAATAATTGGACAGAGGGCCATATTGGCTTTTCAGGAGCCGCTGTTAAACAGCTGTTGAATGATCTGGGGAAGGATAATAAATTCATGAATCGAAGTTTGGTGATACGTGGCAAAAAGGCTGACCCTTCAAATATTAAAGCTAATCTTCTAATAGTAGCAGCCAGCCAGGACCGGCTTGTTCCGGAGAATTTAAGCAAAGATTTTATTAATGTGGTTTCCAGCAAAGATAAGACCTACACACTTGTATCCGGCGGCCACACTACGCTCGCTGTTAAAGGCAAAGGGCTCCCAGCCTTTCTGGCAGACTGGCTACCGGAAAGGTCGGAATAGATTTTGGATTGTCAAAAAACGTAAGGAATAATCCCTCAAAGAAATGCCTCATCCCTAAGGGTGTCCTGCAAAAGTGGGTCACCCTTTCTCTATAAAATGTGTAAAAGGTGAAAATCTATAGAAAAAGTGGGGGTAATGAGAGAAAGGCAGCTTTTCAAGCACTTAGCTAAACTTAAAATAGCAGACAAAGAGTGAAATAATGCATCTTTGGTCTGCTTTCTTTTTTCGCTCTGCAACTTAAGAAAATCGGCCATAGGGTCGTTCGTTTCTTAAATCGCCAACCCGTTGCGCAGAGGGTTGGAACAATGCCTACTTAGCGAATTAAATGTAATAAAAACTTGACTATATGTATACTTTACATTACATTATGCATATAATACTTTACACGGAGTAAAAGTTACCATACAAGGGGGGATTATTCATGACCTATCAAGAAAAGAAGAGTATCGTATCGTTAATCAGCGCCATACTCATTTTCGTATCTTATTGCTTGTACATGTACCCGAGGTTTCCAGAAGGAGGTCTGGAGTCAGAAACCTTCCACTTTTGGGGCTCCTTCGTCCTCATCCTGACTTTGTTTTCAATAATCGCTCATATCCTTATCAGCATTATTTTTAACATCGTCTTTCGCATTACCACCAGAGAAAAAGAACCAAAATTTGCAGATGAACTTGATAAATTAATTGACTTGAAAGCGAACCGAAATTCTTTTTTCGTCTTTATCGTCGGCTTTCTTCTGGCAATGGGGTCGCTGATCATTTATGAACCATCACAGAAAATGTTCATTATCATAATCACATCAGGCTTCATTTCCGATGTGACTGGCTCCATTACGAAACTTTATCACTATCGGAAAGGAGTCTAATATGGGGAAAAAGCTTGTCGGCAATCACATTCGAAAATTACGATTCAACTATGATGAAATGACTCAGCAGCAATTGGCTGACAAGGTGGGTGTAACAAGACAAACCATTGTGGCTCTCGAAAAGGGAAACTACTCACCATCTCTAGAACTCGCTTTTCGTATTGCTCACGCCTTTCAATTACCGTTGGAAGAGATCTTCTTTTATGGGGACGACAACACAAATCTGTAAGAACTAGATAGTTTCTGCTTTATCGTTTGTAAATTTATTCAAGAAGGGGAGATACAAATGAATTCAAACAAAAAAGCGGCAAAAATTGTTGGCGTTCTGTTTATTCTTGCAGCCGTTACTGCGGTAATTGGGCTTATTTTATACAATCCTATCCTTAAAGGCCCTGATTATCTGATTACAGGTTCCGAACACGCTAACCAGGTGGTACTTGGAGCGCTTATGGAGTTAATTCTTGTCGCATCGGCGATTGGTACTTCAACGACAATGTTTCCAATTTTAAGGAAATATAATGAAACTATCGCTCTATGGCATGTTTGCTTCAGATTTCTTGAAGCGGTTATCATTACTGTAGGTGTAATCAGCGTACTTTCCCTATTGACCTTAAGCAGGGAATTTGCAGAAGCAGCAGGAGGAGTGGACATCGCCTCCTTTCAAGCTTCAGGTACAGTATTAAAAGCAATACATGACTGGACATTTTTACTGGGTCCCAATTTCATGCTTGGTATTAATACAATGATGTACAGTTATATATTCTATAAATCCAAGCTTGTACCCAGGTTTATACCACTCTTGGGTATAACAGGGGCAACGCTTGTTTTTATTGCAGCCTTGCTTGAAATGTTTGGAATCATCCAACAGGCTTCTGCGTGGGGTGGTATTTTGGCACTGCCAGTAGCAGCTAATGAAATGATTTTAGCCGTCTGGCTGATCGTTAAAGGATTTAATGAATCTGTACTTGCTTCCATGTCTGTAAAAATGAAACCTGCGAAATTAGCTAATACCTAAATAACGCAATTTCTTAGATTAAGCAATTTGTGAAATGGGAAGAGGTATGTAAGATGTTGCTGCGGCAGCATCTTTTTTTATTGAGGTAAATTGGGAGCATATTTGTGCACAAAACAGAGAACGATTTTTCACATCACTTTTAAATAGCTGTTAGTAAAGAAGCCCAATTCATTCTACAGAGAAATCAAAATTTCGACATACGAAACTTTATACTAGACTTTTTGAGTGAATTTGTATAAATTTTCAGTATAGATAGAAAATTTTAATAAAAAGGAAGTGGGTCATTTGGTAACTTTTAAAAAACCAGATATCGAAAATTTTTACCGTACCTTTAATGTCCAAATGTTTTCAGTAAGCCCTGATGAAAAACAGTTGGTATTCAGTACGAATCTAACAGGAAAATATAACTTATGGGTTATGGATCTGCCGAATCAATATCCTTATCCACTTACATTCGTTGATCAAAATTGCCATTCCTTGAAGTATACTCATGATGGCCGTTTTCTTGTAGTCGGATTTGATCATGATGGGGATGAAAATGATCAGCTATATGCACTTCCTCCTGCAGGCGGCGAACTCGTACCGCTTCGTACAGCAGAAGGCCATCGCCATATGAATCCTATATTCTCAAAAGACGATAAAAGGCTGTACTATACTTCTACTAAAAACAACGAAACCTATCTAAATATTTACCGTTATGATTTGGAAAAGAATGAGGAGTCAGTTGTGGTTGAAGGCGAAGGGGCAGCATGCTTTTTAACTTCATTTAACGATGATGAAACAAGTTTTGTATATGTTAAACAATATGCCAATACATATGCTCCAGGCTTTGTTTATCAGGATGGACAGTCTTATTCACTGACACCGGAAACCAAGGAGCAATTTACAGTAGGAGACGGTGCTTTTGTAGAGGGCGATTATTACTTTACTACAACTTTTGGCGAGGACTTTTACTATCTTGCGAAATTCAATTTAGAAACGCATGAGTTTACAAAAGTTCTTTCTTTAGAAAAAGAAGAATTCGTTGCAGTTCGTTTTGATAAAAGCACGAAAACTCTTTATCTGGTTACATCAAAAGGTGTAAATGATTATTTGTATCAATATGATTTGGAAACTAGCAGCCTTGAAAAAGTAGAATTACCAGCAACTGTGGTTCAAAGCATATCTGTTGCTAAGAGCGGGAATGTCTACCTTTTAGCTGGTACGGCAGATAGACCTTATAACATTTTCAAGAAAAAAGCTGGAAGTAATGAATGGAACCCGCTAACCAATCTTGCTGTTCCTGGAGTAAAGGCAGAGGATTTGGTAAAACCGGAAGTTCTCCAATACTCTTCCTTTGATGGATTAGCGATTGAAGCATTGTTCTTTAAGCCACATGAAGATGTAAATAACGGCCATGTGATTCTTTGGCCGCATGGAGGTCCTCAAGCCGCAGAACGTACTAACTTCCGCTCAATGTTCCAGTTCTTGGTAAACAGAGGATATAGCATTTTTGCACCAAATTTCCGTGGTTCAACAGGTTATGGATTGGCTTTCACAAAAATGGTTGAAGGAAACTGGGGTGAAGGACCGCGCCTTGATAATATTGCCGGCCTTGAATACCTTTATGAAAATGGCTTGGCTGATAGAGACAAAACATTGTTATTAGGCGGAAGTTTCGGCGGTTATATGGCTTTATTGCTTCATGGGCGCCATCCGGAATATTTCAAAGCAGTTGTTGATATTTTCGGGCCATGTAATCTTTTCTCCTTTATTGAGTCGGTTCCAAGTCATTGGAAGCCTATCATGAATCAATGGGTTGGTGATCCTGTAAAAGACTTCGATAAACTAACTGAGTATTCACCGATAACATATTTAGATAATATGACCAAACCAATGTTAGTTATCCAGGGAGCAAATGACCCTCGGGTTGTAAAGGCAGAATCAGATCAAATAGTTAAAGCACTGCAGGATAAAGGGGCAGAAGTAAAATATCTTGTCCTTGAAGATGAGGGTCATGGATTCTCGAAGAAGACAAATGAAATCCTTGTTAACCGTACCATCCTGGAATTCTTTGACCAGTTTGTAGGAGTGGAATCCGGCAAGGTATTAGCTAAATAAGAAAAGCGCAAGCGCCCGTTCAGCGACGTATGGACTGGGGCCCACTTCGACTGAGATAAAGGATACACGAAATGCAAAGCATTTCGATGTTGACTTATCGTAGGGAGAAGTGGGATGGACACTAGGCGCTGGGCGCTGGAGCCAGACAATATAAAAGGTAAAACTTTATGCTTTCTTAACCATTAATAAAGGAAACTGAGCGAATATATTCGTTCAGTTTTTTTATAAAAAGGATTAATAGCTATTTTTTTAGTTGAATAAGAAAAAGAGGATGCATGAATCCAGTATCAGTAAAGCTGATAAAAGAACGAAAAAAAAGAAAGGTTGAATTTCACCTTTCTTAACCTTTTATTTTAGAGTAATTATGACCGTCATAACTGACATCGAAATGCAGTTATTGCCCAATTTTTATGTGTCTTTTGGGTTTTAGTTTATCAACTATAATGAATTCTATTTTGCATTTTCATCGGGCTGATGAATTCCGAATACATTGCCTTCAGTATCAATATAGTAACCTTGCCATGCCATTCCAGGCAGGGCATATTTCGACATTGAGACCTTGCCGCCATTCTCAATAATTTTAGCTTCTGTTAAATCGTAATTTTCCACGCCCATTGTACAAGCGTATCCATTTAAAGGCTGGTTTGTTTCCGGGGGAGCACTTTGCCTCTGCATCAAAGCGCCATTTATCCCCATCTCATTCTCATTGCCAGTCACTGCTCCAAAGTAAGGCATTCCTGCATAATCACTCCAATCTTGAAATGACCATCCGAATACCTCTCCATAAAACTTCTTTGCCCGTTCCATGTCATTCACGTGAATTTCGAAATGAACTAACCGTCCCATAATTTCCTCCTGTTTTTCAAGAATTAACCGTTTCCTTAACTTCATTCAGTACTTTCCATACATATGTCTATTTACTATTATAACGACAGTGGAAATAAATTCAATTTTTTCAAAATTAAAGTATAGTAAAAACTCCCGATTCTGATAACGTAAATTTACTTAATGTACTCTATAAAATATTAAAACGACGTGTGGCCAGCCTCTTTGTCGCATAACTGACTCAGTAATGTAATCTTATTCCTTGAAGGAATTCATTTATGAAACAGAGAACTATAGTGTGAATGACAATACTAGAGTAGAGGTGAGTAACATGGGTTTTCAGGCTGATAAGATATTCGTAAATTTAGCAGTTAAAGATTTAAATAAGACTAAGGAATTTTTCTCTAAATTAGGGTTTGAATTCAATGCTCAGTTTACCAATGAATTGGGAGCAAGTATGATTATTAATGATAATATATTTGCTATGTTGTTAGTTGAAGAACATTTTAAGAGTTTTACGGAAAAAGAAATTGCCGATTCTACAAGAAGTAATGAAGCAATCTTGGCACTATCAGTTGATAGTAAAGAAAAAGTCATTGAGATTGTAAACAAGGCTTTAGAAGCAGGTGGAAAACCTTCAAAGGAACCACAAGACCATGGTTTTATGTATGGGTGGAGTTTTGAGGATATTGACGGTCATCTATGGGAACTTTTTTTCATGGATGAAAGTGCAATAAAATAATTTATCCTAATCATTAAGTAACTCACTCAACTTTCGCGCTTAGAAAAAAGTAGTTCATTCAACGGTCTGTAATGCTAGTAGCCGATAAAAAATGGTTATTTACAAAATAAATAGACATGAAAAAACACCCCATCGTTTGGTATAGTTGATTGTCGAGAATCCACATAACCATACAGAAGAGGTGTCTCCTATATGATGACGATTAATCATCAGAATAAGCAACTACCAAATGAAAGAAGATCAGTCTTAAACTTATCGAAAACAAGACATTTGATTCTGGAGCCATAGTCCTCGTTTACCAGACGGTTAGATGACCCTTGTCTCCTAAAGCAGATTACGCTAACGGGTAAGAGTGCTCAATACATGCACCATAAGCTACCGCGATGATTTGCGGGTTTGCAGGAATTTCCATACAAGGATAGATGCGAAATACGGCAGCATGAGGGCGGGCAACGATTATGGACAATTTCAAAAGAGCCAGACAAAGAAATCAGCGACGGTTTTGCAAATGGCGGGTGGTCAGCGCTCATCTGCCTTCTCAGGAGCCCTCCAACGGTCTCGTCAGGCAGCTAACATCAAGTTCAGCGTACGTTACTCTGGCTGATCTTTCTAAAATAACGGACTGCAGCATATGTGAATTAATACAATGTTCAGTTCGAAATGAAAAAGCAAAGAGGGGTGGTTCTCATATGAATAATATTTTTATTGAATCACATATGGAAGAAATCATAGCCCGTATCGACAAATTAACTCCAACTTCCAAACCGCAATGGGGAACAATGAACATCGCTCAGATGCTTGCTCATTGTTCGGCGTTCCAAGATATCACGATGGGCGTTTCCGCTCCCGGAAGGCATTGGTTAGGAAAGCTAATTGGTCCATTGGTAAAACCGATTATTTACAACGACAAGCCAATGCAACCCAATTCACCCACAATTCCGGCGGTACGCATAACAGATGAAAAAGAATTTGAATTCGAAAGAAGCGAATTGAAACGAAAAATAAGAGCGTTTCAAGCGAACGGGCCGGAGATGTGTACGGCTAACCCACATCCGTTTTTTGGAAAGCTTACGCCTGAGCAATGGGGAAAAGGAACTTATAAGCATTTAGACCATCACTTAAAGCAATTTGGTGTATAGTCCAGAAAGGGTCACCCCCGCCATAGAATATCTTAATTCTATATCAATATTTCTTTTGCGGGAGGTGGGCTATGCGAATTGAAAAATAAACTACAAGAAGTAAGTGAAGCAATCTTGGCACTATCTGTTGATAGTAAAGAAAAAGTCATTGAGATTGTAAACAAGGCTTTAGTAGCAGGTGGAAAACCTTCAAAGGAACCACAAGACCATGGTTTTATGTATGGGTGGAGTTTTGAGGTATTGACGGTCATCTATGGGAACTTTTTTTCATGGATGAAAGTGCAATAAAATAATTTATCTTAATCATTAAGTAACTCACAATAAACCGATTGAGGAAGCTAGCACATGTTGTTGGCTTTTTTGTCGTACATTAAAAAGCTGATTACCTAACAGTACTATTATGGTTGGGGGTTTAATCTATTTAAAAGCGAATCTCCATATCCATCAAAGGGGTAAAGCTTATACCTTGTTACTCTTCATCTTTCCTGCGTTGACGAAAGTCGGCATAGTAAACCTTCCGTTTTTCTAGTTCGGAATCAATATTTTGGATTAAAGCTCTTTTGGCATCTTCCAGTAATAAACCTTTTAATTGTTGAAGCTTTTTTGGTCCCACTCCTGGTAATTTATCAGAAATATTTACTCTGAACTCCCCCAGTTGTTTATAAAAGCGTATGCTGCCGTATCCTGTTCTTTCGTCTTTGCCAATGGCATAAGTGAATTCAAAGCGTTGTTCAATGAACGAAGATAAATCAGGCAGGCCTAAACCTTCATAAATGGGGGGGATTTCATGATAAACTGGAGGTTCTTTGAACGATATAGAAGAAATCTTCAAATGGTTACTCCTCCTTTGGTATAAAAGCTTCTTTTAAAATGAAGATGTTTGTATATGAGTGTATCTGCTTAAAATATTATTTCCTTTAATTGAAATAAAAATCATTTCCATACAGGCACTAAATCTGACTGTTTTCTCCTCCTAAGGCCTATCTATTACGTCGAATTATCAACCTGCAGTGAAAATAAAAATCCATAGGAATGGTTCAGCTAAAACTGAGAAATGATTTGCAGTTTTTTATAAAATATAAAGGAATTTTTTAATGAATTATCGAATTTTGAGGAAACGGTTCTGTTTTAAGGACGAAAGGAAGAGATCAATATGAAATGGTTATTCCCGTTACTTGCCTTTATAGGCGGGGTGGCGGTTGCCTGTCAGGCACAGATCAATGGGGGACTGGGCAAAAAGGCAGGCGCGATAGAAGGAGCATTTATTTCCTTTGCTATTGGAACACTTGCCTTGTTCTTTATGGTATTGTTTTTTGGCAAAGGAAATCTTGGTTCTGTTTTTTCCGTCCCAAAATGGCAGCTGTTTGGAGGGCTGCTTGGTGCTTTTTATGTGAGCGTGATGATTTTGGCTGTCCCAAAAATAGGTGTGGCACCCGCTCTTGTATCTGTTATCGCAGGACAATTAATTTTTGGTGCATTAATTGATCATTTTGGCTGGTTTGGCGGACAGGTTATTCCGCTAGACATCAAAAAAATCATCGCTATTGTCTTGTTATTTTGTTCGCTCTATTTGTTTAACCATAAGTAATTTTATAGAAAGGAAACCTCGCCAATACTATGGGGAGGTTTCCTTTTTTATAGAATTGGACAACAAGGGGGATATGGGAAATGAGAATAGTTCCAAAAGAATTCAATATTAATAATCTTAGTTATATGATCAGATCGGCCGAAGAGAAAGACGCCAAAAGCCTGTCTGAAATACGAGTACAAATCGACGGGGAAACTGAAAATTTGGACAGGGAAAAAGGCGAGGCATACATAGATGAATCTGGTTTTAAACAGATAATTAAAGAGGATACCGATAGTGATAGGAATCTTTTTTTAGTTGCAGAAGCAAATGATAGGATTATAGGTTTTTCAAGATGTGAAGGGAACAAATTGAAGAGATTTGCTCATAAAGTTGAGTTTGGTGTATGTGTCTTAAAGGAATTCTGGGGACACGGTATAGGCAAAAACCTTTTAAAGGAGTCGATTCAATGGGCAGACTCCAATCATATTAAAAAAATAACCCTTAACGTACTTGAAACCAATGAGAAAGCGAAAAACTTATATGAAAAACTTGGTTTTGAAGTAGAAGGTATTTTAAAAAAAGACAAACTGCTTTCAGATGGAAATTATTATAATACCATTATAATGGGGAGGTTTAAGGATTACGAATGAGAGCTGTTTACTAGTTCATTTAATAATAGCTTAATAAAAAAGGGATTTTAATGGAAAAACAGAAATAAATCTATTATAGGGGGGAGAAGTATGGGAATACAAACTTTATATGTTTCGGATAACTTTTTTTCAGCTGGCAAAACAACTATTTATAATAAGGCAAAAGAAAAGGTCGGAGAGATTGATCTTAAAAGTGCTTTTACAGCCGGGCTAGATGTACTTGATCTTAACGGAAAAACCATTGTGAGTGGAAAGTTTGCTTTCATGAGCCGTAAATGGATCATTTCAAATTCCTTTGGAGAAGAGATTGGGAGATTGAAAGGAAAAGTAGCATTCTTTGCAAAAAAATATGAGTATAAAACCCATGATAATCGAACTTTTCAAATCGAGTCAGAAGCCTTTTCAAATCAATATTTCATATTTGATGAGAACGAAAATGAAATTGGCCGGTTTGAGAAAATTAGTGGATTTTTTTCTTCACCGGCCTTTCAATTAACTAGCATGGACGAAGGTTTAAATATATTTGAGTTAATAGCGATAATAATGGGAGTAAGTGCCATTCAAAAGGCTGCTCGAAATAACGCGGCTCAATAGAATAAGGGAGATGATTTTATGGATAGAAAGCCAGCAGGGTTTGGTCTCCGTTTTTTAGCCGACCTTTTGGATTGGGTTATTCTTACCATTCCTATATCCGCAGTGCTTTTCTTGATAAACGGGGAAAAGGACTTTTATGAGTGGGTAAAGGGGTGGACCTGGCAATTCATTTATACCTTGTACTTAACGTTTGTACCGCTGCTTTGGAGCGGTTATATTATAGGGAAACGCATGATGAAAATAAAAATAAAACGAATGGATGGTAAGGAATTAACTTTTAAAAATATGTTACTTAGAGAAGTTGTAGGTAAGTTTCTGCTGGTTTTTTTAACCGTAGGTATTTCAAGTTTGGTCAGTATCTTTATGATTTTATTTAGGGCTGATAAAAGAGGTATTCATGATCTATTAGGAGGAACCTATGTAAGCAATGAACGAAGTTAAAGGGCTTAAATTTTAGAAGAAATCTTTGGATTTTTAAGTTATTTAAAACAAGGTCCAGACAAACCAACCTAGAATTTTTTCACAAAAAGTAATCACTGCCATGGCTTTACTTTGAAGAACAGCCGCGGAGTCACGTACTTATAGAACCTAAATAGAATAGGAAGATTACTGTGAGCATCGAGATTATGAGAAGACGTCAATCGATAAGAACATTTGATTCTCAAAATATTACAGAAACGCATATGCAATTAATAAAGGATTACATAGAAAGAGAAAAGAATTTCATTGGTCCTTTTGGTAAAAAAGGTCGTGTTGAAATTGTGCAGGTCAATAAGAATGTAACCGATAAAGGAATCAAATTAGGCACCTATGGATTTATTAAAAATCCAAGGGCGTATTTGGTTGGCATTACTGAAAATGATAAGTATTCCTTGGTGGAGTTTGCTTACAATTTCCACAAATTAGTTTTATTTACTGCAGGTTTAGGAATGGGAACCTGTTGGATGGGAGGCACGTTTGATCGAAATTCGTTTGAAAAGGAAATAACCATCAACTCCGGAGAATTCATACCATGTATCACACCAATAGGCTACCCAAAAGAAAAACAACGGCTATTTGATAAAGCTGTCCGTGTTGTTGTAAAAGCAGATAATAAAAAGTCCTGGGATAAGCTATTTTTTGATAATGAATTTAAAATACACTTAAAAAATGAAACTGCTGGTCAGCTAGAGGTTCCTATAGAAATGGTCAGGCTAGGGCCTTCTGCATCCAATAAGCAGCCTTGGAGGCTTGTATTGTCTAAAGACCGTACAACTTGCCATTTTTACATAGAGCATACACCAAACTATAGCTCTAAATTAGGTTATGACATGCAGCTTCTGGATATAGGGATTGCCATGTGCCAATTTGATACAGCATGTAAAGAGTTAAATATCACTGGTAATTGGATAATAGAAATCCCAGAAATAGATCTTCCTAATGAACAAACGGAATATATGGTTAGCTGGAGAACTAGCTAAGAGAGGAAAGTTACAAATGGAATATAAAAATATAATCCCAACCAAAGAAGAGTTTTATCGATTATATGAAACTACAGGCTGGAATGCCCGATATGAATTTACAGAAGATGATTTGTTTTTAGCAATTAGCAACAGCTGGTACTTGATTTCTGTTTATGATTCTGAAAAACTAATTGGTTTTGGACGTATTGTATCAGATGGAGTCTATCAAACTTTTATTGGAGACTTAATTATTCATCCGGATTATCAAAAAAGAGGGATAGGGAGCAAAGTGCTGAACCTTCTTATTGAGAAATGCAAAGCGAGCGGGATAAAGTGGGTTCAGCTTACGAGTGCAAAAGGAAAAGCAGATTTTTATAAAAAGCACGGCTTTCAGGAGAGACCTGCTGATGGTCCAGGAATGGAAAGACTTTTATAAGCTAAATAGACCGTTTGTACATCTTATCCAAAACAGCAGCGATTATAATTCCAGTTGAATATCGCAATAGATCTGCCGTTAGAAATCCCTTGCCAAGAATCAACGCTCCGAGCAATGTACCACGGATTTGATTGATCAATTCTCCCTGATACATCTGGCTGAATTCGATTCCAAAGCTGAACAGAAAACTGAGCAAGACAGACAAGCCTTGGCTCTTTTTTACAAAGAGGAATCGGAATCCAAAATAGACCATCATAGCCCAAATGGTGTCCCCAGCGTTGTTCGCGAGAAATAGAGGGATGAGATAGCTGTATTTCCGGGAGGCAAGTCCCAATAAAATGCTTATAAATGCAGCTAGTAGGTAGGGTATCCGTAAGTTTTTAGAACGAAAGTGGTTCAATGTCATTTTAAATCACTCTTTTGTTTGAGACTCGATTTATGGTTATCAAATCTAACCGGTCTATCGGACAATTTTAACAAAGTTAAGCACGTTCGTACACTTTTAAAAGCTCCACATAATTCATTATTAGAAAAACTTGGCATCCGCCAAGTCCCTTTGGCGGATGTCCTAGTTTTACTTATGCGTTCAGAATTTTGGGATATAAATTCTGATTAGCTAAACAAAGAGGAGCCAATTTTGGCTCCTCATTTACTTATTTTAAATCCGCTGCTACCTGGTTCAGCAAAGTTTCATTAGGATCCTGGCTAATCTCCCAAATCATTGCTCCAGCTAACCCGTTTGATTTTATAAAATCTGACTTTAGCTTCATCGACTCAGCATCGTCATAGGTGATAAACCTCGAACCATTCCATAAATATGGAACCTGGGATTCGGAATCCCAGCTGCGTATATATCCATTTTTATTAATATAGTCTCTTTCTAAATCACCGTAGCTGTCTGAATAGACGGCGCCTGAATAAGATTGGTGTAATCCATTGTTGGCATCCTCGACGGATTTAAATTCATAGCCGTAAAACGGGACTCCCATAACGAGCTTTGAAGCAGGGACTCCATTGTCTAAAAATAATTGTACAGACTGCGAAACGTTTGGCGCACTGTCCGGTTCAGCCGTGTTCTTGTTTAATGGAGCGTTAAAACCGGTTGTTTTATCCCAAGGGCCTCGCATATCGTACGTCATGAGCTGAACATAATCAACATTTTTACTTATTTGATCTAAATGAGCATTTTCAGCAAAATCAGTAGAAGCACCTGCTGCAATCGAAATGGAATATTGTTTTCCATCTAGAGCGTGCTGCGCATTCAGTTTTTCGCGCACTTTTTGAAGCAGCAGAGCATAGTTCTTAGCATCTACCGTACGATTGACATTTGTTTTTAATCCACCGCCAACTGGATATTCCCAGTCGAAGTCAACTCCGTCAAAGCCATAGGTTACAAGGAACCTTACTACACTATCGGCAAATACAGAGCGTGAAGTATCTGTCAAAGCCGCGTCGGAAAACTTATCCGACCATCCCCAGCCTCCAACTGAAATAACTGTTTTAAGATGAGGAAATGTTTGTTTAAGCTTTTTTAATTGATTAAAATTACCTTTAAACGCATCCGAAGATGAATCACCGGGGAATGCTTTTTGAATATCAGCATAAGGATCTCCCACCTGCATCTTCAAGTCATCGCCAATATTAGCAAAAGCATAGTTAATTTGCGTCAGCTTTGACGCGTCAATGTCCGAAACCTGTGAGCCACTATAAGTTGACCAGCCTGCATAATAACCTGCGACTACATGACTCGATGGCGTCAATGGGAGGGAACCGGTAGTAACCTTAAGTTCATTACTTGCCGGTGAAACATTGCCTTTTCCATCCTTAGCCGTAACGTAAAAGGTATAGTCAGTATTCGGCTCAAGTCCGCCAACCACAAAATTAGGGCTGGTCGTTTCAGTAATTTTCACCTTATCCTGGTATATTTCATAGCTCGTAACGCCGTAATTATCGGCAGGTTCACTCCATTTTAACGTAATGGTTTTATCCGAGTTTTCCGGTGAGCTTATCGAGGGTGCCTCGGGTGCTTGAGTATCCGGTGCACCAGTCGTAGCCGCTACTGCTGGACTAGCTTCGGAAAGGTTCCCGGCAGCATCTTTTGCCTTAATACTTAAGTTATAGTTTGTGTTCGGATTTAATTTATTAATAGTAGTCCGAAGCATTGAAGTATTGGCTAAAAGTGTGTCACCATTATAAATCTGATAAGTTATATTAGGGCTGATGTTATCATAATTATCCTTTGCTGCATTCCATTCCAGTTTCATAGTTGTATCTGTAATGGCAGATACAGTTAGTGTGGTTGGGGAAGAAGGAGCGATGGTATCATTTGATGGATCAGTCGTTCCTTTTATTGAATTGCTTGCTCCTGAAAAATTCCAACCGCGATCTCTTGCTTTTACCGCTAAGTTAAAAGTTTTGCCAGGATTGAGATCTTTTAAAATTACTGAATTGGTTGCTGATGTACCAATACGTACCAGGCCGTTATAAATTTCATACTCGGCAACACCTGTGTTATCTTTTGCATTATCCCATGCCAGGGAAATAGTCTGATCGGTTTTTCCTGTCATGCGTAAATTTGCAGGAGTCGAAGGTGCTACTTTATCATTTTGAACGTATACTTTACGGGACGACTCTGTTTTTTGCCCCCATTTATCATAAGCAATCGCTTTTACAATTTGCTCACCATCGGGAATCCATGGATCTGTATACCAGGTGATTGCAAATGGTTCTGAAGTTTTTGTTCCAATAAGATAGCCACCATCGGCACTATAGAACTCGACCTTTGAAATTCCTGAATCATCAGTAGCATTCACTGAAAGCTTTACATTTCCACCCACTGATTCTCCATCATAATCCAGTGGAGAAACCTCAATAGGACTCACAGTCGGTGGCAAATCTTGCACGGTAGGTGAAGTCGTCTCATTAAGGATATTGCTTTCAGCCGAAAGGTTCCCGGCCCGGTCCTTTGCCTTAACCGACAAAAGATAGGTTGTTCCAGGATTTAAATCCTTAAGAGTAAAACTTGTACCTGTCGAGCTTCCGACTAAAACGTGATCTTGATAAATTTCGTAAGCCACCACACCGACATTATCCTTAGCAGCAGTCCAATCTAAGGAAATACTATTTTCAGTTTTCCCCGTTGTCTGCAAATTAGCTGGAGCAGAAGGTGCTGTTTTGTCATTTTGAATATAAACTTTACGAGACGCTCCCGCTCTTTGCCCAGACTTGTCATAGGCAATGACTCTTATCGTCTGTTCGCCGTCAGGAACCCATGGGTCGGTCGACCATTTTATTGTATATGGTGATGAAGTCCTTGTTCCGATTAGATATCCGCCATTAGCGCTATAAAATTCAACTTTTGAAACACCTGTGTCATCTCCAGCTGTAACGGAAATTTGTACATCTTTTGAAACTGTTGATCCATCACTAGCCAAAGGGGAAACAGCAATAGGGCTAACCCATGGAGGATTGTCCGCTGCTTCTGCAATAGGTGAATACAAGGCAGAATATAGGCCTGCGCAGAGGAATCCAAACGAGAAAGGATACACCATCTTTCGTAATTTATTGACCATTCATCTATCTCCTCTAAAAACTATTAAATTGTATTTGTAAAAAAATGTATTACAAAAATATTATACTATATTAATATAGTTATAACATACGGTAGATAGTGGGATTCCAGAAACACTAATGAGAAATTAGCCCTTATGAAAAAAAAGGTTTCAACACCTTATAATGATGATCATTCTTGGTGTTTATTAACTTGTAAAAAAGGTTTTTATTTGGAGTATAAAATTGTTATGATTATAAAAGCGAAATTCTAGCAGGAGGAATTTGTTTGCAAAAGATTAGAAGGATCTTAAAGATAAACTGGGTACCATACGGCATAGTTGTTCTCATTTTACACATAGCTGGAATTTCATTTTTATTAATAGGAGCAAAAAACCATCCTTTATTGCTTGGAATGGCATTCTTGTCGTATACACTGGGATTAAGGCATGCTTTTGATGCCGATCACATTGCAGCTATTGATAATACGGTAAGAAAGCTCGTTCAGCAAAAGAAAAACCCGATTGGTGTTGGATTCTTTTTCTCATTAGGTCATTCAAGTGTTGTTTTTATCATGGCAGTTGTACTTGCTTTTTCTGTCCATTGGGCACAAAAAGAGCTTCCACAATGGCAGGAAATGGGCAGCGTTGTTGGAACGATGGTTTCAGGATTTTTCCTTGTATTTATCGGAATCCTAAATGCTGTTATATTAGTGGATTTACAAAAGGTTTTTTTGAAAATGCGTAAAGGTACCTACAATGAAGAGGAAGTAGAAGAGCTTTTATTAAACAGAGGATTTGTGGCCCGTTTTGCCGGACCTTTATTTCGGTTTATCAATAAAAGCTGGCATGTTTATCCACTAGGCTTTTTATTTGGTCTTGGGTTTGACACAGCGAGCGAAGTGGCATTACTGGCAATATCCGCTGGTGCAGCCAAGAATGCTTTACCGCTAATTGGTATTCTGTCTTTGCCTATTCTTTTTGCGGCAGGAATGAGCTTAATGGATACAGCTGATGGTGTGTTTATGACCAATGCTTATAAATGGGCTTTTTCAACACCATTGCGCAAGGTTTACTATAATTTAACCGTCACCACTTTATCTGTAATGGCCGCTCTGTTAATAGGCATGATCGAACTAGCTCAGGTTTTCTCTGAAAAGATGAATCTTACCAGTGGGGGATGGAAGTGGATTCAAAACCTTGAAATAAGCTGGATGGGTTATTTTTTAGTAGCTTTATTTTTACTTTCCTGGCTCTTGTCTTATGTAGTGTGGAAGGTATTTAAAATTGAAGAACGCTGGAGTCAGAATGCAATAAAGTGACATAAGCTATTAAAAAGGGGTCAATTCACAAAAGAATTGGACTCCTTTTTTTCATGTCACACAATAAAATAAACAGACGTCATATAAACAATATTTTTAACAGACTGCTGAAATGGTTCAAGCTGATGTTTCATAATAAAAAAATCAGCGAATTTATAAAATTAACCGATAAATAAAAATCAAAAAGGAGCGGAATTCCGCTCCTTTTTGAGAATGTCTGTGTATGTTCTATTTCAGCAATCTCTTGATCAGCTTTAATTTTTTATCACTGTAAGGCGGGAATAATGTAGTCAAATTGATTCTGCTGCTTTTTTTTAGAATACTTTTTTCATGTGAAAAAGTAGTAAAACTGTAATGGCCATGATAAGCGCCCATACCGGAGGAGCCAACGCCTCCAAATGGTAATTCCGGATTTGCTAAATGAGTGACCGTGTCATTAATGCTTACACCACCCGAGGAAATTTCAGATAAGACCTTTTCTTCTACTCGTTTATCAGAAGTGAACAGGTAAAGAGCCAGCGGTTTGGAAAGCTTGTTAATTGAACTAATGGCCTCATCCAAATTCCCATAGGTGAGAATAGGAAGGATTGGTCCAAAAATCTCGTCCTCCATAGATGCTGAGTCCCAGGATGCTTCAATTAATGCAGGTTCGATATAACGAGTTTCGGGATTTAAAGAACCCCCAAAAATAATCTGGTCCTTGTCTTTTTCAAGGATGCTTTTTAGACGATTAAAATGTTTTTCACTAACGATTCGTCCAAAATCACGGCTGTTTTCAATGTTTTCTCCATAAAATTGTTTAATCGTTTGCTTCATTTCATTGATCAGTTTCTCTTTCACATCCTCATGCACCATCAAATAATCAGGAGCAACACAGGTTTGGCCAGAGTTGAGGGTCTTACCCCAGATAATCCGATTGGCAGCAACCTTTATATTGGCAGTTTGATCAACGATTACTGGGCTTTTGCCGCCTAATTCCAATGTTACCGGCACAAGGTTTTTAGCAGCTGCCTCCATAACAATCTTTCCGACAGGTACGCTGCCTGTAAAAAACAAATAGTCAAATTGCGCATTTATTAAGGATGTAGTCGTTTTAACACCGCCTTGTACCGAACGTATATAGGATTTATCAAAAACAGCTTCTATCATTTCAGTAATAACAGCAGAGACATTCGGCACAACCTCCGACGGTTTAAGAACCACGCAGTTCCCCGCAGCAATAGCTCCAATTAAGGGTTCAATTAAAAGCTGGAAGGGATAATTGAAGGGACCAATTATTAATGCTGTCCCATATGGTTCATACATAATGGTGCTTTTGGACGGAAAAAGCACGATTGGTGTTTTTACATTTTTAGGCTTTGCCCATTTTCTAAGCCGTTTTTTGGTATGGCCAATGCTGTTGAGAACAAAACCCACCTCGGACGTATACGTTTCAAATGGATGCTTTCCCAAATCTTGATGAAGCGCCTCATTAATTTTTGATTCGTATTGAATAATACCAGCTCTCAGCTTTTCTAATTGCTCTAAACGAAAATTCAATTCTAAGGTTTGTTTCGTTTTGAAAAAGTCCTGATGCTCATTTAGTATAGTAACAACCTCTTCAGGTTTTAATTCCATATTATACATTGCAATCCTCCTAAAAATGAGTTGAAAAATTCCCTTATATACCGAGAATAATACCCTATCTAAGGAAAAATAAGAAATGGGTTCACTTGTCCAAAAATAGGTTGTCATTGAGGTGGGGAAGGATCTGGGCAAATTTGTTGAACAGAACGAAACAAAATTAAAAAGCTTTCAATTTTTAGCATTTTTTCTAATAGAGTGATAGTTTTATAAAAAAATTTCTGTTTTTGGCAGGAAATTAGACTCATGGCATCTATTTTGGTACCTAAATTACCTATATCAGGTTTTTAAAGAAGCGCTTGAGGAAGCTATGCAAGAATTCTTGTAATAAATGCACGGTTTTTTGAAAAGAATGCACGATTCTGGACGATAAATGCACGATTTTTACAAAAGAATGCATGTTTCATTTGAACGAATGCACGAAAATTAAAAAGAATGCAAACATTATGTACAAAATGCACACTTTATAAGATATATGCCTGAGATTACTTCTGGAATTTCAAAGTTTAAGACAATATGATCCTTTTTTGGTGGAAGACGACGTCGGGGAATCTATAGTAAAAGCAGAGCCTTGCTGACATCGCCAATAGGGATTCCAGTGTACACGCGGAAAAAGAGAGCCTGAAGCGAAAACTTTGGGGCAGATTCAATAAATTAAGAAATGCCTTCTACAATTAAAGGACACGTTGAGGAATATATATCGAGGTGGAGTATATACAGTAGAGTTGCTGAAGTAGAAATAACAAGAATCTTTATATCTTAATAGGAATTAACCGCGTTTAAAAAAAGCTCATTCATTCTGAGCTTTTTCATTCCGTAATATGTACTTTAAAAATTTCTCAACTAACTGCTCTTGTTATTCCACATATGCGGGGAAAGTAACTAAAAACTCTGTTCCTTTACCCATTTCACTATGTATTTTTATACTTCCATTTAATTCCCTTAAGATACTAAAAGATACCATGAGTCCAAGACCGGTTCCTTTTTTACCTTTTGTTGAGTAATATGGCTCGCC
Organism: Neobacillus sp. FW104-15D2; assembly: GCF_058790155.1. Taxonomy (NCBI): domain Bacteria; kingdom Bacillati; phylum Bacillota; class Bacilli; order Caryophanales; family Bacillaceae; genus Neobacillus; species Neobacillus sp. FW104-15D2. The sequence goes on from NZ_JBYTCJ010000019.1 coordinate 94,720, forward strand.
TAAACGCTTTACTTGATCTGAGGTCATACCTGTTCCTGTATCATAAACACTAATTTTAATTTGTTTATTCATTAAACGCGTTTGAATCCTAAGGTTCCCGCCAAGGGGCATAGCCTCGATACAATTTTTCATGATATTTAGGAAACACTGGCGAAACCGGTTTTTATCTCCATATACAAAACCAAAATCACTCATTTCAGTGGTGATTTCGACTGAATTCATGTTAGCCAGAGGCTGTAGTGAGTCGAGGACCAGGATAAGCTCTTCCCGTACTTTAAATTTTTCAGCGGTGTGCAGAGAGGGGCGGGCAAATGTTAAGTAATTTTTGATAACATTCTCAGCAGCTTTGAGTTCAGTTAATGCTGTGTTAATGTACCTCCTTGTTGTATCCTGGATGCTTTGATCCTCGGATGCAAGCTGTAAAAACCCTTGAACAGCAGTTAATGGATTTCTTACTTCATGAGAAATGGCAGCACTCATATGACTGGCTAATTCTATTTTCTGGGCTTTTACCATCTGTTCGCGAAAAAACTCATTTTTTTTCATTTCTTCGATTAAATAAGACATCATACAAACCCCAATATATTGGGTGAATACCGTAATTAAAACCACTTTTAGCTCAGACAATGAGTGACCCATTTTCAATAAACTAATAAAAATTATTGCGCTTATTATAGTAACAGTTGTTAAAGACACATATAGACGTTTTCTTGCCTTTTGTTTTTTAAACCATGGATGTGCAAGCCATAAAAAAATCGCTAAAGCACTATAGATAGGAAGAACGGTCCAAAAACCCGAGTTAAATCCATAAAAAAGCCCTCTTAAGAGCAGAGAAGAAAGAGTCAAAAACGGTCCAAAACCATAATAAAGCCCACCTATTATAATAGGAATTTGTCTCAAATCTACCATTACTCCAGCTATTTCAGTGGAAAAAGAAAGACAGACCAGGACAGACAAAAAAAGCCCAAAAGCCGCGAGAAAACGTGGTGCGGGCTCCTTATGGTAACGCTCAGACCAAAGATTAAAGATAAACATTAGAAGTATTATGAGTGAAAGATTGAAAAACAAATCTTTTATCAGGTCCACAAGTTCCACCGTCCGCTATCATGAATTACTATTAGTTTAGTACTTTACTAACTATTCGACAATCTTATTTTTTAGAAAATTGAAAAATGGTAGACTTTATTTTGCTGCTAATCTATTAGCGATCGTTGTTTGAAGCCTCTATTGTGAGCATAGGAATCATACGGACACCTTGGGAATCGCTATTAAAAAATAGAGCATATCCAACAGAAGGTTATGCTCTTACCTATTTAATCATTTCATCGCTATTTTCCAACAAAGGTTCCGAGGGCAAGGCATTTTTAATATATTGAATTGTATCTTTAAAACCTTTTGGGAGATGGTGACATTGTATTTTTTAAAATCCATTTCTGATGATGTTCGGATAGCGCAATTTACCTTTCAAAAATATTCTATAACGAAGAGGCTTGTTATAGGATCGATTTTTTCTTGTTTAACAGCAATTCTGCAGTCATTTGGCGGTTTTCTGCCCGGAATAGGTTATCTCATTAGTCCTCTGGCCACTGCACCCATTCTTATTTGTTCCATGTTGTCCTTTCCTATTGGGGCAATGGCTTATTTACTGACAAATGTGCTGCTGTTCATCCTTCAGCCAAGTGAACTCCTTGTATTTCCACTTACGACAGGATTATTAGGATTTGGAGCAGGAGCAGCCTTTTTATTCTTCAAAAAGCGATTAAGTATTATTGCAGCAGGTGGAACCGCCTTAACCTTAGGTATTATGATTCTTCTGTACCTTTTCCACTTTCCTGTCTTAGGTCCGGTTGCTTCTGATTCATTTTCCTTTATCACAGCAGGCAGCATTTTCATTTTTTCTTTCTTTTATAGCTGGCTATGGGTGGAGATTGGATTGTTCTTTTTTAAAAAAATGAAGCCCATTATTCATTTGTGAATTTCCATATCACACCTGTATTTAGAACAGCGCGTATGCTTTTCCCGCCCCATAATTCCACGATAAAAAGACCAAATGTTTAGCTCAACAGTTGGTCTTTATTTTTACATAAATTTAGCTTTATGTTTATTACCAAGGAATAATCCCGTTCTTGTCGAGTATTTTCCCGTTATAATTGGTTTCGCTTAATGCATATTCCGTGATTATTTGGGCTGCTTCGGCTGTTGTCTTACCGCCTGGCGCATTCCCGTTTAAATCAGTAGTTGTAAATCCAGGGGTAACACCAAAAATTTCAGGTCCCTTGTTACCAAATTCCTTACCAAAAGCCAGAGTTAAAGAATTTACACCTGTTTTTGAGGAATTGTAGCCTAATGCATTGATAGGAGCTGTCTGGCCATTATCAAACATGGTTTGTGAGGCCATATCGGTAGTGACGTTTACTATTTTTCCTCGTTGTGATTTTTTAACCAGAGGTAAAAAGGTTTGAATGATTTGGAATGTACCAAAGAAGTTCACTTCAAAAACTTGGCGCAGTGTTTTCAAATCTAATTCACTAGGTTGAGACTGATGGTTGTGGGAGATGCCCGCGTTATTTATCAGTAAATCTAAGTGGTCCGTTTCTTTGAGTATTTCCTCTAATGAATTTTGAATAGATTGCGTGTCCGCAAGATCAATTTGAATAAAAGAAACATTTTGAAAGCCTAAAGCTTGTACTGCTTTTTGTCCAAGTTCCTGATTCCTGGCTCCTAAAAATACCTGATATCCTTTTTCAGCTAATTGATGGACAATTTCATATCCGATTCCTTTATTCGCTCCTGTTACAAATGCATATTTTGTCATGTTAATTCCTCCTATCTTATATTGTAAAGATACACAATCAACCGTACTAAAGGTCAAATTTTTTGTCTGTTAACGGTTTTATTATGCTGGTTAATTTTCTTTTTATTAAGGGTTATCAGGTGCACATCAAGAAAAATGGAAAAACAGCCGAAATAATAGAAGAAGGTTTTTAAAATCAATTGTAACCTTTTCCATTTTCATTTGTCTTTAACAGAGGGAGGAGAGAAACATGTCAGATCCACTTGAAGAAATGTATCAGGCATATAGAGATCCGGTATTCCATTACCTCCGTAATATGTGCCGCAGCCAGGCCGATGCGGAGGAATTGACGCATGATACGTTTATTAAAGCCTTCAAGGGATTTGGACAGTTTCGGGGCGAGTCTTCCCTTAAAACATGGCTTTTTAAAATTGCGAGGAATACTTATTTAAATAATGCCAGGAAATTTTCACAACAAAATGAAATCCCTTATGCTGAACCTGAGTTTAAGGTAACCGCCTTATCAAGGAATTTGGAAACAAAAATGATAGTAAGGCAAACACTCCAAAAACTGACAGAAAAAGAAAGGTCGCTTTTAACACTGAGGGAGCAAGGCTTTTCACTTAACGAAATAGCAAATATCCTTGATCAAACTGAAGGAAATGTAAAAGTTGGGATTCATCGTGCAAAGAGGAAATTCAAACAATTTTATCTTGAAGGAGAGGAGGACGGAAAATGAAACTGAAATGCAGCCTTGTTGAAGATATCTATCCATTATATGAAGAGAATGAATTAAAGTCGGAAAATCGCCATGCAGTCGAAGAGCATTTAAAGACATGCAGCCACTGCAGTGAAATATATCAAAAGGGAATAGGCTTTTCGGATCTGCCTTTTTCTATTAATGAAGAAAATTTATCAAAGGAGGCAGACGATAGAATACGCCTCCGTTTCAAATTAAGAAGAATGAAAGTGATAGCAGCTATCATGGCAACTGTTATGATTGTTTCAGGCATCACTCAATATGCAAACAACCGTGAAAAAGTTGCAGATCTCTTGGACGGTGTTTATCTCTACGGGGAATCTATAAATGAAATAGTAAAAAATCCATATGAACTGGATAAAAACGGAGAAATTATGTCATACTCAGCCGAAGATATTACGAATTTAGATTCAGAATTAAACTGGATCGAAAAGCGCCGCCATAAAGGTCCTCTTATCATTAACAGTCAAGATCTTGATGAAATGTCTTCAATTCTTAGAGAACGAAAAAGCCAGGGACTTGAGGATGCAACGGACCATCTGGCAATTGAGCAGCTACAAAAACATGCGAACACTCTTTTTCATGTAATCCAGAAGGAATATAATGCATTTCACCATGGTTATAGTTCCTATTTTGAAATCCTGGATGTAGAAGGTATATCAGAACCTATTCGTAGAATAAACGAACTCACCTATTTTTATAATCGATATCAAAAGCTGCCTTCTCAGATGAAGGTAATGGAAGAACGTACAATAAAAGAAAATATAAGTAAAGTCTTTCATACCAAAGATATAACCCTAGAAAAAACAAAACCAATATATGAAAACTTCGGTGTTTATCATTTTGAAATAAACAAGGATAATACACAAATTGAAGGAGAAATTGATGGGTATACGGGTCTGATTATTTCTGCAGATAATATCTCACATCGACAAAATGAAAAAAAGCCCATTAATATTGATGTTGTCAGAAAAAAAGCGGATAAAATACTGAAGGAGATGTACGGTAAACAAACCCATTTTGAAATTACAATAGATAACCGAGATGCAGAACCCAATATTTATAGATTCAGTTACGTTCCACTGTTGAAAGAATATAGACAGATACAACCCATGGGTTTAAATTTTTCCATTGAATTTGATGCGGGAACGGGGGAGTTTTACCATTTAACCACGAAACCAGCCATGCAATCAAAAGCACTTTTTCAAAAGAGCTACAAGGAATCATTAAGCCAACAATCCATAGCAGCAAAGGCTTCGGAGATTACAGGTAAAAAAGCCAATGCCATAAGGAAGGGTATTATTTACTCCACGATATCTGCTGATTATGTCCTTGTCTATATTTTTGAAAGTAAAGATAACTGGGTTTATATCAATGCAGAAAATGGAATAGTGGAAAGGCCATATACGCCGATGCATTAAAGCTATTTTGGATTTACTTTCCCTGTCAAAATCGGCCAGGGTGGGATGTCTAAGGGAGAATCCTTTATTGGGTTCTCTTTTTAATTTTTTGCAAAAAAGAGAGGGGAGAAATACTTACCAATATAGGTACAAATTTAGTAGGTCGGTTCTCCTCACAATATGATAAAATAAGTAGGTTTTCATCAAAGAAGTACATAATTGGGGGAAGAAAAATGAAAGAGAAAAAAAGGTCCAAGAAGCCTTTTATTTTTAGTACGATAGGTGTGCTATTAGTGGTTGTTATAGCTGTTTCTGTTTATATACAAGATGAACAAAATCAAAAAGAAGAAATATGGGCTATTCGGGATACGTTAGACACAACATATTTCCCTTTAAGGGACGAGTTTGAAGCCTGTGTTTATCCAAGCAAAACAACTAGTAAAGAATACAATTGTTATAAGCAAGACCTCATTGATAAAAGTCAAAAGGTAAGAGAAAGAATTAGCAATTATGAAGTTATCTCCGATGATGCCAAAAGGTTAAAAAATGAAGTATTAAATGGTGTAGATATCATCGATAAAACAGCAAAAGATCTAGACGCTTCTGACACTACGGAAAAAACAGGCACTCTAACAGCTGACGAGGTAAAAGAGATGGCCAATAATATTAGTAACTTAACGGATGACAAAAAAGTTTTTTATAAGAATGTCGATAAAATCTATAACATTCTTGTTCCGGAATACTATCAAAAATAATGTCTGGTAAAGAGTAGCCATGCTACTCTTTTTTGTTCCATCAATTTAAGAAAGGTTTGAACACGATTAATTTGAGTATAATGAATTTCATCCACCTTTTATGAATGACGCAAACCCTGAACGAAATGCTAAAAAGGGTTTTCACATATATTATAACAACCAAATTACACTATTCTTTCATAGCTTTGAATTCAACTCTCAAGCTGCACAGAGTAACTCGATAGGAGCATGAGAGTTTTCCTTATCGTTTATTTGATTGAAAATTTAAAATAGAAGAAGGGCATTAAGATTTTTTGAGGAATTAGTTATCTAATAAAGTTAAAAAAGTGAGGTAAAGGAATGACACAATCTTTATTGGATGACTTTAAAAAGTTTCTCTTAGAATATAGAACTTCCTGGAATAGTTTAGATGCGATACGTATGTCCACTCATTCTTCAAAAGATTTAAGCGTCAGGTGGGCTGGCCCGGAAGCGCTCACATCCGAGTGGGGATATAAAGAAGCTGTGGAAGGCTGGAAACAGGCCTACAAAATGTATGATGGAAGAAGCCCAAAGTGGCATTTCGAGGATGTGTTAATAGAAATCAATAACCAGCAAGAAGGGGTCGCTGTCTTTTGGGTAAGTTTTGAGGTAGACGGGAAAATGACAGAGGTAAAATTACTTTTTGTAGAAAGCTTCCGTAAAGAAAAAGATGAGTGGAAAAAAATCAGAGAATACGTTGAAAACAGTTTTAGTGTCTTTTCTTCGATCCTCAATCGTTAACAGAGCCCTGAAAAGTCAGTATCATTTTTTATTTTAAAAGGAGGGAATTAAGTGAAGATTTTAGTTGTCGGTGCTGGTGCAATTGGAGGCTATTTCGGTGGCCGTCTGATGGAAAAAGGGGAAGATGTAACATTTCTGGTGAGGGAAAAAAGAATGAAGCAGCTTGATCGTGATGGTTTGATTGTTGAAAGTGTTAAGGGTGACATCAAATTAAAACCAAAGACTTTAATAAGCGGGGAAAAGGCCGGGGATTTTGATGTGGTTCTTTTAACAACAAAGGCTTATCAGCTCGAAGGTGCCATCGAAAGTGTGCGGCCCTATGTTGGCGAGAACACAATAGTTCTCCCTTTATTAAATGGTATTGCTCATATGCCTAAGCTCAAGGCTGCTTTTGATGGGGACCAAGTTATCGGCGGTTTGTGTTTTATCGAAACCACACTTGATGAGGGAGGCAAAGTTATTCAGACTAGTCCTTCTCATGAATTGGTTTTTGGTGAACTTTCCGGCGAAAAAACAGACAGAATTCTTAAGCTGCAGGAGGCGTTCTCCGGAACCAAGGCGGACTTCCGGCTGTCGGACAATATTGAACAGGATATGTGGCATAAGTACCTGTTTATTGCCACCATGAGTGGAGTTACTTCTTTATTCCGCTCGCCAATCGGTCCTATCAGGGATCAGAAAGTTGGAGTTGAAACTATTAAAAACGTTTTAAAGGAAACAGCTGAGATTATGCGAGCAGTTGGTGCACCAATCGCTGACGAAATTGAATCAGTACAACTAAACAGGATGAATGAACTTGGTTATGAAATGAAATCTTCTCTTCAAAGAGATATGGAAAAGAATATATCAATTGAAGCTGACCACTTTTTTGGGTTCCTATTAGAAAAGGGGAAAGACAAAGATTTAGAACCACCTGTATTAACCGCCATCCACGCGAATCTGAAAATATATGAAAATGGATTAAAATCTTAATAAGACGAGTCTTTTTTGAGCACCCGGGATATTCCTGCGGTGCTTTTTTGCCTGCAAAAGACTAAGGAGCAATTCTATATCCCTATAAAAATAGTCATTATATGAAAATCAATCCATAAAATAAAGCAAGAGACTTTTTGTTATCTTACTATTTTTCCAGCTCGGAGGTGGATAGAGTTGATTGAAATTAAAAACCTAAATAAATCATTTGGTTCTAACAAAGTCCTTAAAGGTATTGATTTAACCGTTAAGGAAAAAGAAGTGGTCGTCATTATTGGAGCCAGTGGTTCTGGAAAAAGTACTCTCCTTCGATGCATTAATTTTCTAGAGTTATATGATCGCGGGGTAATACACCTCAAGGGACAAAAAATTGAGCCGGCTAAAACCAACCTTAACCAAATAAGAGAAGAAGTAGGAATGGTTTTTCAGCATTTTAATTTATTTCCCCATAAAACGGTCCTTGGCAATGTAATGGAAGCTCCGATTCATGTCAAAGGATTGGACAAGGAGGAGGCCAAGAGAAAATCACTTGAGTTACTTGAAAAGGTTGGTTTGAAGGAAAAATCTGATGTCTATCCAGATATGCTTTCTGGCGGGCAAAAACAGAGGGTAGCCATTGCACGGGCACTCGCAATGGAACCGCGGATTATGCTGTTTGATGAACCAACCTCCGCACTTGACCCGGAGCTTGTTGGAGAAGTTCTGCAAGTAATGAAACAATTGGCTAGTGAGGGAATGACGATGGTGGTTGTTACGCATGAAATGGGCTTTGCACGGGAGGCAGCTGACCGGGTTGTCTTCATGTGTGACGGAAATATTCTTGAGGAAGGCCCACCTGCTGAATTTTTTAAAAACCCGAAGCATGAAAAAACAAAACAATTTTTAAGCTGCATTCTTTAAAACAAAGGGGGAGTTAATGTGAAAAGAAAATTTTCATTCGGTTTATTTGCACTTGTCCTAATGTTTTCTATATTCCTGGCAGCCTGTGGTTCCAATCAAGATGGAAAGAGTGCAAAAATATCCGATAAAAAGGAATTCCGGTACGGTATGAGCGGATTGTACAAGCCTTTTAATTTTAAAGATAAAGGAAAACTGACTGGTTTTGATGTAGAAATGGGCCAAGCCATAGCTAAAAAAATAGGCATGAAGCCTGTCCCGGTTACGAACCCTTGGGAAACAATGATTCAGGGTATGCTGGCAAAAAAATACGATGCCATTATTGGCAGTATGACTGTTACAGAGGAGAGGCTGAAGACAGTTAATTTTAGCAATCCTTATTACCGTTCAGGGTCTCAGGTATTTATTATGGCAGATAACAAAAAACTTACCTCGGTATCCGATTTAAAAGGCAAGAAGATTGGGGTAGTAAAGAAAAGTCCTTACGGGGATACTGCCAGAACTCTTACCGACTCGGATAAAGTGGTTGAGTATGATAGTGATTTAACAGCTTTAATGGATCTTCCAACTGGAAGGCTGGATGCCGTCATTACGGATCAGATGGTGGGTTTCAGAGTTATAAAGGAAAAGGCCATAAATATCAAAGACCTGGGGACACCACTTTCTCAGGATAATCAGGCTATTGCAGTTCGGAAGGAAGATAAGGCACTTCTCGAGAAAATTAATAAAGCTCTTGATGAGATTATCAAAGATGGAACATATGACAAAATCAGCGAAAAGTGGTTCGGAAGAAATATCCTCGAACAGAAATAAGAAAATAAGGGTGTCTGTTTAGGCACCCTGTTACTTTAATAGGAAGGGTGAGGACGATTTTAGATATTTTATTATCCACTTATGGTGTTTTTTTAAAAGCAGCCGGATTGACCTTAAAGTTAACTGTAACCTCTCTTCTTATTGGAAGTGTAATTGGCCTCGTTTTTTCATTTTTTCGTATTTCTTCGAATAAATTCTTAAATGGGGCAGCGAAGGCTTATATAGGATTAATACGAGGCACTCCGCTAATTGTGCAGATCGCCATACTATATTTCGGGATGGCTTCTATTATCACTTTCTCTCAATTTTGGGCAGGAGCTCTTGCGCTAGCCATTCATAATGGCGCCTACCTGGCGGAAATATTTAGAGGTTCGATTCAATCAATCGATCAAGGCCAAATGGAAGCAGGACGTTCACTCGGTATGTCTTATTCACTTTCAATGAGGAGAATCATATTGCCGCAGGCATTCAAACGTGCGATCCCGCCGTTAGGAAACCAGTTTATTATCGGTTTAAAGGACTCGTCCCTGGTCGCTTATGTAGGAATGACTGATTTGTGGGGATCAGCTCTAAGTGAGGCAGCGTCTAATTACAGACAGCTAGAAACATATATGGTGATAGGGCTCTATTATTTAGCAATGGTCATTATTTTTTCCTATTTATTAAGTCTATTAGAAAAGCGTCTTAACGTTTCTGTCAGGCGTTCATAACAATATTTTTCCAAAATTCCCTAATTTCGAAAAAGTTATAGTAAAATGGTTTCTATTACTTAGTGATTAAGGGAGCTGAACTTAACCTTGTTCAGGAAATGGGAAACTCCACAACAATTGAAGAACCTTCTTGTTGATTTAGTAAAAATCCCCAGTATTACTGGATCGGTAGCAGAGGTCCGTTTTGGGAAAGAAATATTTAAGATGTTAAAAGAATTACCCTATTTTCAGCAGTTTCCGAAGCAAATAGCTCTGCATACTACGAATGATAACAGGAATTTTTTAAGCGCTTTTGTAAAAAAAGAAGAGTGCAGTGATACGGTCGTCCTCCTAAGTCATTTTGACGTAGTGGCTGTAGAAGATTATGCCTCTTGGAAGGACCTTGCTTTTAATCCCGATGAACTTACGGCTTCCTTTTATGAAGAAAGCAGCCAATTCTCGGAGGAAGTCCAGAAGGATTTGAAATCTGGAGAGTGGCTTTTTGGCAGGGGTACTATGGATATGAAATGTGGACTGGCCCTTCATATGTCCCTCATTGAAAAAGCGGCGGCAGGCTGCTTCAATGGGAATGTTCTTCTATTAACCGTATGCGATGAAGAGGCAAACTCTGTTGGAATGAGAACCGCCATTCCGGTCGTAAAAGAACTGGCAAAACAATACAATCTAAACTATCGTTTATGCCTTAATTCTGAACCCATCTTTTCTAACTATCCTGGTGACGAAAATAAATATATTTATACTGGTTCATTGGGCAAGCTGCTGCCCGGCTTTTACTGTATGGGCAAGGAAACTCATGTAGGAGAACCGTTCGAGGGGTTGAATTCCAACTACCTTGCCTCTATGATTACCTGTGACATGGAGCTTAACACGGATTTTTGTGAAAATGCAGATGGAGAACGAACTCCGCCACCTACTAATCTAATACAGAAGGATTTGAAAAAAGAATACTCTGTCCAAATACCCGATCGGTCCGTTACCTTATTTAATTTGTATCTTATTAAAAAGTCACTTTCAAAGGTTCAGAATGAGTTAATGGGTATTGCAGAAAAAGCTGCAAGGCAAATCGAAAAGAAGGTTGCGAGGCAAAGGGAAATTTTTACTTCTAAACAGACTAACGGGATGGAAATTCACGTCCTATCTTTTGAAAGTTTATTAGATTATGCTAAGAAGAAACTCGGACAGGAAAAAATAAGTGAGCTATATGCTGAAGTATTAAGTAATCCAAATCGTGGAGATGACCGAGATCAAACGATTTCATTAATTGATGCATTAGCACTTCATTGTAAGGAACTAGCTCCGATGATCGTACCATTCATAGCACCGCCATTTTATCCGCCGGTAAATTTCACTGAAGACACAAAAGAGTGGATTCCCGAGCTGATCCAATATGCAAAAGAAAATCACAATCTAGATCTTAAACATCAAAATTTTTTCCCGGGGCTTTGTGATTTAAGCTACGTGACGGCTTCGTCGGTAAAAGACATCAAGGAATTAACAAGTAATATGCCACTATGGAACAACGGCTATTATATTCCAATGGATATCCTTGCTGATATGCATATCCCTGTAATCAATATCGGGCCATACGGCAAGGATGCACATAAAATGACAGAACGGCTTCATCTTCACTATGCTTTTAAACATACAAAAAAACTGCTCGAATGGATGGTAACCAAAGTGTTTGAAAGATAACCGAACTATTTTAAAGGCGTGGGAAAAAATTCTCACTCCTTTTTTTACTTTCCAAGGATATCCGCAACATAAAAATTTCGTAATGGAATTTAATCTTTGAAACGAACATGGGTGGGAATTATAATTTACCGATTAGCGGAAACAAGATAAATTAATTCAAATGAGATGACCATGGGGAAGAATTGATGAAAGTAATGAGGAAACTTATAAAGAGTAATTGATTCTCATATATAGATAGAATTAATACAAATAGTACCTAGACCAGGTAGGATTATTAGATCTTTTATACTGAATGTTTATACTCTGTCAGACTACCGAATAAAGGGACAATGGAAGGAAATTAATTACAACAATAAACGAATCGTAACTACTTAGGTCAGTTAAAAGAAAACTGACCTCGATAGACTAACACAATGGAATCAAGCAGACTCCTGCCTTGCTTTCGTGCAGTGGAAATAAACCCGCGGATGCGCGCAAATTGTTCAGCTCCATTTTGCGTCCTAAAGGTACCCGACACTTTTTCTTTTACTTTCACCATCCGAATGTCGCGTTCCGCCTGGCTGTTATCAAATGGCACACGGGCATCCCTAAGAAACCGAAGGATATCGGCTTTGTGTAGGATGAATCTCTCTGCCAGGTTTGCCGCTTTACTCTTGGCTTTTCGTCCTCTTTTTACCGGTTCATCAGAACCGAGTGGCGGCTGCCATTCTCTGGCTCCCTGGCTTAGTATTTCATCGTATCTGGCTTCCAGGCCTGAGATAATCTCTGAGGAAACCGGATGATCCGATTCCAGGGACTTTTTCTTCTCTTTTAATGCGTCTCTTAAGAGGGACTGCATCTTCGAGGCCCATTCGTGCTTGTCATAATCGATGATTCCCTGGCATTCCCGGAGGAGATGTACCCCGCAAAGAGCATGGGTAAAACGGTATTTGTCATTGAAATAGGATTTCCAGAAGTCGTGGACAACGGTTCCTTTATAACTAGGCAATACTCCGATGGAGTTGATCGCTTCCTTACCGCGTTTCGAATGAACATTATATAAAGTCCAATATTCATTGGAAACGGCGTGCAGCCATTGAAGCTGTCCTTCAATTCTCAGGCCTGTTTCATCGGCATGGACCACTTTGCTTTTAAGCAGATTGTGCCTGATTACTTTTTCGATCGGTTCCAGTTGTGATGACAGCCTACCAAGATGGGACAGGAGGGTTGCTTCGCTTGGACGGTGTCCAGTCAGATCCTCAAATAATTGGCTGATTCGTTCAAGTGGAAGATGTTGATATGTATGTAGAT
>NZ_JBYTCJ010000020.1:0-105828 GCF_058790155.1 Neobacillus sp. FW104-15D2
TTTCCAGGTTTTTGGAAGTTGGCGATAAGTACCCGTTTTTTTTAAAAGCTAAACATTTAAGAACCTAAGCAGTTACATGATACCATAAATTGGTTATAATTAGGAAAAAGTATAGGGGGATTATGGTAATTAGAGGGCCGGGTATCCCAAAGTTGAAATCGTGCATTAATCAGTTGGAATCGTGCATTTAACAGTTAAAATCGTGCATTTACCAGCTGGATTTGTGCATTTAATATTTTTGTAGGGGGTATTTTTCAATTAGGCGCACCGTACAAGCTAGCTATTGATAGATTCAACGGAAAAAATACTTATTTTAAGTAAAATGATAAGAAAAAAAGCTTATTTCTATAAAGAATAGTTGAATTGTTTATTAATTTTTAAGAATATACATAGTGGGGTATCAAAAGACCAAACCAAACTATCACTTTTTTAAGGATAAGGATTTCCCAGACCGCATCCTGAGAAATCCTTTTAATGAATCAGGATGTCTGCCGTTTTGGCTCGACTGCTGAACTTATCGCTTTTCCCATTTTTCTAGACTGGGCAGTTGCTTCTTTGATGCAATTAACTAGCGCTTTATGGACGTCATGGTTTTCAAGAACCTTTATTCCGGCTTCGGTTGTTCCTCCTGGACTAGTAACTTCATGGCGCAGCTGCCGTGAAGGTTTCTCCGACTTTGTCAGCATTTCAGCAGCCCCAAGCAGTGTCTGGACAATCAATTCCTTTGCCAGCTGTCCTTCAAGACCAATCTCCCGTGCACTTTCTTCCATTGCTTCTACCAGATAGTATATATACGCAGGACCGCTTCCGGATAGGCCAGTCACTGCATCAAGCTGAGTTTCCTCAACAAAAGCTGCAAGTCCCACTGTTTCAAATAACTTTCTCGCCATCTCTGCCTGTTTTAAACCAACACGTTCATTACACGCCAGGCCTGTTGCTGATTTTCCGATGGCCGCAGATGTGTTTGGCATGGCTCTTACAACAGAAAGTTTTTTACCAGCCACAGTTTCAATCGTTTGAATCGAGAGGCCAGCCAGGACCGAAATCAGCAATGTTTGCTCTGATAGATAGCTGCTGATGCCTTGAATTCCAGCTTCCGCGTCCTTTGGTTTCATGGCAAGGATAACCGCATCTGCATCCTTAAAAAGATCCGTTAAATCGTAGGTAACCGTGACGCTATATTCTTGGCGGAGGCGTTCGAGCCTTGCTTCGTCACTTCTGTTGGTTACCCAAATGTTTTGCTTTTCCACCAGACCACTGGCAGTAATTCCTGAAATTAGAGCTTCTGCCATTGAGCCAGCACCGAACATCACTAATTTTCGCATCGAATCTTCCTCCTTTTTTACTGCTTTTTTGAAAAAATAAAAAGGCCCATCATCCGCAAAGGACGAAAGGCCTAACTTCCGTGGTACCACCTTCATTCACCAATCCGGGATTAACCCAAAAAGGCTCACTCTGTTCCGTTAACGCCGGATCCGCGTTTAGGTTTTCCTAACTGCTCTTAAGGTAGGTTCAATGGTTAATTGGACGGTGAAGCCTTTCAGCCGCTGAGCTTCACTCTCTTTCGCCGTTTTCCATTTACTGGCCTTAGTCATTGCCATTTTACTGTTTTTATTTAAAGTCTTAAATATTCCAAAGTTTTAATTGTGATTATGCAAGAAATCTAGCATGTCTGTCAAGGGCATTTGAAAAAATAAATATTTTAAATATTTAATAAATTATGTGAAAATAATGACAATTGCTACTAAAATGGGTACACTTAATTCTATAATCGATTTAATTTTATTGGAGAATAGTATTAAGGAGCATGGAAAAAATGACAGAATGGAAAAATGGAATCGCAAAATTAAACATCCCAACACCCTTTGCAGTTGGTGATGTAAATGTTTATGTCGTAAAGGGAGAGCGTCTGACCTTAATTGACGCGGGACCAAAGACAGATGAGGCATGGGAGGCGCTAAATCATCAGTTGAATGAATTGGGACTTAGCACGAATGATATCGAACAAATTGTTCTTACCCATCATCATCCTGATCATGCCGGCTTGCTTGATTATTTCCCGGATAGTCTGCCGGTATATGGTCATTGGCTCAATGAACGCTGGATAATGAGGACCGACGCTTTTTATGCCGAGCACGAGGCTTTTCATCGCAAGCTTTTCAAAGATTTTGGCTTGCCTGAGGAGTTCAGTCCGTTCATCACTCATATAAGGCATACATTAAAGTACACGTGTAACAGATCCCTAACAGGTTTATTGGCGGAAGGGGAATCCATTCCAGGACTTTCTGAATGGACCGTTCTTGAAACGCCCGGCCATGCGCAAAGCCATATTGTACTGTTAAGGGAAAGTGATGGAACGCTGATTGGCGGAGATCTTATCCTGGCCCATATCTCTCCAAATCCCCTTATGGAGCCGCCTATCCCAGGTGAAACAGAAAGGCCGAAACCTCAGCTTCAGCTGAATGCCTCTTTAAAAAAACTTCGGGAGTATTCGATAGAGCTCGTTTATACGGGCCATGGTGAGGAAGTAACAGATCTCCCTGACCTGGTTGAAAAAAGGCTGGAACGCCAGCATGACAGAGCAATGAAGGTGAAGAGCTGGCTTGAGGAAGAAGAAATGACCGTGTTCGAAATTTGCCGCCGTTTATTTCCGTCCGTTTATCGCCGTGAACTTGGGCTGACCCTCTCCGAAACTGTTGCTCAGCTTGACTATTTGGAGTCTATAGGAGAAATTGTTATAGGGGACAGCAGACCTGTTCTCTTTAAAGCTAGATGAGGTGAAAGCTGTGGCAGAACGGTTAAAGGAAAAAAATATCGTGATCACTGGCGCCTCCGGTGGGATAGGTGCCGAAATTGCCAGGCTCTGCGCAGAGCGTGGGGCAAATCTCGCCCTCATGGCCAGAAGCCTTGATAAATTGCAGCTGCTAAAAAAGGAGCTGGAGGCTCGCCATGGGATCAGGGTTTACGTCCATCAGCTCGATGTTGCCCAGACTGATATGATTGAAAATGTTTTTTTAGCTGTGAAAAAAGAGATGGGTACAATTGATATCTTAGTAAATAATGCTGGATTTGGGATTTTTCGTGAAGCGCATGAAGCTGTGGTGGAAGAAATTAAAAATATGTTTAATGTAAATGTAGTTGGATTGATGGCCTGTACGAAAATGGTGCTTCCGGAAATGCGTGAACGCCACAGTGGGCATATTATTAATATAGCTTCGCAGGCGGGCAAAATAGCTACACCAAAATCGAGTGTTTACTCCGCTACCAAGCATGCGGTTCTTGGTTATACAAACAGCCTTAGAATGGAAGTTTCAGACTTTAATGTGTTTGTAACAGCGGTCAATCCAGGTCCC
This sequence comes from Neobacillus sp. FW104-15D2, assembly GCF_058790155.1. NCBI lineage: Bacteria > Bacillati > Bacillota > Bacilli > Caryophanales > Bacillaceae > Neobacillus > Neobacillus sp. FW104-15D2. The sequence goes on from NZ_JBYTCJ010000020.1 coordinate 3,354, forward strand.
ATAGCAACAAACTTTTTTGAGATTGCCGATGAGAAGGGTACATATGTAAAAAATGTTCAGAGGTATATGCTTCAGCCGGAATATGTTGCCCGGAAGGTTGTCGATGCGATGCTTACCCCTACCAGGGAGATTAATCTTCCGCGCTGGATGAACATGGGCAGCATTGTATTTGCTCTTTTTCCGCGCATGTTTGAGCGGATTGGAAAGAGGGCATTCGATAAAAAATAAGAGCCGGGGCAACCCTGCTCTTATTTTTTAGAATTTAAAATTCACTTCGAATGCTTTTTCCACTGCCCAGGCCTGATGTTCGAGGAAAAACAAATCCTTAGCCTCGTTTCGCCTAATCCAGACGAGTTCATGGTCCTCTTCCGTTGGCTTCTGTTGTTCCCCGATTAATTCTGCAAAATAAAAATAGCCGTCACTTACCATATATTCGAACCTTGTCGTTGAATAAAAGTACTTCTTAGCTCTGCCGACAAAGTCCAAAACATTGATTTTAAACCCTATTTCCTCAAGGCATTCTCTTTTTAAGCATTCCTCATAATTTTCATTTTCTTCAATTCCTCCGCCAGGAAGAAAATAACCCGTTGATGTTTTGACTGCTGCCGTTTTACCATTCTCCAAAATGATGGCATAGGCGCCGGGTCTTAGATTGTATGTAACACCCTCGAGCTTTTCACCAAAAATATTCATTATGGACCTCTCTTTTTAATTAAGATGTTGAATCGTTATTTGAAAATATTAAAGGGTTTCTACTGTTAACTATAGAATAATACACGAAAGGGGAGAGGAGGAGAACTTTTGAACGACAGAAAACACCACTTTCTTTTGGTAACAGGGATTGGGGTCTCAAATTTAGGAAGCTGGATTTATTTAGTGGCGATTAATCTATTGGTTGTCAAAATGACTGGTTCTGCTGCTGCAGTGGCGGGTTTGTTTATCATTAGGCCAATTGCAATGCTGTTTACCAATAGCTGGTCCGGAGGTATTATTGACCGTGCTGATAAGCGGAAGCTCATGATAATAATGGACTGTATAAGAGGGGTGCTTGTAGCAGTCATTCCTTTTTTAACATCCGTTTGGGCTGTTTATGCGGTTTTGTTTGCTATTAACCTCGGTACCGCCTTTTTTGGTCCGGCCTCTGCTGCTTACATAACTAAATTGGTGCCTGCTGAAAAAAGGCAAAAGTTCAACTCCTTATTCAGTTTTGCCAATTCAGGCGCTATTTTAATTGGTCCCGGCCTTTCTGGAGTTTTAATCCTTTCTACAAGCATTGATATGGCTATTTATTTAAATGCCTTATCCTTTTTTCTATGTGCATTAGCCATTTACTTCTTGCCTGGCCTTGATTCTGCTCAAAGCCAAAAACAAAAAATGAATTTTTCTCTTCTTGCGGGTGACTGGGTGGAAATTAGCCGATTTGCCAAAGGTGCAGGTTATTTTATGCTCATTTATATCCTATTTCAGGCAGCCGTTCTGTTTGGATTTGCTCTCGATTCACAGGAGGTAACCTTTATTAAAAAAGTAATCAATCTATCAGACAGAAGTTACGGAATACTTTGCAGCATGGCCGGAGTGGGCTACCTTGCAGGCTCGGTTGCATGCACTGCGCTGGCTTCCCGTCTGTCATTAAAATCATATATTGGAATCGGATTATTCTTTAATATGATTGGTTATTTGCTGTTCTATAGTTCTTCCCATTTTGTCTTTGCAGGGGCAGCGTTTATTATTTTAGGATTTTTTGCATCCTTTGCCAATGCCGGGATTGCAACTTTCCTGCAAAATCAGGTACCTGGCAGTCTTATGGGGCGGTTTATGAGTGTCACAAATCTTTTGCAGGGCATTATTCAAATTATCTTCACACTTATTCTTGGTTTCCTGGCAGATATCTTTACTCTCCAGCCAGTCTCCATTATTTTTTCACTTATCGCAGTAATTCTCTCTGTTACTCTTTCCATTTGTATGAATCTCCCCAATAAGAAAAAGCATTTTAGTATTTCTTCTACTGATGTTACTGGATGAAAAAGAACGGCTGCCTCAACCTTAGGCAGCCGTTCTTTTTTGGTGTCGAGCTCCGGTGCCTAGTGTACATCCCACACCTCCCGTCGGTAAGTCAGTATGGAACCTTTCAAAGTGCTCCTGCGTCATAGCTTATTCACAGAAGCTAATGTTCAGCTCGTCGCAAAGCTGCAAGTTGTTTATTCTGAGAAGGATTTTCAGAAAGTTTACTCAGGCAGTTGCTTCACTAACCGGCCCCCCGCTTTTCTTTTCATCCTGTTATAAATTCATACACCGAATCATTTACGATTTCATATAGCTCTGCATCTGGATGCTCGTCTATCACTATTAGAGTTCGTTTGTAAAGTTCTTCATAATCCTCTTGGTTAAGAGGCAATGTTTCTGCCTCGGCATAATATTGTTTAAAGCAATTTTTAATCATTTTTAAAATGAATTTTTTCTCCATTAGGCGCACCTCAATCCTGATTATACCTCTTTTTTCGCCAATATCCACCATGGTAAAGAAGCCTATTTAAGGGAAATAAAGTTTAATTTTTATCTTATTTTATTGTCTAGCTCCAGCGCCCAGCGCCTAGTGTCCATCCCACTTCTCCCTACGATAAGTCAACATCGAATCGCTTTGCACTTCGTGTTTCCTTCATCTCAGTTAAAGTGGGCCCCTGTCCTTACGTCGCTAAACGGGCGCTTCTGCTTTTCTCGGAAAAATTTCCATTGAAACAGAACGCATATTCGCTTAAGATAATGGGTAGAATGATACAGAACGGATGTTCGTTACTTATTTAGCAGGCTGGAGGAAAGGAAAATGGTTGATTACAGCAAATTTCCAAAAAAAAAGATTTTATGTGTGGACATGAAGAGCTTTTACGCAAGCTGTTCCGCTGTTATGGAGGGACTTGATCCTTTAACCTGTTATCTCGCTGTTGTTGGAAACCATGAAAGGCAGGGAAGTGTCGTTTTGGCTGCTTCTCCCCGGATGAAAAAGGAATTTGGAATTAAAACGGGCTCGCGGCTCTTTGAAATCCCAAACGATCCCCGAATTAAAATTGTTGAACCAAAGATGGGAACCTATTTGCGGATTTCAACCGAAATATCCCGCGTTTTTAACCGGTATGTTCCTAAGGAAGCTATTCACACATACAGTGTCGATGAAAGTTTTATCAAGGTGGATGGAGTTCTCCATCTTTGGGGTGATGTGTGGGCTATTGCGAGGAAAATAAAGGATGACATTGAACGTGAATTTCAATTGCCGTGCGCAGTAGGAATAGGGCCAAATATGCTGATGGCTAAGCTGTGCCTTGATCTTGAAGCAAAGAAACATGGCATTGCGGAATGGACATATGAAGATGTTCCGGAAAAGCTGTGGAGTGTTTCCCCGCTTAGGGAAATGTGGGGAATTGGGAGACGTGTTGAAAAAACACTGAACGGAATGGGGATTTTCACTGTCGGCCAGCTGGCACGTTACGATTTGGAAAAATTGGAGAAAAAGTTCGGGATCATGGGCAATCAGCTTTATTACCATGCGTGGGGAATCGACCTTTCCGATATGGGCGCTCCGATTATTGAGGGGCAGATCAGCTTCGGAAAAAGCCAGATTTTATTAAGGGATTACAAAGAAGCCCAGGAGATTCAAAACGTTATCCTCGAAATGTGCGAGGAGGTGGCCCGAAGAACCCGTTCCCATCGTAAAGCCGGGCGCACCGTGAGTTTAGGTATTGGCTATAGCCAGGATGAATTTGGCGGAGGTTTCCTCCGTTCGCGGACGGTAGCTCAGCCAACAAACGTCACCATGGATTTATATCGCATTTGTCTTGAATTATTTCATGAAAATTATTCGGGAAAAACCGTTAGGCAGATTTCCATTTCACTCGGCAATATTATCGATGACAGTGAAATCCAGCTTAGTTTGTTTGATCCGCGCGGGGACCAAAGAAGGGAACTGGGTTACGTGGTGGATAGAATCCGCAACAGATTTGGATCGGGAGCTCTCTTGCGGGCGGTTTCCTATACCTCTGCCGGAACGGCAAAACAGCGGGCACAGCTTGTTGGCGGGCATAAAAGGTAATGCAGAAATGGGGGATACTGGATGATCCGGGACCGAGGAAGAATTAAATGGACATCGATGATGCTTCCTGAGCATGTAAAGATGCTAAGGGAATGGGTAAAAGAAGACTCATATGAACAGCCAAAAGAATTGGATGAACAGCAGCTTGAATTAATGAGCGAAGTACTTGGTGAAGCCATCGAATTTAACCAAACAGTTGCTATTACTCATTATAGAGGCCAAAATTATGAACTTGTGCTCGGAAAAATTCACTATTGGGATGAACTATCGCAGAACCTTCATATAGTCGATAATTTTGGAGAGGTCCATCGGATTCCTATAAAAAATATAGCTGATGCCCGGCTGCATGATTAAGGATATGAGGGACCCGGTCTGGAGATAAATGGAGAAAAGGAAAAGGCAGTTCCCAAGGGAACTGCCTAAACATTTTTAGTTATTCGTCCTCTTTTTGTGCGCGTACTTCTGATTGGAAAACACCTTTGTGGGAACCATCGCAAAATGGCTTGTTTTTAGAAAGGCCGCAGCGGCATAGAGAGAAAGCTGGTTTTGTTTGTATTACATTGCCTTCACCGTCAAGAAGTTCTACTTCTCCAGAAACACGAAGTGAACCATTGTCATTAACCTTAATTTGGACTTTTGACATCTTAGCACCCCTTAATTCTTCATTATCTCTTTTAAATGTTAAAGGGAAGAGGTGGAAAAAGCAAATGAAAATAAAATTTCCCTGCACCGTGTTAAAATACTTATGCAAGGAAAGGGGAAAAACAAATGGAAATAAATATAACTGAGGCGGCATCCCGAAAAATAGAAGAAAAAACAAAAAATCGCGGTTATTTAAAGCTGCTGTATGATATTGAAGGATGTGGCTGTGCTGTGAATGGGGTAGCTGTTCTTTCCCTGGAGAGGGATTTGGATAATGATGAAGTAGAGATTCAAACGAACGGAATTCCTGTTTATATTCAGGAATCAAGAAGTGTCTTTTTTGATGAAAAAATGATCCTGGACTTTTCCGGTGTCTCTAACTGCTTTCAGCTAAAAAGCCCTGGAGAAATCCTGAACGGGCGAATGAGCCTTATTGATCGGACAAAAATTTAAAATAAATTAAAATGAAAAGCAGCTCCCTTTGCTGCTTTTAATTGTTAAGAAAGGAGGTATAGAGCTTTCTAAAAAATGAAAACCCTCCAAGTCGGATCCAGACAAGAAGGGTTCTGTGCTTATTACCTTGTAACAACTGATTGCTTTGATAAAAGCACGTAATTTTCTAAAAACTCATCAATAGCTTTTTCGTAGTCTTCCCGGTTTTCCCTTAAGGATTGAGCATGGGCCCCATTTTCCGGCATGAAAAGCATCTTCGGCCCTTGCTTATGTTCAAAAAGTTCTTCTGTCATGGAAGGCAATATAAAATCGTCCTTTTTGCTGTGGATGAAAAGGACAGGATGTTTAACTTTTTCAATGACAGAGATAGGTGAAACCTCAGATAGCGAGTATTTATCCCTAAATTTAAGGAAGAGGTCGGCAAGCGGAAGGAAAATATCCCCCCGAACCTTGATTTCTTTTTTTAACCTGTATGCCAACTGTTCCTTAAAATCTGAAAATGGACAGTCCGCAATATAAAAATCGGCCCCATCCTCAAGCATTCCGGCATATAAAAGCAGGGTGGCAGCCCCCATAGATTCGCCGTGAATACCAAGGAAAATATCCTGCCCTTTTTCACTTTTCAGCCAGTCCACTACAGCTTTTAAATCAAACTTCTCATAATGGCCGTAGCTTGTTGTTTTTCCACCTGATTCACCATGTCGGCGATGATCATAAATAAGGGCGTTAAAGCCTCTGTTTAAAAAAATATTCATATACTTAATTGAATTAATTTTATTCTCTGTTACTCCATGGGAGATTATAATATACCGGTTGGTGTCATGAGGCTCGATTAATTGTGCCTTAATGGAATATTCGAAGGGGGAGGAAATTAATACATCCCGCTTTGGCAGGGCTTCAAATTGCTCCGGATTAAACCATCCAGTTTCTTTTTCGCGTTCAAGAATGATTTGATCTTTTTTTCGCCGCATGTACATAATCCTGTTTGTAAAATAAATGCCAAAAGAAAACATTACAAACAGTGTGGAAAATATAATACGTAAAGCCCTTCTCAAAAGAATCCCTCCAGAAGAAAACGATAAATTTATGCTTTAAGGCAGCCCAAAAAAGAAAGCGGTATTCTCTAATTTTACCATTTAAATGAATTTAAAACACTCTAAAGCGGAAATGGTTGACAGGACTTGCGCTGCATGAAAAGAGCCGCAGATATCTGCGGCTCAGCCAAATAGAACAGTAGTTTATTTACTCTGCGTTTTCTCCCTTTGTTGGATGAATGGCTTTTTGAAGCTCCTCCGCGGCAATTGTTTTCTTTACAGTATCCGCGTTGGGCTTTCCTTTTTGGCTGTATCCTTTATCTCGTTTTTGGCTCATAACGTATCTCCCTTCAAATGTGGTCATTTAATAAGATGGTTGATTGGGAGCAGGGTTATTCGTCTAATCTAAACAGTTTGGGCATTTAGCTGGTAATAAGCGCTGTCAATGGTTCTGGTAAGATGAGGTCTCACAATATCAATGGCAGAAACAAGCTTTGTTAAATCAACGCCTGTATGGATTCCCATTCTTTCTAATAAATAAACAACATCTTCGGTGGCTGCATTTCCGGCAGCGCCTGGAGCGAAAGGACACCCGCCAAGTCCGCCGGCAGAAGTATCAAAACGGTCTACTCCAGCCTGAAGCGAAGCAAGAATGTTGGCAAGCGCAAGTTTTCTGGTATCATGGAAGTGTGCAGTCATTAGAACTTCAGGGAAAGTATCCTTCAGCATGGAAAAAAGGGAATAAGCTTCAGTGGGCGCTGCCATGCCAATCGTGTCGGCCACACTCAATTCGTCGACACCCGCTTTAACAAACTGGCGGCACAGATTGATTGTATCTGCAGGTTCAATTTTTCCTTCATAAGGGCAGTAAAATGCAGTTGAAATACATGCACGTACAAAATAGCCCTTTTCTTTCAGTTCCATGATAATTGGCGTTAGTTCCGTCATACTCTCATCCGTTGATTTATTAATGTTTTTCCTATTAAAGGTATTGCTTACGCCTACAAAAACAGCCACGGATTGACAGTCAGTCATGTATACCCGATCAATCCCTTTTCGGTTAGGAGCCAGTACAATGCTCCGCATTGAAGGATCAAGGCAATCAGACACAATTTCTGCCGCGTCGCTCATTTGCGGCACCCATTTTGGCGAAACGAAGGACGTCAGTTCCATTTCTTTTAATCCCGCAGACTGAAGCCCTGAAATAAATTGCTTTTTTATTTCTGTTGGAATGAAAACCTTTTCATTTTGAAGGCCATCCCGAGGACCAACCTCGATGATTGTTACTTTGTCAGGTAATTGAAGATGCATGTTCTCCCTCCTCTATTCATATTTTCATTGTAGAGGCACTTTTTAGGAGAAATCAAGAATAATAGAAATTTTGACAAAATAAAAGGATTTTCACGTTTTCACTAGAAATAATAAAATGTAGCACAAAGCAAAGGGAGGATGTAAATGACACAGACAGAAGTCGTAATTGTTGGTGCCATCCGCACAGCAATAGGCACTTTTAACGGAAGCCTGAAAAATGTTTCCGCGGTTGAATTGGGGGCTGCTGCAATTAAAGGCGCACTCGAACAATCGGGAGTAAAGCCTGAATGGATTGATGAAGTGATCATGGGGAACGTTCTCCAGGCAGGATTGGGCCAAAATCCGGCAAGGCAGGCATCATTAAAAGCGGGCATTTCTGAAAGCGTTTCCGCCTTAACTATTAATAAAGTTTGCGGGTCAGGGCTAAAGGCTGTGCACCTTGGCACTCAGGCAATCCTTGCGGGTGACGCAGATGTTATTGTTGCCGGCGGTATGGAAAATATGAGCCAGGCGCCATATATAATAAAAAATGCCAGAGAAGGCTTTAAAATGGGTGACCAGAAATTGATTGACACCCTTACTTCAGACGGTTTAACCTGCGTTTTTAATAATTACCATATGGGTGTTACAGCAGAAAATATCTGTGATCGCTATGGGCTTACAAGGGAAGAACAGGACCAATTTGCCGCACAGAGCCAGGAGAGAGCGGTAAGAGCAATTGAAGAAGGAAAATTCAAGGATGAAATCATTCCTGTAGAAATCCCGCAGCGTAATGGTGACCCTGTTATTTTTGACACGGATGAATTTCCGAGGAAGGGAACAACTGCTGAAAAACTAGCAGGGCTGCGTCCGGCTTTTAAGAAAGAGGGCAGCGTAACGGCTGGTAATTCATCCGGCATTAATGACGGAGCAGCAGTTGTAATTTTAATGAGCAGAAAGAAAGCCGATGAACTTGGCGTTCGCCCGCTTGTTACCATTAAAGGGAATGCAAATGCCGGGGTTGATCCAAGCGTAATGGGAATTGGTCCGGTAGAAGCCGTTAGAAAGGTATTTGAGAAGACAGGCTTAAGCATTGGAGATATCGATCTAATTGAAGCAAACGAAGCATTTGCTGCACAGGCTCTAGCAGTAGGCAGAGATCTAGAATTTAATCAGGAAATTCTCAATGTTAATGGCGGGGCAATTGCACTTGGCCATCCTATCGGTGCGAGCGGTGCTCGTATTCTTGTAACTTTGATTCATGAAATGAAACGCAGACAGGCACAAAAGGGATTGGCCACTCTTTGTATTGGCGGCGGCCAGGGTGTAGCAACTATCGTAGAGCTTGCCTGAGAAATTTGAGGGGAGAGAACAGAATGAAAAAGATTTGTACTTCCTTTAAGGAAGCAGTAGCAGATATCCAGGACGGAGCAACCCTTATGGTTGGCGGATTTGGATTATGCGGTATTCCAGAAAACCTTATTCTCGCATTGGTCGAGAAAGGAGTAAAAGATTTAACCGTTATTTCAAATAACTGCGGTGTTGACGAGTGGGGACTTGGTCTGCTGATGCAAAACAAGCAGATAAAAAAAATGGTCGGCTCCTATGTTGGTGAAAATAAAGAATTTGAGCGCCAGGTGCTTTCAGGAGAGCTAGAGGTTGAACTCCTGCCGCAAGGAACCCTTGCCGAGAAGATCAGGGCGGGGGGAGCGGGAATTCCAGCCTTCTATACACCTGCAGGAGTTGGCACGCCAATTGCTGATGGAAAAGAGACAAGGATATTCAACGGCAAAGAATATCTTCTTGAGGAAGCTTTAACGGCTGATTTCAGTCTTGTACGTGCCTGGAAGGGCGACAAGATGGGGAATCTTGTGTATAACAAAACTGCCAGGAACTTCAGCCCGATGATAGCGGCAGCGGGCAAGGTGACCATTGCAGAAGTCGAAAACCTTTGTGAAATTGGCGAGCTGGATCCTAATTACATCCACACTCCAAGCATATATGTTCAGGCTATTATTGAAGGACAGCAGGAAAAAAGAATTGAAAGACTAACGGTAAAAAAATAGGTTTTGATAGTGCGGGAAAGGAGAGATAAAGATGGTCAATGTTCGCGAAAAAATTGCCATTAGAGCAGAAAAAGAAATAGAAGATGGATTTTATGTAAATCTGGGTATTGGAATGCCAACTCTTGTTGCCAATTACATAACTGAGAATAAGCAAGTAGTGCTTCAGTCGGAAAATGGTCTCCTTGGAATTGGACCATACCCTGAAGAGAGTGCAGTAGATCCAGATCTAATAAATGCGGGGAAAGAAACAGTTACTGCTATTCCAGGTGCTTCATATTTTGATAGTGCTGAATCATTTGCCATGATCCGAGGCGGACATATCGATATTGCCATCCTTGGAGGAATGGAGATATCGGAAAAAGGTGATCTCGCCAACTGGATGATTCCAGGTAAAATGATTAAAGGTATGGGCGGCGCTATGGATCTTGTGCACGGAGCCCGAAAAATCATCGTTATCATGGAGCATGTGAATAAAAAGGGTGAATCAAAAATCCTAAAGGAATGTACTCTTCCTTTGACTGGTAAGGGAGTTGTAAACAGAATTATCACTGATCGTGCCGTTTTGGATGTTACCGAAAACGGACTCCGGCTGGTAGAAGTGGCTGAAGGTTTTTCAGTAGAGGACATTATTCAATCCACAGAAGCAGAGCTTCAGGTTGACGACAATGTTAAATTGAATGCATTTTAACATTGCAATAAAAAAAGAAAGGCGAAACTTTTACTAGTTTCGTCTTTCTTTTTTTATGGGATTTTTAAAGGATTTAGCTATGTTAAAGCTCATTCTTTATTTGGTCCAATATTGATTGGAGCCAACCTCGAGGGGCTAGGCGCTGAAGTTTGCAGGATCTCGAACCCGCCAGCGGAAAGAGTGCGCTGGAAGTGGAAACCAACAGGGAAACTTAACAGACGTCAATCCTAAAAATTGGCACACAAATGAATGAAATACAGTTATACACAGTTAATTCAGGATAGAGCCAAGGATTTAAAAAGAAGCGTGTTCACACACGCTTCCAAGTGAGGTGATTTATATTTCAGAGGCCCATTCTACCTGCTATTTCTATATTAGTAGCCGCCCATGAAAGTTGCCCCAATAATAACTAACAGAATGAAAAGAACAACAATCAAAGCAAAACTGCTGCCCATTCCACCACCGCCTTGGTAGCCCATAGTAACACCACCCTTTTTATAAAGTTAATAAATGATATGTATGGCTTGTATATATTGAAAGGGACAATAGTGGACATACATAAATATTTTTTTAAAATAGCTGTCTTAAAGTTCGTTATTGATTTTATACTCAGCTGATGGGCGAAAATAGGAAATAGATAACCTTCAGCGATAAGGCAAAAAGGATAGTTTCATCTTTAAATGTTATAATTACTGCAAATAAATAAGGGGGAAGTTAGATGAAAAAAAAGAAAAACATCCAGCAAAAAACAAAAAAGGATGACGCGCCGGTTACGCTTGGAGATATGATCAATCAGGATTTATTAAGGCAATTAAAAGATAAGCAGCAGGAGCTAAAAGCAGCAGAAACCAAAAAAGCAGAAGAGGAAGAAGCACGAAAAAGGGAAGAAAGAAGGATTCGTGAAAAGAATAAAAGCTTTGAAGAGTTGTTGAACGAGAATCAAATGAATTGGAAAAATTTTAAATAGATGGCAAAGCGAAAGGTTGAAGTGGTTCCTTATAATAAGGAATGGATAGAGAAATTTCAGGCAGAAAAAGAGCTGATCAGCAGGGAATTTTCTCCCTATAAAATAAATCTCTATCATATTGGAAGCACTTCAGTTCCGGAATTGTGTGCCAAGCCAATTATTGATATTCTCGCCGAGATTGAGAATTTAAATTATTTCGATTTAAAGACACACCTATTCGAAAAGTCAGGTTATATAGCTAAAGAAGAATACGGAATAGCGGGAAGACGTTATTTTTTTAAGTGTGATGAAAAGGGGAATAGGCTTATCCATCTGCATGGTTTTGAAAAAGGGGACCCTGAAATTAAGCGGCACTTAGTATTTCGGAATTATTTGAGACAGTTCCCGGATGAAGCAAGGCGATATGCTGAGGTAAAGGAAGAGGCTGCTGCCAAGTTTCCGTGGGATATTGATTCTTATATTGAGTTTAAAAACGGGATTGTAAAAGAGTTGGAGAAAAAAGCAATGCTTTGGGCAAAAAATTAAGAGGAGAGCCAAAACACGGGCTCTCCTCTTATATATTTTATCGATGGTCCTGATAAGTATCTGCTCGGGAAAGAGAATGAATTAAAGTTAATTCCTCAGTAGTCAGCGGTGAGGTTTTTACTGCTCTTGCGTTTTCCCTTATTTGCTCAGTGGAGCTTGCACCTGCAACAACCGATGCAACGGCCGGATTAGCAAGATTATACTGCAAAGCAATTTCTGTCATGGAACGGGCACCAGCCACTTTTTCTCTTATAACAGGCAGGACTTCCTTCAAGTCTTCAAACCCGTACTCAAGATATCCTTTGGAAGTTGCCTTTTCAAGCATCTTATCGCTTAACAGTCCTTTGGCCAGCGGTCCGCGTGTAACTACACTAATGCCATGGTCGTGGATGAATGGTAAAATCTCCTCAGGTCGGCGGTCCAAAATGCTGTATTGCATCATGATTGATACAATGCTGGACTTTTGAATGTACTCCTTAATAACGTTTGGCCGTATGGATGATATTCCATAATAGCGGATGAAACCCTCCGACTTTAATTCTTCAAAGGCTTCAATTGTTTCCTCAATCGGATCGTCCATAGTTCCTCCGTGAAGCTGGTATAAGTCAATATATTCTATACCTAGCCGCTTTAGGCTGTCTTTTACCGCTTCTTTAATATGTGCTTTGGATGGATCCCAGAACCACCCTTCACGACTCTCGTTCCAGCGGTTGCCTGCTTTTGTGGCAATAATAACTTTATCTCGGACATTTTTTAATGCGTCTCCGACAAGCTTTTCATTTTCGCCAAAATCGTATAAGTCAGCTGTATCAAAATAGTTAATTCCTTCTTCTAAAGCTGCTTCAATAATCGACTTTGCTTTTTTCTCCTCTGTTCCAATCGACATGCAGCCGAGACCAAGTTCGCTAACCATTAAATCTGATTTTCCAAGTTTACGTTTTTTCATCTGCCAGCCCCATTTCCTTTTTGCACTATTTTACGGTACAAGGAGGCTTACTTCAAATGATGTGTCTTTTAACCCTTAATGGATTGAATCCATTCAGAAACGGAAGAATAATGTTTATTGTATTCCTTTAATTTTTGTACAATCTCCCAGCCTTTGCCGACCATAATAAAGCCTTTTGAATGAAGATAAACCTTCATGACAGCCCCTCCATACTAAGTATGGTAAAATGTATGAGCAAAACATAACGGATTAGAACAGGAGTGACAGGAATGAGCCGCCTTGAGGAAAAAACCATTCATACCGAAAAGATCTTTTCAGGAAAAATAGTTACCTTGGAGGTTCAGGAAGTTGAGCTTCCAAATGGAAAAACCTCCAAGCGTGAGATTATAAAGCATCCAGGTGCCGTAGCGGTGCTGGCAGTCACAAATGAAAATAAACTTGTAATGGTTGAACAGTATCGTAAACCGCTCGAAAGGGCGATCGTTGAAATACCTGCTGGAAAACTTGAAAAAGGCGAAGAACCGGCTGTTTGTGCTCGCCGTGAGTTAGAGGAAGAAACAGGGTATGAGTGTGAATCACTTGAACTGCTGGTATCTTTTTATACATCTCCCGGATTCGCAGATGAGATTGTCCATGTTTATCAGGCAAAGGGATTATCTAAGAAGGAAAATGCTGCTTCACTTGATGAAGATGAGTTTGTGAATCTAGAAGAAATCACTCTCGAGGAAGCATTGCAATATATAAAAGAACAAAAAATTTATGATGCCAAAACAATTTACGCCGTTCAGTACTTTCAGCTTCAAGAGGCGTTATCTGGAAAATGAAAAAATACTACGCCGATTTGCACATACACATCGGGCGAACCGCATCAGGCAAGCCAGTAAAAATTACTGGAGCAAAAACGCTTACTTTTTCGAATATCATTAAACATGCCCGGAATGAAAAGGGTCTTAATATGATTGGAATTATCGATAGCCATTCCCCTGAGGTCATTTTGGAAATGCAACAGCTAATTGAAGCGGGGGAGATTGTTGAAAATGAAGGCGGAGGGCTCGCCTACGGTGATTTAACCATCATTCCTGGTTCAGAACTCGAAATTTATGATGAAAATTGCAAGGGACCCATTCATGTGCTTTGCTTTTTTCCAAGGCTGGAAGAAATGCGTTCCTTTTCTCAATGGCTGAGCGGTCATTTGAAAAATATTCAGCTAAGTTCCCAGCGGATTTATGTGACAGGAAGGGAATTACAAAAGGTGGTTAAAAGCCTTGGCGGATTGTTTATTCCCGCTCATATTTTTACTCCTTTTAAAAGCCTTTTTGGAAAAGGAGTTCAGCGTTCATTGACAGAAGTATTTGATCCGGCACTCATAGATGGAGTTGAACTTGGACTTAGTGCCGACACTTCAATGGCTGATACTCTTGGCGAGCTGCATCCTTATGCTTTTCTTACTAACTCAGATGCTCATTCGCTCGCGAAAATTGCCCGTGAATATCAGGTGATTGAAATGGAAGAACCTACTTTTATGGAGCTTGAGAAAGCTTTGAAAAGGGAAGGCGGGCGTAAAATAGCCGCTAATTATGGTCTCGATCCACTTTTGGGGAAATATCACAAAACAGTCTGTGCGGAGTGCATGCATGTGATGGATCCAAATGAAGGAATATGCCAGCATTGCGGAAAGAAAAAGATAGTTAAAGGTGTTTCTGACCGGATCAGAGAACTGAAAACGAAAGAAGAGGGACCACGTTGGAGACCACCTTATGTACATCAGGTTCCTTTGGAATTTATTCCGGGATTAGGTCCTAAAATGCTGGATACTCTGCTTCAGCACTTTGGTACAGAAATGGCAGTCCTGCATGAAGTGCCATATGAAGCCATAAAACAGGTTGTACCTGTTAAAATAGCTGATCTCATCATGGGGGCGAGAGAAGGTACCCTTTCACTGAATGCAGGTGGAGGGGGAAAATACGGAACAGTTGCCTCAAAAAGCTGATAAGCGGCTGTCAGATCGAACATATGAATAAGCGTATGCCTAAAATTGGGCATTTATGGTTTGATAAGGGGGAAGCCACGAGAGTGGTTTCCCTACTTTATTATGAGCTCCTTAACTGCCAGAGGTTTGACTCTGAGACAGCCATTTGAGAAAAAATCATAAGTTGTTTAGTAGTTATTATAAGTAAAAACTGGGCAGTTAGTAGAAATAAACCTTATTACCAGAAGGGAAATAGCATGTTCTAAGAAAGAGAAATCTATAAGTGAAGAGAAAGCGGAATTCAATTAAAATTAGAAAGAGAAGGGCACTGCCTCCATCATTCTAAATTAATTTGTAATAAAAGACAGAAGCATCCAGAACCCCATTGAAGGACTTTGCATATTGAGGGATGCGGCGGCCAGCCTCTATGTAGCCGAGTGAACGATAAAGCAGGTTAGAGGGATCTCCCTCTCTTGTGTCCAGTACCAGCAGGGTTCGGTTTTCCTCCCGGGCACGTTCCTCTGCCTTTTCCATTAACAAGCGGGCAAGCCCTTTGCGCCGAAAATCAGGATGGGTCATTAATTTAGCAATTTCAGCACGGTGGCTTCCATTTTGTTTAGAGTTTAAATGCAACTGAACGGATCCGGCAATTGTTCCATCTATCTTTGCTGTAAATAATAAAATCCCATCCCCGTTTACGGTTTCCCAATAAGCTTTTGCATCCCTCAGATTTAGAGGTGGTAAGAAACCAATAGATGCTCCGTCTTCCACCACCTTAATCAACATTTCCGAAAGTTCAGTTATATTTTCTCCGACTGATTTTAATTCAACAATCTCTCTCAAGTTAACATCCCCTATAAAACTATTTAATTCTTAAAACTTCCAAAGAAAATACTATATTTTTCCTAAACAGTATAGCACCCACAATAAAGTGACTCTATCTTTTTGTCATACAACAAAAGGACAGGCATAGAATGTAGTAATTTAGCAGTAGGAGGAGCCGAAATGAAGAAACGAATGTACCATAACGTCGCCGCAAGTTATTTTCGCGAGCATTCCTCAATTTTTCTATTTGTGATCATTCTATTTTTAATGGGAGTAATCTTTGGAGCCGTTGTCGTCAACAGCATGAGTTTGTCGCAAAAAGAAGATTTATTCTATTATCTCTCCCAGTTTTTCGGAGAGATTTCAAGCGGAAAGGTAGAGGCAAATCAGGATTTATTCCTTCAAAGCTTTCTCCATAACAGCAAATTTATCGGATTGATGTGGATTCTCGGTATTTCCATTATTGGGCTTCCGATTATTCTAATTCTTCTTTTTATAAAAGGAATGGTTGTAGGGTTTACAGTTGGCTTTTTGGTTAACCAGATGGGATGGAATGGCTTTTTGCTTGCCTTCGTTTCCATCCTTCCTCAAAACCTTATTATTATCCCAATCTTTATAATAATGGCAGTGGCATCTGTATCTTTTTCACTAAAAATGATCAGCAGGCAATTTATGAAAAAAGTTGGTCAGCCATTTACTCCTTTAATTAAAAGATATTTTGCAGCTCTTATTGCAGCTGCGGTTTTCATTTCTGCCGCATCGGGAATAGAAGCATATCTGTCACCGGGACTTATGAAAACAGTTGTTCAGGTTATTAAAAAATAATTATTATATAATAATAATTATATAAACTTGTTTATAATAATTTTAGTTTGAATCCTGTTTTCCTTCTGTTATAATGAAAACTAACAGTAGCGAGGGAGGGACTTCGGGATGGAGACAAGAATTGAGAGAATAAAGAAACTATTGCATTCATCGAGCTACAAGCTGACACCCCAACGTGAAGCTACCGTTCGAGTTTTATTGGAAAATGAAGAGGATCATTTGAGTGCTGAAGATGTATACCTCCTTGTTAAAGAAAAATCGCCCGAAATAGGGCTTGCAACTGTTTATAGGACGCTGGAATTGCTTACAGAATTAAAAATTGTTGATAAAATTAATTTTGGCGACGGAGTTTCCCGTTATGATCTTCGCCAGGAAGGTGCCGCTCATTTTCACCACCACCTTGTCTGTATAGAATGCGGTGCGGTGGATGAAATTCAGGAGGACCTGCTTGAAGATGTGGAAGCTATTGTTGAAAACCGTTGGAATTTTAGAATTAAAGATCATAGGCTGACATTCCATGGTATTTGCCATCGCTGCCAGGAAAAAGAAACAGAGACAGAAACAGAAACAGACCAGTTGAATACTGAAACCGGAACCTTCTCTTCATGATGAGGTTCTTTATTTTTGGCTCCTTTCTAAGAGATTGTTGTAATTTTAAGAGAATGTGAGCAAAAATAGGCGAGGTCACGAAAAAGCATTCGCATTTTCTTCGTGCGGTGTCAATTCATTCATGCAGCCTCAACGTCCTGCGGGAAAAGCAAGCCAGGCGGGGAGCCTGCCAGGTCGTAAGGCACCGAGGAGGCATGCTCTGCGCTACAGAATATTGAAGCAGCCAGCCTTCAGCCCGTCGCAAAGCTGCAAATAGCTGTACACAGATGCGTATTACGAGTATTTATAGGGAGTAGCATGATTGCCCGCGGAAAGCGAGCCTATTTTTACTTTTATAAATAACAAAAGCCTTATTTTTTTAAAGATAAACCAGACTCTAGAGGTATAAATCTTGTCCAAATTGGCATACCTTTTATTAGCCGGAATCTTCAGGCAAGTATCAGCTTGTTTTCCCTGGCTCATATTTATGACAATTCGGAGGAACGCCATTATGTTGTCTTTTTTTAAAATGGTTTATCAAACATTAAAAGTTTTTATTTTATTTACTGGATGCACGATACTTTTTTATTATGCTATTATGTGGATAAATGAAGAATATCAGAATTACCACCGCTATGAAAAGCCGGAAGGGGCAGCGGTAAAAGTGTCCGCTGCGGCAGAGGATGAAAACTCTTCCTGGTACGATAGACTATTATTGTTTTACTTAAACGGGGAGTAATGTAACCATGGAAGACCATTTGAAGGACTTTATGCATTTTTTAATAGTAGAAAAAGGACTTGCAAAAAACACTATCGTGTCTTATGAACGTGATTTAAAGAGTTATATAAGTTATTTAAAGAATGTGGAGACCATCGCTACTCTTAACGTTGTCCAGCGTGTGCATATTGTCCATTTCCTTGGACATCTCAAGGAACAGGGGAAGTCTGCTAAAACTCAGGCAAGGCATGTAGCTTCCATTCGTGCCTTTCACCAATTTCTTCTAAGGGATAAGGCGACAGACCATGACCCATCTGTGCACATTGAATCGCCGCAAATGGAACGGTCTTTGCCAAAGGTATTAAGCCTGGAAGAAGTTGAGGTGCTGCTTGAATACCCAAAGCTAAATGATCCTTTTGGAATAAGGGACAAGGCTATGCTCGAGCTTCTATACGCAACAGGTATCCGTGTCAGCGAACTGATTGGCTTGAATATGGGAGACATCCATTTAACAATGGGATTTGTCCGCTGTATTGGGAAAGGGAATAAGGAAAGAATTATTCCTCTTGGTAAAGCGGCGGCGAATGCAGTGCAGAATTATCTAGAGAACGCGAGAGGAAGGCTTGTTTCCAAGAAACACAAGGATGATGCACTTTTTCTGAACCTGCGCGGACAGCGGCTGACTAGGCAGGGCTTTTGGAAAATCCTCAAAAAGCTTGCACAAGAAGCTGGAATACAGAAAGAGCTAACCCCGCATACACTAAGGCATTCCTTTGCAACACATTTGCTTGAAAATGGGGCTGATTTAAGGGCTGTACAGGAAATGCTCGGACATGCGGATATATCAACCACACAAATCTATACACATGTAACCAAAACAAGGTTAAAGGATGTTTACCGCCAATTTCATCCGAGAGCTTAATATTTTGCTAGAATTGTCGAAAAGCTGCCATAAATAATAGGTGGCTTTTTCTTGTAATTTCTTAATCTTTTAGTAAAATAAAGATGTCAGACTTCTGACGAATTTATTCACAAATTTTGGTTAATCAATACCAAAAAGGGTAATATACACTTATGTATTCCAGAAAAAAATAAGTTTCAGCTTTTATGCTGAAGCTGTTTAATTCTGTATTTAAGTAACCGTTTTCATCTCAAGGAGGGTAACTCGATGACAGCTGCATATAAACGCGTTTTTCTTATAGTAATGGATTCAGTGGGAATTGGAGAAGCACCTGATGCGGAAGTATTTGGTGATAAAGGTTCTGACACTTTTGGTCATATTGCTGAGAGGATGAATGGCCTTAACATGCCAAATATGGCTAAGCTCGGTTTGAGCAACATTCGTGAAATAGGCGGAGTGGAAAAAGCAGAAAAGCCGCTTGCCTCTTATACAAAAATGCAGGAAGCTTCAAATGGAAAAGATACTATGACAGGACACTGGGAAATCATGGGGTTAAATATTAAAACCCCATTCCGTGTTTTTCCAGATGGTTTTCCGCCCGAACTAATTTCAGAACTTGAAAACCGTACTGGGAGAAAAATAATTGGCAATAAGCCAGCGAGCGGAACAGAAATTCTTGATGAACTTGGAGAGGAACATATGAAGACGGGTGCGCTGATTGTTTATACATCTGCAGACTCAGTCCTTCAGATAGCTGCACATGAAGAGATTGTACCTCTTGATGAATTATATAAGATTTGTAAAATCGCACGTGAACTGACACTTGATGAAAAGTACATGGTTGGCCGTGTGATAGCAAGGCCATTCCTTGGAGAACCAGGGAACTTTAAGCGAACCGCTAATCGCCATGACTATGCTCTAAAGCCCTTCGGCCGGACTGTAATGAATGAGTTAAAGGATGCAGGACTAGATGTAATAGCAATAGGGAAAATCTCTGATATTTACGATGGAGAGGGGGTAACCCAATCACTCCGCACAGTTTCCAATATGGATGGAATGGATAAACTCGTTCAAACCCTGGACATGGAGTTTAAAGGTCTTAGCTTTTTGAACTTAGTGGACTTTGATGCTCTTTATGGACATCGCCGTGATCCAATCGGATATGGCAAAGCTCTTGAAGAATATGATGCAAGGCTTACAGAGGTATTCTCTAAGCTGAAGGAAGAAGACCTTTTAATCATCACCGCTGACCACGGAAATGATCCTGTACATCCAGGAACAGACCATACCCGTGAATATGTACCTCTTTTAGTTTATTCAAAGGGATTGAAGGAAGGAAAAGAGCTGCCTCTTCGCGAAACCTTTGCTGATATCGGTGCAACTGTGGCTGAGAACTTCAACGTTACAATGCCAGAGTATGGTAAAAGCTTCCTAAGTGAATTGAAATAAGAAAAGCAGATAGTGCTCTAACCACAAACTTAAGTGCCAGCGAACTATCGCCCGTTAAAGCTCACAGGTCAGGTACCTAACCTGGATTGCCTAAAGCGGGTGATAAATTTTACATAACGTTAAAATGAGGGATAAAGATGAAATTAGAACAAATTCAAGGAGCAGCAGACTTTTTAAAAGAGAAATATTCAAACAAGCCTAGAATCGGTCTTATTCTGGGATCGGGCCTCGGTGTTCTGGCTGATGAAATCGAAGATCCGGTAAAGATTCCTTATCACGAAATTCCGGACTTTCCTGTTTCAACTGTTGAAGGTCATGCAGGTCAGCTTGTTTTTGGCACACTTAGTGGAGTAGAAGTGGTTGCTATGCAAGGAAGATTCCATTTTTATGAAGGCTATTCCTTTGATAAAGTAACCTTTCCAGTTCGTGTAATGAAGGAGCTAGGTATTGAAGTCCTGATCGTGACTAATGCTGCCGGAGGCGTTAACCAAAGCTTTGAGGCAGGGGACTTAATGCTTATATCCGATCATATTAATAACATGGGTTCCAACCCGCTGATCGGACCGAATGATGCCCGCTTGGGTGCGCGTTTTCCTGATATGTCAGAGGCTTACTCCAAAGAACTTCGCGTCCTTGCAAAGACCGTTGCAAGCAGAATTAATCTTAAAGTAAAAGAAGGCGTTTATGTAGGCAATACGGGTCCTGTTTACGAAACACCGGCAGAAGTGCGGATGATTCGTGTTCTAGGCGGAGATGCAGTTGGAATGTCAACTGTGCCAGAGGTAATTGTAGCCCGCCACTCTGGGATTAAAGTGCTTGGCATCTCTTGCATTTCAAATATGGCTTCCGGAATTCTTGATCAGCCATTAACACATGATGAAGTTATCGAAACAACTGAGAGAGTAAAGTCAGACTTCCTGCTATACGTAAAAGAGCTTGTTCTGAGCATAGCTGAATAATTTATTTTTAAAGCGGAGTGATGATGGCAATGAGAATGGTTGATTTGATTGAAAAAAAGCGTGACGGATTGGAGTTATCCTCAGAAGAAATTAATTTTATAATAAAAGGATATACAGATGGTAGTATACCTGACTACCAGGTCAGCGCTCTAACCATGGCTATTTTTTTCAAAGGAATGACGGAGAAAGAGCGCGCAGATTTAACGATGGCAATGGTTGAATCAGGTGATCAAATTGATCTATCACAGATTAAGGGTATCAAGGTTGATAAACATTCAACCGGAGGTGTTGGTGATACTACGACACTAGTACTTGGGCCACTCGTTGCATCAGTAGGAGTGCCTGTGGCAAAAATGTCCGGACGCGGATTGGGCCATACTGGCGGAACAATTGACAAGCTTGAAGCGGTGAAAGGATTCCATGTTGAAATTGAAAACAGTGAATTTATCAACCTCGTCAATAAAAATAAGATTGCTGTTATAGGCCAAAGCGGAAACCTTACCCCTGCTGACAAAAAACTTTACGCTTTAAGAGATGTAACGGCAACTGTGGATAGCATTCCGCTGATAGCGAGTTCGATTATGAGTAAAAAAATAGCCGCAGGAGCCGATGCTATAGTCCTGGATGTAAAAACAGGCGCGGGAGCTTTTATGAAGACTCTTGAAGATTCAAAGGAATTGGCCCGTGCAATGGTCAGAATCGGAAATAATGTTGGCAGAAAGACAATGGCCGTGATTTCGGATATGAGTCAGCCGCTTGGTTTTGCAATTGGAAATGCCTTGGAGGTCAAGGAAGCCATTGACACGCTCAAAGGTGAAGGACCGGAGGATTTAACAGAGCTTTGTCTCACACTAGGCAGTCATATGGTGTATCTAGCTGAGAAAGCTTCTTCACTGACTGAAGCTCGTGCATTGCTTGAGGCTGCTATCAAGGATGGCTCCGCCCTTGATAAGCTTAAGGTCTTCTTAAGTTCCCAAGGTGGTGACGCAAGCATCGTTGATGATCCATCGAAATTGCCCCAAGCTAAATATACATTTGAACTAGAAGCTAAAGAAGATGGCTTTGTATCTGAAATCGTCGCTGACGAGGTAGGAACAGCAGCTATGCTCCTTGGAGCTGGCCGAGCAACAAAAGAATCAGTCATTGATCTGGCAGTGGGCCTTGTTTTACGCAAAAAGATAGGCGACCAAGTAAAGAAGGGCGAATCAATCGTTACTATATACAGTAATTTTGAAGATGTAAATGAAGTGAAAGAGATGCTTTATAACAATATAATTCTTACCGCTGCAAAGGTAGAAGCTCCGGTTCTCATACACGGAGAAATCACTGAATAAATTTATTTCGAAAGTTCGGGAAATGTTCCCGGGCTTTTTTATTTTTGAAGTAAGGAAAATACTGTATAAAAATGTTTGTTTTGGAAAAAATGACCCTATAAAGAATAGGAGGGTTATGCGAATGAAACGAATCGTCTCAATTATAGTTATGTTCTTACTGATTTCATCCCTTGGCATGCCTGCTTTTGCCAAAGAAAACAGTGATGATAGTCTTGTCAAAAATGTTAAGTCTGCCATTCTAATTGAAAGGGATACAGGAAAGATTCTTTATGAGAAAAACAGCAATCAAAAGCTTCCCCCTGCCAGCATGACGAAAATCATGACCATGCTGTTAATTATGGAACAAATTGATAAAGGAAAATTATCCTGGAATGAAAAGATTCGAGCAAGCGAATATGCTGCTTCAATGGGCGGATCTCAAATTTTCCTAGAGCCTGGCGAGGAAATGACGGTAAAAGAAATGCTCCGTGGAATTGCTATTGGTTCAGGAAATGATGCTTCTGTGGCTATGGCCGAAAGAATAGGTGGATCCGAGCCTGCATTTGTAAAAATGATGAATAAAAAAGCCAAACAGCTTGGCCTTAAAAACACAGTATTCAAAAATACTACTGGACTTCCGGTTGAAGGCCACTACAGCACTGCACATGATATGGCTATTATGGGAAAGGAATTATTAAAGTATCAGGATATAACTAAGTTTACCGGGTTGTATGAGGCTTACCTGCGTGAAGATACAGATAAGAAATTCTGGCTTGTAAATACGAACAAACTGGTCCGCTTCTACCCTGGGGTTGATGGCCTTAAAACCGGCTTTACATCAGAAGCAAAATACTGTCTTACAGCTACTGCGCAAAAAAATGGCATGCGAGTCATTGCAGTGGTATTTGGTGCTCCGACTTCAAAAGAACGTAATGCAGAGGTAACAAAGATGCTTGATTATGCATTTAGCCAATATGAAACTCATCCTATATTTAAACGCAATGTGAGTGTAGGAATGGCGAAAATTAGCAAAGGGAAAATAAGCAAAGTAAATGCTGTAACCAGTGAACCTATTTCTCTTCTAACAAAGAAGGGAGAAAAAACGTCAAAAATTCAGAAAAAGGTAGTTATAATGAAAGACCTTCAGGCTCCAATTGAAAGAGGAGATCAGGTTGGAACAATTCAGCTTGTAAAGAGTGGTAAAGTTCTAATGGAAAGCCCTCTGGTCGCTGAAAAGGATGTTAAGGAAGCAAGCTGGTGGAACCTCTATAAGAGAGCATTCGGCATGTTTACAAAGTCCGGTGAATAAGAGTTAAAATTATAAATCTAAATTGGTGACTGAAATCTTATAGGAAAAAACAAAGTGGATCGTAGTAATCTCAACATTTCTTGGGAGTTAAAAACGGGTGATAAAAGCAGGCCATGATCAATCGCACACTTCCGGGTGTCGAAAAGATAAGGAAGGGCACTTCTTTTAGCGAAAGCCGACTAGTTTTGTCTTAGGGGAAGGATATTGCCAAATTAAAAGCGAATTGACTCACTATACCAGATTAAGGAGGCCAGGGATAGTGAGTCTTAACATTGATATGGAAATAAAAAATAATGTTTTGTGCCTGCGTTTGAGCGGTGAATTAGATCATCATACAGCAGAAGAACTTCGCAAGAAAGCAGCTGGGACAATTGAAAGGAATCAAATTCGCCATATTGTCTTAAATCTGGAACAACTTTCGTTTATGGATAGCTCCGGTTTGGGCGTTATTTTGGGAAGATATAAGCAAATCAAGCAGGTACACGGTGAAATGGTCGTATGCGCTATTTCTCCAGCTGTTCAAAGATTATTCGATATGTCGGGCATGTTTAAAATTATTGGCATGGAACCGTCTGAAGAATTTGCTTTGCAAAGATTGGGGGTAGCGTAACCGTGAAAAATGAAATGAAACTGCAGTTTAGCGCTCTTAGCCAAAATGAATCTTTTGCCCGTGTTACTGTTGCTTCCTTTATTGCCCAGCTTGACCCAACGATGGATGAGCTGACCGAAATTAAAACAGTTGTTTCAGAAGCTGTTACCAATTCAATTATCCACGGCTACGATAATGACCCGGAAGGGATTGTTTTTATTAATGTAACCATTGAAAATGGATTGATTGAAATGTCCATTAAAGATATTGGACATGGAATTGCAGATGTGGAAGAAGCTCGTCAGCCATTGTTTACAACAAAGCCGGATTTGGAGCGTTCCGGTATGGGATTTACTATCATGGAGAATTTTATGGATGAGGTAGAGATTCATTCACAGCCTGGCAAAGGAACCGAAGTCAGACTACGTAAGCATTTGTCATCGAGCAAAATGCTTTGCAATTAAGGAGACTTGCCAATGGATGTGGAGGTCAAGAACGATCAGAACAAAACGTATTTAAAGGATCATGAGGTTAAGGAGCTTATTAAAAAAAGCCAGGATGGCTGCCAGGAATCAAGAGACCTCATTGTTGAGAAGAATATGCGCCTTGTTTGGTCTGTTGTCCAGCGCTTTTTAAACAGAGGTTATGATCCGGATGATCTATTCCAAATTGGCTGCATTGGGCTGTTGAAATCAGTAGATAAATTTGACCTATCTTATGATGTCAAATTTTCTACCTACGCTGTTCCCATGATAATCGGAGAAATCCAGCGATTTATTCGGGATGATGGGACAGTAAAAGTCAGCCGTTCCCTCAAAGAGATGAGTAATCGGATTCGGAAGGCAAAGGATGAATTATCAAAAGTTCTCGGCAGAATTCCAACTGTCAGTGAGCTTTCTGAAAATCTGGAATTGTCGCCCGAGGAGATTATCATGGCCCAGGAGGCAAGCAGGACTCCAACATCTATTCATGAAACTGTTTATGAGAATGATGGAGATCCTATTACTCTGCTGGACCAGATTGATGATGGAAACAATGGCAAATGGTTTGATAAAATTGCTTTAAAAGAAGCCATTAGGGAACTCGATGAACGTGAAAGACTGATTGTGTATTTGCGTTATTACAAGGATCAAACTCAATCAGAGGTAGCTGCAAGGCTGGGTATTTCGCAGGTTCAAGTTTCAAGGCTGGAAAAAAAGATATTACAGGAAATGAAGAGCCGCATGGATATATAAATCCTTGCGGCTCTTTTTTTCGTTGTTAAGGAAACTATAGATTTTAATCCTGTAGATAAATACAAATAAAGTTATTGGAATCTAGCTCCTACGCCCAGCCAGTTTTCCTCGGGAATTTACTTCATTGAATATCTTTTGAGGATCATGACCGATAGGTGATGATTCGAACAGCTCGGGGACATAAGCAAAACCACTCCAAAAATCAGGACAAGGAAAGCTTCGGAAGCATCAGCATCGCACGAAGGAAAAGCGCTGTTTTTTCGAGGTAGTAGCCACTTTAGCCTTTCATCATCTGATCAGGAAGTTTGCGCCCTTTGTTTCTTTTGTTAATTTTTGGATATCATGAAAATATCGATTTAATCCATACTAATCTATACGAGGAAATCATTGTGTGGGAAGTGAGAGTTTTGGAAAAAACGATCTATCTTCGCCTGCGGCAGCGTGTTCAGGTTTGGCCTGATGATAAAGTGATCTTAGAAGATATGGCGCAAATAATTGCGCCCGAATACATGCTTGCCGCCTTGCAGAAAATGGTGATATACAAGGTTTCACAGCAGGATCTCAATATTGTCGTTATCGATGTAATGAAGGTGATAGAAAAGATTTCACACCAATTTAAAGAAGCAGAAATCCAAACTATTGGACCCGCACAAACAATTATAGAAGTGGTTTATAAGAAAAAAAGAGTATCGGCTCCCATTTTTCTTTTAATATGGTTTTTGCTGTTCTTTGGTTCTGCTCTCGCCATAATGAACTTCCATGATGATGTCAGCATGAGGTCTGTACAGGAAAAGCTGGCCACAATAATCACCGGCAAACATGATCCGAAGCCTTTTCTTTTTCAAATACCATACTCTATTGGGCTGGGATTGGGAATGATTCTGTTCTTTAATCATATATTCCGAAAGCGGCTCAACGAAGAACCGAGCCCTTTAGAAGTAGAGATGTTTAATTATCAGATGGACCTCGATAATTATGTCATTATCAGTCAAAACAAGGAAAGTATTAAAAGAATAGATGATGACGATTAAAATTTTATTTGTTATCTTTATCGGCCTTGCCGGAGGGCTGGCAGTAGGAGCTGGATTTGTCGCTTTTTTAACAGTACTTGGTATCATTCCAAGGTTAACTCAGCTTAGTAAAACCATGAAAATGATTCAATGGTATGAAATCGCAGTTGTCTTAGGAACGATGGTTGGCATTGTGGCAAGTCTGCGGGACCCTGTGCTTGGAATCCATCCGTGGTTTTTAATACCCTTGGGCTTAGCCGGAGGGGTTTATGTGGGTATGCTTGCTGCAGCCTTAACGGAAGTGCTAAATGTAATCCCTATTCTAGCCAAGAGAATTGGAATGGACGGAGAGATAGTTACATTATTGATGGCTCTTGTGCTAGGAAAAATCTTTGGATCTATTTTTCAATGGGTTTATTTTATTCATCATTAACTTTCGGGCGAAAGGAATAACAGGATGAGCGAGAAGAGAAAAGTTATTCTCATAACAGATGGAGATGATTACGCCAGACGGGCAGTAGAGCATGTTGCTTTAGAAATAGGAGGCCGCTGTATATCCATGTCGCATGGGAATCCTTCTGCCCATAATGGTCCGGAACTGGTAGAGATGATTAAAAAAGCCCATCACGATCCTGTCCTGGTCATGTTTGATGATGGAGGTCTGCTGGGAGAAGGTTTGGGGGAAATGGCATTAAAGTATGTAGCACTCCATGAAGATATTGAGGTACTTGGAATCATTGCTGTTGCTTCTAGAACAAGGCAGGAAGAATGGACAAGAGTCGATGTCTGTATCGACAGAGACGGGGAACTAACACCATATGGGGTTGATAAATATGGAATTCCGGAAATGGAGATGGGCCGCATTAATGGGGATACTGTCTATTGTCTAGACCAACTGGATGTTCCCATTATTGTAGGCATAGGTGATATTGGGAAAATGTCTCGACGCGATCACTACGAACGCGGTGCACCTATTACAAGAAAAGCGGTCGAACTTATTTTGGAAAGGAGCGGTTATGAATGGTAGATATAGAAAAGGTGAAATGGCCCGTCCCTGATACTGTCGATGAAATTGAGCAGTACATGAAAGAAAGAGTCGGATTGGGAAAAAGTTTTGACCTGGGAGTCAGGAAACTTAAAATCCTTCGCAAGGATGTACATATCTACTTTGTAAACGGTCTGTGTGATACTGTGTATATTACACAGATAATTAAAGTTCTAGTTAGTATCAATGACCATGAAAAATTATCTACCGATTTGTTCAAAATAGTGGAAAACAGGCTGGTAAACCAGTCTGTAGAGCAAATTAAAACTCTTGATGACTGTATTACCAAGGTTCTTTCCGGACTTATTGCTGTTTTTGTCGATGGAGTAGGGATAGGGCTTATTGTTGATGTAAGAAGCTATCCAGGCAGGTCACCGCAGGAACCGGATACAGAAAAGGTTGTTAGAGGTTCGCGCGATGGATTTGTGGAAAATATTATTCTTAACACAGCGTTGACTCGGAGAAGAATCCGCGATGAACGGCTTCGCTTTGAAATGCTGCACGTAGGTGTCCGTGGAAAAACAGACGTAGCATTAGGATATCTTCAGGATGTTGCTGATCAGGATTTAATTGAAATTGTACGGAAAGAAATTAAAAATATTGTTATAGATGGAATACCAATGGCTGATAAAACAATTGAAGAATACTTGCTGAAGCAGGGATTCAACCCCTACCCTCTTGTCCGTTATACAGAGAGGGCAGATGTTGCAGCCGCTCATATATTAGAGGGTCACGTCATTATTTATGTAGATACATCTCCAAGTGTAATTATTACGCCGACTACTTATTTCCATCACGTACAGCATGCGGAAGAATACAGGCAGTCACCGGCGGTTGGTACCTTTGTCCGCTGGACCCGATTCCTGGGTGTACTATCTTCTATTTTTCTGCTGCCGCTCTGGCTGCTTTTTGTAGTAGAGCCATCAATGCTGCCAGAAAAGATAGCATTTATTGGGCCAAATGAACAAACTAATATACCGGTTATCATTCAGCTTTTTCTTGCTGATATGGGAATTGAATTTTTAAGAATGGCTGCGATCCATACGCCCACACCGCTATCAACTGCAATGGGTCTGATTGCGGCAGTTTTGATTGGCCAAATTGCTATTGATGTGGGATTATTTGTTCCGGAGGTTATTCTTTATGTAGCCGTGGCTGGTATTGGAACCTTTACGACACCAAGCTATGAATTAAGTGTGGCCAATAAAATTACACGAATCATTTTAATGATACTGACAGCACTGTTTCACGCACCGGGCTTTATTATTGGCACAACCCTATTCTTCCTCTTCATAGTAAATATAAGAGTACTTAATACTCCCTATTTCTGGCCGTTTCTTCCGTTTGAGCCAAAAGCCTTCTTGCATATTATTATCCGCCGGGCGGTACCTGGTTCGATTCTTAGACCAAGTATTGTCCATCCAAGAAACAAGTATCGGCAGCCCCATTAAAAGCCATTGCACTGAAGGCCTAAATTATGATAAAGTAATTTTAATTAAATAAAGGACTAAAGTAGACAGTATCTTTCGTGGATTCTGTCTATTTTTCAAAAGGGTCGGGAGAAGGGGCTGCACAAAATGACAGTAAAAGTCAATGAAATTGGACATCTTGAAATTGGCGGGGTGGATGCTGTAAGGCTTGCCGAACAATACGGAACCCCGTTGTATGTATATGACGTAGCACTGATCCGTGATCGGGCCAGAGGCTTTAAAGATACCTTTAAAAAACAAAATGTAAATGCACAGGTCGCTTATGCTAGTAAGGCCTTTTCAACAGTTGCCATGGTACAGCTTGCGGATGAAGAGGGCCTGTCCCTAGATGTTGTTTCAGGAGGAGAACTTTATACTGCTCTAGCAGGAAATTTCCCCCAGGAACGCATTCATTTTCATGGGAATAACAAAAGCCGTGATGAGCTTGAAATGGCCATTGATAATGGTATTGGCTGCATCGTCGTTGATAATTTTTATGAGATGGATTTATTGGATAGTATTTGCTCTGAAAAAAACACTTCGGTTCCAATTTTGCTGCGGGTAACCCCTGGAATTGAAGCGCATACCCATGATTATATTTTGACGGGTCAGGAAGATTCCAAGTTTGGTTTCGATTTGCAAAATGGCCAAGCCCAGAAAGCTTTGGAGAAAGCTATTCATTCAAGCAGGTTTCAGGTCTTGGGAATTCATTGCCATATCGGTTCCCAAATATTTGAAACGGTGGGCTTTCTTTTGGCTGCCCAAAAGATTTATGAAAAACTTGATTTATGGAAAAGAGAACTTGGTTTTGAGGCTTCAGTTTTAAACCTTGGCGGTGGATTTGGAATTCGCTATACAAAGGAAGATGAGCCTCTTGCCCCTTCGCAATATGTGGAGGAAATTATTGGAGAGGTGAAAAAGCTTTCTTCTTCATATTCTCTAAAAATGCCAGAAATTTGGATTGAACCGGGTCGTTCTCTAGTTGGCGACGCGGGAGTAACACTTTATACGATCGGTTCCTCAAAAGACGTTCCTGGAATCAGAAAGTTTCTTGCTGTTGACGGAGGAATGAGCGATAATATCAGACCTGCGCTTTACCAGGCAAAGTACGAGGCTGTACTTGCAAACAAACCGTTGGCCCCGTCTAAAGAGATTGTTTCGATTGCCGGGAAAGCCTGTGAATCCGGGGATATGCTTATTTGGGATCTTCCTATTCCGGAAACCGGAGCAAGTGATATCCTGGCAGTATTTTCTACAGGTGCATACGGCTATTCAATGTCGAATAATTATAACCGCCTGCCGCGGCCTGCAGTAGTTTTTGCTGAAAATGGAGAATCAGTGCTTGTAGTCAGAAGAGAAACATACGAGGACTTGCTGCGCTGCGATCTTCCTCTCAAATAGAATGATGAAAAAAGCCCCGCTTTCATGAAAGCGGGGCTAATTTTAGCTAATCAGAATTTATATCCATAAATTCTGAACGCATAAGCAAAACTAAGGCATCCGCCAAAAAGGATTTGGCGAATACCAAGTTTTTCTAATTCTTTAGCTAAATAAAGATTTAATAGCATCTATTAAACTAATGAAAAATTGTTTAAGTTTATCAAGGAAGCTTTGGCCCTCGTCAGAATGAAGAAATTTTGAAATTCTGTCTTTTGCTTTGTTAAGCTGGTCGCCAACCTGGTTCCAGTCAATATTTAAGTCTTTCAGTTTGTTAAACAGGTCCATGAGGGACTGGATTTGCTGTTCAGTTAGTTTGACGTTAAGTTCCTTTGCAGCCTGTTCGATGATTTGCCGCAGTTCAGCATCATTCTTCGGCTTATTTTTGGCGATTTCTTCTTTTATTTTAGCAATTAAGGCTGCTGCGTTTTCTTTTCCGATGGAATCACCAAGCTTTGCTGTTTTTACCATTTCCTCATTGGCAGCTTGTTTTACATCTTCAGGAATGGTTTTATCAGCAGATATTTCATAGGCTTTTATAATTCCGGTCAGAGCAGCTGTTCCTGAAACCGGACTTGGGGCAGTAATATAGACTTTCGCATCCTTAACACCTGCCGTAATAAGGGCATTAACATACATTTCGTCTGTTACCCAAGTAATGTTTTTAGTTTTAACAGAAACTCCGTCTCCTTTAGCAGCCATTGTAATCGCCGAGGAGGATAGAGCTCTCGTCCCAATTAGGGCGCTTGAGATATATTTTCCAAGATATTTATGTTCTTCGGCATTAGAAACGGTGATAACCTGAACACTGCTTGGAGCATTCATTTCTTCCAGAAGATCAGCTTTTTGCTGTTGGGTTAAATTTTCACCAAGAGTAACAATCATATCTCCTTCTGCCATGTCTGCAAAACTGTGTACCGGCAATAAGAAAAGAAACAATAGGATAAAATACAAGGTCATTTTTTTCATGGGATGATCTCCTTTAATTGTGAGTATTTCATTTTACTTTCCCCAATATATAAAACGTAAAATCTCGTTTTAAAGTTTCATATGGGGTAAATAATATTGTACCATTTGGTTTTACCGAAGGTGGGTTTTTGGAACGAAAATGGATTAATTCTCTGCTTTGGTGTAGAATGGACTAAATCAACATACAGAACTTATCATTTAAAGGAAAGTGAACTTAATGAAAAAAAGCAATTGGACCTTATTTGGCATTCTTCTAGGGATTGCAATATTATGGGGATTAATTTATTGGATATTCATTGCCCCCAAGTAAGGCCGTAATATTGTTTGCTCAATTGCCCGTTATTTTGTATGATGTTGAGTAATGAAACATAATTCCTTCAGCACATATAATAAATTACACCTGTTAGAGCATTTAATGCAATCTTCAGGAGGAAGAATAGGATACCAAAAGTTTCTGTTTTTATTTGAAATAATGAGGGGTTAATATGTTAATTAGATATAAAAAAGCTTTCGAGAAAATAGCTATGGGTTTGTTATCCTTCATGCCAAATGAAAAGGATTTGAAAAAACTTCAGCAAACCATGAAGCAATATGAAAATGAAGAAGATTGGCAGCTGTTTCTCTGGAAAGAGGAAGATGATATAATAGGCCTTCTTGGAGTACTTTTTCTGGAAAAGGATGTCTGGGAAGTTCAGCATATTTCCGTTAATCCATCACATCGCTATCAGGGCGTAGGGAAAAAAATGGTGCGTGCGCTTCTGGATATGTTTCCTCAAAAACAGATCAAGGCTAATGAATTTATTACACCTTTTATGGAAAAGTGTATAAAAGATGATGATTGCGCGGAAAAAGGCAGCGAATAAAAATTCGCTGCCTTGGTTTTTGTTTTGGTTTAAGCTTTTCTAACTTGGATAGCCTGCTCTCTTTCACGGATCACGTCACTTCTATCCCTCGTTAGGTGCCTGTGGACAATGTCCTCTGGGGGTTGTTCAAGACTTTTCCATTCAAAACCTTTTACTTTGCACATTACAGTGCATTCCATTATTAATTCCTGGTCATTCAGGGGGATATCAAGAACTTGAAAGGAATCTTTTTTTTCCATTCTGCTTTGGCGCTCCTTAAGGAGACAAAAGAAACTTGAAGGATCTATTCCAAGACCGCTAATGGTTTCCCTGCTAGCGGAAAATAGAGTCAATGCCTTCCTGAGGGTTCTGAGAGCACCCTTGAAATTTCCCCGGCGATGATGATAACAGGAAACTGCCAGCAGGATAAGCGCCACCCAGATAGAGTTCTTATTGCCTGGATCTGCTTCTTTCCAGTATTCCTCCAGGATTTCATGGCATTCAAAATAATCACGATCACCATGGAAATGGGCTAAATACTCAATATAAGCTTTTGAATACATTCTTTAATTCCTCCATATGCAAGTATATACAGTGTAGCATAACTGAAGAACTTGAATCGAGAAGGAGGGAAAAGAGATACGTGGCTGCTGTATCTCCAAATGTTCAAGTTCTATTGCCCTGCTATAAAATGAAAAAGCCCGCTATTATCAGCGGGCTTTTGGCAGGATTTATCTGCTTTCTGGGCTTTTTAGTGAACGCAGGATCTTTACCTTGCAATAACTCCAACAAGGTTATAATCCAGCTTTAGCGCCAAGGGCGCTAAAGCCTTTTGTTCAATTAGTAAACCCAGGAAGCACCTACGATAATTAACAAAATGAACAGAACAACGATTAAAGCGAAACCAGAGCCGAAGCCGAATCCACCACCGGACATTTATAAAACCTCCTATTATTTTGATTGTTTTCCCTGACATCATATGTAAGAGGTAACGAATATGTTATAGGCAGATGTCCCGAAAAACGGCGTAAGGGTTAATTTTCTATTGGATAAGCCTATGGAATCCTCTATACTATTAATAGTCATAAAACAAAGGACAAATATCAAATATGTGAAGAAATAATGGTGAGAGACATGCAAGACGAGCATTATAATGTAAAGATTGATGCTTTTGAAGGGCCGCTTGATTTGCTTCTTCATTTGATCAATCGCCTTGAAATTGATATTTACGATATTCCGGTTGCTGAAATTACCGGACAATACTTAATGTATATACATACCATGAAGGATTTGAAGCTGGATGTTGCCAGTGAATATCTTGTCATGGCAGCTACACTGCTTGCGATCAAAAGCAAAATGCTGCTCCCTAAGCATGAGGAGACTTTAGAAGTTGATGAAAACGAAATTCAGTATGAGGAAGATCCCCGTGACGAGCTTGTCGAAAGGCTAATTGAATATCGGAAATATAAAGAAGCGGCAAATGATCTTAAATCGCTTGAAGAGGAACGCAGCCTAATGTATACCAAGCCGCCAAGTGATCTGTCCGATTTTGCAAAAGACATTAAGCCGGAAAAAATAGATATGAATGTGTCACTCTATGATATGCTGAGTGCCTTTCAAAAGCTGATGCGCCGAAAAAAATTGCAAAGGCCAATGGCTACCAAAATAGCAAGGCAGGAAATATCCATTGAAAAGAGAATGGATGAAATTTTGTCTGAGCTTAAGTCCTTAAAAGGGAGAAAAAGCTTTAATGAACTGTTTCCCTATCCTGACAAAGAGCATGTAGTGATAACTTTTCTGGCCATCCTTGAGTTAATCAAGAGAAAAGAAATAGATGTGGAACAGCAAGGGAATTTTGAGGAGATTTTTGTTGAAGCAATTGGGGAAGGAGTAAGGAAGATTGGAAATTATTAATTGGAAGAGCATCCTCGAGAGCCTATTATTCGCTGCAGGTGATGAAGGTCTTTCCCTCAAGCAGATTGCGGAGGTCTTAGAGATAGAGCCTGAAAACGCAAGGGATATTATCGAGGATGTTAAAACAGAACTGGAACAAAACAAAGATCGGGGCATCATCATTGTCCAGTTGGCAGGTGTGTTTCAGCTTGCAACGAAAAAAGAAAATGCACCATTTTTGAAAAAGCTGGTTGATTCACCAGGAAACCATACATTATCACAAGCAGCACTTGAAACTTTGGCTATTATAGCCTACAGACAGCCGATAACAAGAGCGGAAATAGAAGAAATACGAGGCGTAAAAACCGAAAGGCCTCTTCAGACTCTTATGGCTAAAGCTTTAATAAAGGAAGTAGGCAGGAATGAAGGTACTGGCCGTGCTTATCTATATGGAACTACTAAAGAATTCCTCGATTATTTTGGGTTAAAAAATATTGATGAGCTCCCACCTCTCCCTGACAGAGTGGAGGAAGAATTTGTACAGGAAGAGGCAGATTTATTCTTTGAAAAGTTCCAGGAAACAATGAAGTAATTGATGGCGCGGAAAAGCTCTTAATTTTCAAACATTTTGATGATATTTGTGTTAAAATAAGGTTGACTCTTATAGGATAGTACAAGGGGGAGAAATCTTTGCTAATCAAAGAATGCAAGGGATACGAGCTCGAAAAAGAAAAACCGAATACCTCGGAAGATTTCTTTAACAGAAGTGAAATAACCTTTATTGAAGAGGGTACAGAAAAGACTTTGCATGTTCTGTACGTCCGTTATTTCGATCAATTATTCCCTGAATTTACTCCATACACTCAGGAACCAATGTTTACTGCTGGTTCACGGGAGGTAACATTTAAAGATACAGTAGCCCTCGTGTGCCTATTGAAAAATCCAGGCCTTCGTCATAGAAAAAGGGTTTATATTAATTCAAAGCAGGAGCTTGTTTCTTATTTCCAAGGTATAAACTTCGAAAAACTGCCGGAAGTTTTCGACTCTTTGGGACTTCAAAATGGATATGAATTACGGTCTCCGCTCGAGTTTATTGCACAGCTAAAAGTAAATTAATCATCCGGGGGTAAAATAGTGGCTAATACATTAGTAAAAACACAATTGTACGATGTTAAAAATTTCTTGGGAGCAACCCAATTCAAGCTAGAGGACTTTTTGAATGATACGACACTTGATCAGCTTTCTTCCGGCAATGAGGAAGATAAGAATTACTATAAATTAATTCTCTCAAGTCTCAGAAAACTGCTTGTAAACTGTGAGGATACACATGACGCATGTGCAGTGATATTAGGCAGCGAGCCTTTTCAAAAAGCTGCTGCTGAAAAAACCTTATATCGGATTTTCCATCAGTGCATTGAAGAATTCTTCTCTCCGAAAAATGATGCCTGGTATGAAGATAGCCGTTCTGCTTATACAGGAAAAAATTCAATTAAGTTTTACAAAACGGTGCCCGAAGCTGTCCAGCAGCTGGTAATGAGTCTTGAAGCGGAATTTCAGCGTGTGCGCGAAGAATTGGAATTCTATGAAACGGATTACCGGACTAAAATGATTCAATCTAAATAATTTTTTAAATGGACTGTATTGCTCTATAGCAAATACAGTCCATTTTTTATTTATCCCGGTGTTCTCCTGATAATTATTGACCTTTTTTCTTAATAAGAACCCCTTCGCCCATTTTTCATATTATAAAAATATCTCTATTAATGGGCTCAGTCTTTAAAACAGCCCTAACTGAAAGGAGATATTTATGGACGGCTTCCGTCAGTATGTTAATGAATTATTCGAATGGAATGAGCAGATGAAAAATTTTCTGGAATCAGAGAATGATGGTGCAAGTACTGAGCTATGGGAAAGGCTGGAGTGGTTTACAGAGATCATGGAGGGAGTCTCAGATCCTTTAACCAATAAAGATCTTCTGGATTTACAGGAAAAGGCTGAGATGATACATGAGGATTTTGAGAACTATTTTAAAAGAAAGCAGGAGATTGGCAATATATATGTCCATGAAACTGTACTGCCTCCTGGCGGTCATCATCTTCCCCAGCTTCCCTATGACTATAGTGCATTGGAGCCGGTAATTTCAGAGGAAATTATGAAACTTCACCATGACAGACATCATAAAAGCTATGTAGATGGCCTGAACAAAGCAGAAGTGAATTTGAAAAAGGCTAGAGAAACGAATGATTTTTCATTAGTTAAGCACTGGTCAAGGGAACTCGCTTTTCACGGTTCTGGCCATAATCTCCACACCATTTTCTGGACCAATATGAGTCCAACGGGCGGCGGGCAGCCAAAAGGACTGCTGCTTTCAAGCATAGAAAGCTATTTTGGCAGTTTTGAAGCATTTAAAAAACATTTTACTGAGGCAGCTAAACAGGTCGAGGGGAATGGGTGGACTCTGCTTGTATGGTCTCCAAGATCAAGGCATTTGGAAGTCTTACAAACAGAAAAACATATGGACTTTGCACAATGGGACGTTATCCCTTTGCTTGTTTTGGATGTCTGGGAGCATGCTTATTACCCGCAATATAAAAATAACCGTACAGAGTATATTGAAAATTGGTGGAAGATCGTTAATTGGGAAAATGTAAAAAGCAGATTTGAAAAAGCAAGAGAACTAAAATGGCCTGTATTTTAATTGGAAGTATTTCCTGTTTGTTTATCATGTTATCCAATAAATATAAGTATTTTTTCTGACCGTCCAGGAAGTCCCGGACGGTTTTTTGTCATATCAGCCCCTGTCCAGCATAAACTTGTACAAACATATAAGGAGACGAGGTTATCAAAATGGTAAGGATCAGGAAACCAGGCATACTTGCCCTCATTGTCTCGCTTTTCATTGCTTTCCTTCCCCATAATGCGGATGCATCGGAACCGATGAGCGCAAAAAGTGCCATCTTAATGGAACAAAAAACCGGAAGGGTGCTATATGAGAAAGACGCACATAAAATAAGCAGGATTGCGAGCATTACAAAAATCATGACAGCAATCCTGGCCATTGAATCAGGAAAGATGGATCGGTATGTAAAGGTAAGTGAATCAGCAGCAGGAACGGAGGGTTCATCCATATATTTAAAACCAGGCGAAAAGATAAAGCTGAGGGATCTTGTATATGGCCTTATGCTAAGATCAGGAAATGATGCGGCAGCCGCCATCGCTGAATATGTTGGGGGCAGCCTTGATGGCTTTGCATTCTTAATGAATCAAAAAGCAAGAGAGATAGGCATGGAGAATACTCATTTCTCTAACCCGCATGGTCTCGATGACCATGAGAACCATTACTCAACTGCCTACGATATGGCTCTTTTGACCAGGTATGCTATGCAAAACCCTGAGTATCAAAAAATATCATCTGCCAAGTCACATCGGGCACCAAACCCTGGTGAGCAATGGGATCGTGTCTGGAAAAATAAAAATCGTCTCCTTTCCAAATATGAATACTGTACAGGGGGAAAGACTGGATATACAAAAAGGGCAAAAAGAACTTTAGTAACAACTGCAAAAAAAGGTGATATGCAGCTGATTGCCGTAACACTAAATGCACCAGATGATTGGAACGATCATATATCCATGTTTGAAACAGGGTTCGGAAATTACGATATGGCCGAGGTATTATCTAAAGGTACAATCGAACCTGAGGGGAATCCCTATAAAAAGGAACGTTTATTTTTAAAAAAGTCAGTAGTTTATCCAGCTAAAGAAAACGAGATGAATTTATTTGAGGTAAAATACAAAATCGAAAAAATCAAGCTTGGAAAAAGCAAACAGCCTAAAGTGGCTGGAAAAGCAATTGTATTTTTTGATGGAAAAGAGGTAAAACAGGTCCCTATTTATCTAGGAAAAAAACAAAAGGAAAAAAAGACTAGTTTTCTAAGTTCCTTAAAAGAAATGCTTTTTTCCTTCACGGGTGTGAATGCCAATGGTTAACTACATATGGGTTGGCATGACTATTATAGGAATCATATTTGGCATTGCCAATGGAACAATGGAAGAAGTAAACAAAGCAATCTTTAAAGGTGCGGCTGATGCCGTAACACTTTGTATCGGGCTGATCAGCATATTGGTTTTTTGGCTGGGGATGATGAAAATAGCCGAGGAGTCAGGCTTGCTCGAGAAGCTTTCAAGTTTATTCAGACCAGTTGTTAAATGGCTATTTCCAGAAGTACCGGTTAGGCATCCGGCAATGGGATATATACTTTCTAATATTATTGCTAATATGTTTGGACTTGGAAATGCAGCAACACCTTTAGGTATCAAAGCAATGGAGCAGCTTAAAGAGCTTAATGGAGGAAAAGATTATGCGAGCCGGTCAATGGTTACCTTTCTTGCAATAAACACCTCAAGTATCACCCTAATTCCGACAACCGTCATCGCTATAAGGATGAATTACCATTCGGCTTCTCCTACAGAAATTGTTGTACCAACTCTTATTGCCACCATCATTTCCGCTATATGCGGAATATTAATCGACCGTTATTTTTATTACCGCAGAAGCCGTAAAGGGTGAATCGCATGGGTATACTTTCGCTTATTTCTCTATGGTTTATTCCCATTTTAATTGGGTTTATTCTATTATATGGAACCTTTAAAGGCGTTCCGACCTATGAAAGCTTCGTAGAAGGAGGCAAGGAAGGAATTAAGATTGCTATATCTATTATTCCCTTTCTTGTTGGTATGCTTGTTGCCATTTCTGTATTCCGAGCTTCCGGAGCGTTGGATTATTTAATGGAGTTTATTCGGCCTGCTTTAAAAAGCATTGGTGTGCCAGCGGAAATTGTACCACTTGCTATTATTCGTCCAATATCTGGTACTGCAGCACTTGGCATGACAGCAGATCTGATAGAAGCTCATGGTCCCGATTCCTTTATCGGCAGATTGGCTTCTGTTTTGCAGGGAAGCACTGATACCACATTTTACGTACTAACTGTTTATTTTGGAGCAGTAGGGATACGGAAAATGGGAGATGCATTAAAAGTAGGTCTGCTGGCAGATGTTGCTGGAATTGCTGCAGCTATTTTAGTTGTCGTGTATATTTGGTATTAAAATAATTTCAAAAATAAAGAAACCGGATTATGTGCACTTAAGGCCGCACCATCCGGTTTTTTAAATTTTGGCAGTGTGAAGATTCGTATCTGCTTTTGAACTTATTGATCGATGCGACCTAAGGGGCTAGACGCTGAAGTTTGACAGGCTCCTTTTTGTTCCTGCGCCTTAGTATTCGAAAAAGCCAATCTTCAGCTCTTCGCAAAGCCGCATATAGCTGGTCACAGATGCAGCTCACGAAGTTACCTTCAGGCAGTAACTTGCCCGGCCACGGAAAACGAGCGCCGGGAGCTGAGATCAGCAGCCGGGTTTAATTCGTAGAGGCACTATAATCAATAACTAAAAAATTTATTATTCTGTTCAACTACATATTCAATTGCATTCTCTATCGCTGTACGCTGCAATGCATGAAACGCAAACCCTTTTGCGCTTTGCTTAATATCTGCCTGTACTGCATGAACATAGTACTTTCCTTCTTTTCTCCACACATCCAGTACAAATGCACCGGATTCATTATGGAAGGCGAATCTTTCAACATTATAAACCACTCTGTTCCCCCCTGATCTATTATTCTCAAAAATCCTATTGCGAAAATTTTAAGGAAATTTTAATTTATTTGCAAATGATAGCCTGCCGGCGGTAACACAAGCATTAATATTTTTCTGGATAAAATAACCGTTACTTTGAAAATAGACAAACTTATGTCATAATTCTATAGGATAGAAATGATAAGTTATCTTTTGCAGTATAATGTTTGGAGTGAATATAAATGGAGAGATTGCAGAAAGTAATCGCCAGGGCTGGAATAGCCTCAAGAAGAAAAGCTGAAGAACTGATTTTGGATGGCCGGGTAAAGGTTAATGGCAAGGTAGTAAAAGAACTGGGCACAAAGGTTGTGCCATCAGATAAAGTTGAAGTAAACGAAATTCCAATTGA
Organism: Neobacillus sp. FW104-15D2; assembly: GCF_058790155.1. Classification (NCBI taxonomy): domain Bacteria; kingdom Bacillati; phylum Bacillota; class Bacilli; order Caryophanales; family Bacillaceae; genus Neobacillus; species Neobacillus sp. FW104-15D2. The sequence continues at coordinate 43,430 of NZ_JBYTCJ010000020.1, forward strand.
AAAAGAGGAACCTGTTTATTTCCTAATGTACAAGCCGCGAGGCGTAATTTCCAGTGTTAAGGACGAAAAAGGCCGTAAAGTAGTTACAGACTTTTTTCAGGAAATAAAAGAACGAATCTATCCGGTCGGAAGGCTGGATTACGATACTTCTGGATTATTGCTTCTAACAAATGACGGGGATTTTGCTAACCTTCTTATGCACCCGAGGAATCAAATTGATAAGGTATATGTGGCGAAAATAGAAGGTATGCCCTCAAAGGAAAATTTGAGAAAGCTTGAAAAAGGCGTTCAGCTTGAGGATGGAAAAACGGCTCCGGCTAAGGTTAAGCTTTTGTCTATGGACAATAAGAAGCAAACAGCGATTATTGAAATCACTATTCATGAAGGCCGAAATCGGCAGGTAAGAAGGATGTTCGAAGCAATTGGTCATAGAGTTTTGAAACTAAAGAGGGAACGTTATGCTTTTTTAACTCTTAGTGGTCTTAAAACAGGAGAGGCACGTGAATTAACTCACCATGAGGTAAAACAATTACGTGCAGCGGCGCAGGTTTCAGTTAATAAAAATTCATAAAATCTTCACAATTAACATTTACACTATAGTTATAATGAAAAATGGTATAATTCAACTGAATATTGGGAGCTGGGGGTTTTTTTGTGAAAAAACGGCGGTTATTTGTCAGAAGCATCATTTTGTTCGTTTTGCTGGCGGCCGTGGCCTATACGCTTTATGCGAACTTTACAAAGGACAATGAAATGAAAGTGGCCGTTGGGGAAAAGGCACCGGATTTTGTATTGACGGATATGAATGGTCAAAAGCACCGCTTGTCCGAATATAAAGGCCAGGGTGTATTCCTGAACTTTTGGGGAACCTGGTGCAAGCCATGCGAAACTGAAATGCCTTATATCAATAATCAATATCATCAATACAAGGATAAAGGTATCGAAGTTCTCGCTGTTGATATTAAGGAATCCAATGTGGCTGTTACTAAGTTTGCCGAGAGGCATTCTCTTGATTTTCCTATCATGATTGATAGAGATGAACAGGTAATGACCGAATACGGGATCGACCCTTTGCCTGCAACATTTTTAATAGATAAAAATGGGATTGTGGTGAAATATCATACTGGCCAGCTTACAGAAAAAGAGGCTAAAGATTTTATGGAGCAAATCAAACCGTAATAATGAGGAGTTTTAATCATGAAAGATGTAAAATGCGAATGCGGCCATGTTAATCCTCATGGTACCGTATTATGCGAAGCATGCGGGAAAGTGCTGGATGAGCAGGAAAGAGATAAAAGCCTCCTGGATATGCGGTACGAAGGAAGTGCACGTCGGTCAATAACCTACAATAAAACAATCATTGATAAAATATGGAACTTCTTTTCATCTGTTAAAGTAGGAGTCTGGCTGATTATTGTTACCCTAATTGCATCAGCCGTAGGGACCATTCTTCCTCAGGAAATGTATATTCCTCCCGTTATGCCGGCAGAGCAGTACTATCAGGAACAATATGGATGGTTTGGAAAGCTTTATTATCAACTGGGCTTTCATAATTTATTTAATTCTTGGTGGTATCTTGTCCTTATTGCATCCATTGGAGTATCACTTGTTATTTGCAGTCTTGACAGGGTAATACCACTATACAAAGCTCTTAAAGCTCAAAGAGTAACCAGACATGAAGGGTTCCTTAAAAGGCAGAGGGTTTTCGGAGTTACTCAAAATGCTCAAATGGCTGCGGCTTTGCCTCTTTTAAAACAAAAGCTTAAAGGAAAACGATATCATGTCAGAGAAGAAAATGGAGACCTCCTCGCAGAAAAGAACCGTTTTTCCCGTTGGGGCCCATATATAAATCATATTGGACTTATTATCTTTTTAATTGGTGCAATGCTGCGTTTTATACCAGGCATGTATGTGGACAAAGTTCTTTGGATACGTGAAGGAGAAACAAAAGTTGTTCCTGAAACAAATGGGAAGTATTATATAACCAACAATAAATTTATTCTTCAAATCTATAATAAAAATAAAGATGATCAGGTTTTCGGTGAAGCCATTGAGCGGGCGGGTAACATTCCGAAAAATTATCAATCAAATGTTACTCTGTATAAAACACAGGGAAATACAGTTGCAGGAGAAAAGCCAAAGCTGAAAAAACTAAAGGATTTTGGCATCCGTGTAAATGAACCGTTAACCTTTGAAGGGTTTTCTCTGTATCAGGTGGACTATAAATTAAACGAGTTAAACAAAATGTCCTTTGCTTTAACTGATAAGGCAACAGGAAAATCATTCGGGGACCTAACAGTAAATCTTAATAATCCGGATACAAAATATGACCTAGGGAAGGGATATTCAGTTGAACTTCTCAGCTACTTCCCTGACTTTGAGTTTGGAAAAAGTGGGGAGCCGACAACTAAATCTCGAATACCTAACAATCCAGCTTTTGTCTTTAAAATGAGAACGCCTGACAAACCGAAAGGTGAAACAAGCTTTGTTGCAATCAAACAGACAATTGAACCTTTTGGAAACAACAAATACAAGTTGAAATTCAGAGGTATCGCAACAAATAATGTTTCCGGACTTACTGTCCGAAAAGATAATACCCTTTGGGCAATTATACTTGGCGGAATTATCTTTATGATTGGTGTTATCCAAGGGATGTACTGGAACCACCGAAGAATTTGGATACAGAACAAAAGTGGGGAAGTATGGGTAGCAGCCCATACGAATAAAAACTGGTATGGAATAAAACGTGAGATAGAGGCTGTTTTGGCGGATACTGGTTTGCAGATGCCTGAAGATCAGCTTCAAAGAGATCAAAATCAAATGGAGAAGGAGGGAGCCTGATTGGTATCACTCAGCAGTAATTTATTGTTAATTGCCTTTATTCTTTATTTATGTGCAACGCTATTTTTTGGGGGAGCCATTAAATCAAAAAAAGGTCAGTTAGAAAAAACGGGTATTAACAAATGGGGCAGAATCGCTGTTATTCTTACAGTTGCCGGTTTTATTTCACAAATAGGATTCTTTATCCTTAGATGGATTGCATCCGGCCATGCGCCTGTCAGTAATATGTTTGAATTTACAACCTTCTTTGGAATGGCACTAGTCGGTGCGTTTCTCATTATTTTTGCGATATACCGAACAACGCTTCTTGGGTTGTTTACTATGCCGGTTGCAGTTCTTGTAATTGCGTATGCAAGTATGTTCCCTAGGGATATTACACCCTTGATACCTGCATTAAAGAGCTACTGGCTTTATATCCATGTTACTACTGCTGCAATTGGAGAGGGTATTCTTGCCGTCAGCTTTGCCGCAGGCTTAATTTACCTTGTTAAGATGATTGACCAGAATCGTGCAAGCAAGAGAACCTTTTGGCTGGAAGTTGTTATGTTTGGTTTAATAACAACTCTGGGATTTGTATTGGTTTCAAGTGCCTTTTCACTTGCCGACTACCACGAAAAGTTCAATTGGGTGGATAAAAACAATAATCCGGCAGAAGTCGAATACACTATGCCTGCTCTTACTGGTCCTCATAAGGGAGAGCTTTTAACCAAAGGAGCTTTTGAGCCTATTCTTGAGGTTCCTGCCCTTATTAACGCAAAAAAACTAAATACTGTTATCTGGTCATTTGGCGGGGGTATAGTACTTTATGGCCTTCTCCGATTGATTTTAAGGAAGAGAGTAGCCGCTTCATTAAAACCTTTTGTTAAAAATATTAATACTGATCTCGTAGATGAAATTAGTTACCGTTCGGTCCTTATTGGATTCCCAGTATTTACTTTGGGAGCATTAATATTTGCAATGATTTGGGCACAGGTTGCATGGACAAGATTTTGGGGATGGGATCCAAAAGAGGTTTGGGCCCTTATCACTTGGCTATTTTATGCTGCATTCCTTCATCTTCGTCTTTCAAAAGGATGGCACGGTGAGAAGTCAGCATGGCTTGCGGTTATAGGTTTTGTTATCATTATGTTTAATCTCGTAGCTGTTAACCTAGTAATTGCAGGACTTCATTCGTACGCTGGTTCCTAATCCATTTATTTGTTATTTATAGCCTTCACTTTTCATTAGTGGAGGCTTTTTTTAAAAGTCAATACCCTACTCGTGAATAAAATGTATCAAAATTGTGAATCTTACTATAATTAGTAAGGTTTATCACATGAAAAGCATGGTAAATTGAAAGGGCTTTTTGTAAAATATCTGCATGGGGGGATTTATTAATGGAAAAAGACGCTAAGATTTTAGTAGTTGACGATGAGGAAAGAATTCGCCGCTTATTGAAGATGTATCTTGAACGCGAAGAATTTTTAATAGATGAAGCAGAAGATGGAAACGAGGCATTGGCAAAAGCATTGGCTAATGACTATGATGTTATTCTTCTGGATTTGATGATGCCTGGTAAAGATGGAATCGAGGTTTGCCGTGAGTTAAGGGAGAAAAAAGCAACTCCAGTTATTATGCTTACAGCAAAAGGCGAAGAAGTGAACCGGGTTCAGGGCTTTGAAGTAGGTACCGATGATTATATTGTTAAGCCATTTAGTCCTCGGGAGGTTGTACTGCGTGTAAAAGCGCTGCTGCGCAGAAGCTCTCAAACAAGCTACTTGCAAACTGATACAACTACAAAAGATGTAATTGTCTTCCCACACCTTACAATTGACAATGATGCCCACAGAGTAACAGCTGATGGGAAAGAGGTCAGCCTGACACCTAAAGAATATGAACTCCTTTATTTCCTTGCAAAGGCACCGGATAAAGTATTCGATCGTGAACAGCTCCTTAAAGAAGTCTGGCACTATGAATTCTTTGGTGATTTGCGTACCGTAGACACCCATGTTAAGCGCCTTAGGGAAAAGCTGAACAAGGTTTCCGAGGAAGCTGCCAGAATGATCGTGACTGTCTGGGGTGTCGGTTATAAATTTGAGGTTGTTAATGAATGATTTTTTGGCGTAGCGTTGTAGGTAAACTTTGGTTTACCATTCTTCTGCTCGTTTCGTTTGTCCTTTTTATTCTTACTGTTATGCTGCTTGAGTATTTTCAAAATCATAATGTTGATGAAACGAAAAAGGACCTGGCCAGAACTGCAGTGAAAATAGCCAACGTTCTGGAGCAGCATCAAAATGATCCGATAGGTCTGGAGATTTCATGGGAAATTATCGATGATTCCACAAAAGTGGTTATTATAAAAAATCCTAATGAAATCTATTATTCTCCGAACACAGAAAAATCGAAAAAACTAACTCTTGCAGATATTAAAAAGGACCAGGAACTTGCGAAGGTTTTTAATGGCAGAAAGTCGGTTGAAAAAGTAACAACACTTTCTTCCGGCAGCACTGCCAGTTATTCAATCATAGGTGTACCGCTTCATTTGGAAAGCGGGAAAACAGGTGCAGTCTTTATTTATCAATCTCTTGATGTCATAAAGGAAACAACGAATTCCACAACCAAATTTATCCTTTTGGTGGCTGGCGTGGCGATTATTTTAACGACGATCTTTGCTTTTTTTCTTTCAACAAGAATTACAGCACCATTAAGAAAGATGAGGGAAGCAGCTTTTGAGGTGGCCAGAGGGAAATTTGATACGAAGGTTCCTATTTTGAGCCATGACGAAATTGGAGAACTGGCAACTGCTTTTAATCAAATGGGCCGGCAATTAAAATTTAATATGAATGCGCTAAGCCAGGAAAAAGAACAGCTGGCAAGTATTTTAAGCAGCATGGCTGATGGGGTTATAACGTTTAATCGTGATGGAACCATCTTAATTACAAATCCGCCTGCTGATCGTTTTCTTCAGCACTGGTATTATGAAAAAGGAAACAACAGCTTAAATAATGAAGAGGTTCCCTCTAGGGTAATGGAGTTGTTTCAGCAGGCTGTAGATACTGAAAAAGAGCAGCTTGGAGAAATCTCCATTCAGGGACGCTATTGGGTAGTTATTGTCAGCCCTCTATACAGCAATAAATTCATCCGCGGTGCGGTTGCTGTTATTAGAGATATGACTGAAGAGCGTCAGCTTGATAAATTACGAAAAGATTTTATTGCCAATGTTTCACATGAACTCCGTACACCCATCTCGATGCTTCAGGGTTATAGTGAAGCTATTATAGATGATATTGCCGAAACTGGGGAAGAGAAGAAGGAAATGGCCAGAGTCATCTATGACGAATCCCTGAGAATGGGCCGTCTGGTTAATGAACTTCTAGATCTCGCCCGAATGGAAGCAGGACGTATACAGCTGACATATGACGAAATAAATGTTTCTTCCTATATCAGCCGGATTATCCGGAAGTTTCAGGGATTAGCTAAAGAAAATGAAGTTAATCTTGGAGCTGTTTTTATTCCTGAAGATCTCCAGTTTTCTTTTGACCCTGACCGTATTGAGCAGGTACTGACCAACCTTATTGACAACGCAATGAGGCATACTCCAAAAGATGGCGAAGTAAAAGTACTGGTTCATACAGAAGAAAAAGGCATTAACTTTGAAGTAAAAGATTCGGGCTCTGGAATTCCTTTTGAGGATTTACCGTTTGTTTTTGAAAGGTTTTACAAAGCGGACAAAGCAAGGACTCGGGGAAGGGCAGGAACTGGTCTGGGCCTTGCCATTGCAAAAAATATCATTGAGGCTCATCGTGGCCATATTTCAGTCCAAAGTAAAGAGGGGCAGGGAACGACATTTTCCTTCTTTCTTCCCCGAAAATAGGAAAAAAAACACTGTTCTTGCCGACTGATCTTGATTCACGGGAAACATTTATAAGGAAAAGACAGCAGCCTTAAGGAAGAAAAAGGTGCACTTCGCACCAATTAAAGAGTTAATCAAAAAACCCGCATCCTATAAGCGGGTTTTTTGATTTATTAACTAAGTAACAAAAAGGCTTTGAAAGACTGACCCTATAAAAATATATTTAATCTCAACTGACAACCCTTTGTGAGTATTCACGGTCCAGCTTACCAATGCCCCCCAATATTACACTTTTAGAATGAAACGTAACCATTTTACTTCTTTTCCTATGAAAGAACGTTTAATTCAACTAAACCTCTTTGTCTCCGAATTGACATAGCTTACTTTTGCTGGTTTCAATCCCAATAACCTCTTCCATTTCTTAAGTGTAAGTGAATCTCAGCCAATTTCCCGTACATCTTTTGGTGTTTGCTTACTCTTCGTAATGCCTATTTTTCGCTTTTCAGCAGTTTGGCATCTGCCTATTAAGAATGTGGAAATAGCACTTAAAAGCAATGGCTCTCCTGTCATACTCCTTATACCACTTTCTACATCTTGGTTAGTTTCCCTCTTCTATGAGAAAGTCCTTTTTATGGAGATTTCCAGATAGTAATGATTTGATGAAATATTTTATAGGATCTTTGGCTTGTTTGGCAAAATATACCTTTAAATTATATGTGAAACAGATTATATTTAAAGATGTAACTTTTTAGATAGAAAAGACGACTATTAAATTGAACGGGGAGGAAAACCAATGGACTCCGTTTTTGAAAAGCTATATGAGAAATATCATCAGGACGTTTTCCAATTTCTTTTTTACCTTGTAAAAAATAGAGAACAAGCAGAAGACCTAGTTCAAGAGGTTTATATAAGGGTATTAAAGTCATATGGGAAGTTTGAGGGGAAAAGCAGTGCAAAGACATGGCTGTTTTCAATAGCAAGAAATGTGGCGATTGATTCTTTTCGAAAGCAAAAAGGATGGAAACAAAAATTACTTGAGAAATTTGACTGGGATACCCAGCAGGTTAAAGATGAGTATCCAATTCCAGAGCAAATTGCAATCCAAAAGGATGAAATCCGCTGGATGTATGAGGCAATGGATGCTTGTACAGTAGATCAGCGTACAGTAGTTATCCTGAGGTATTTGCAAGAGCTTTCTATTGTGGAAACAGCTGAAGCTCTGGGCTGGACCGAAAGTAAGGTAAAGACCACCCAGCACAGAGCACTAAATGTTTTAAAGAAACAAATGGAACTATTGCTGGAAAGGGAGGGGGATAAAAGTGAGAAAGTCAGAGTGGAGCGATAAACAGCTAGAAGACCTCCTCAGGCAAATGCCTAAAATAAAAGATAATCGCCAACCCCACGAGATTTATCAAAGCCTTTCCGTAAAAAAAGAAAAACATAATAGAAGAACTAGAACATGGATCATGCCGGGATTTGCAGCAGCGGCGGCAGCCATTTTAATAGTAATTCTTTCACCAGGGTTATTTCAGTTTGGAGGCAGTTCCGATAAAAAGGAAATGGCAGATATGTCTTCAGCAGGAAGCATGAAGACCGCTAATAGCGGCAGCAGGGCGGCCACGCCTCCGAAAACAGAGCCTAAAAAGGATTTTAATAATGAAGTTGCTTCAAAAGATGCAGCAGGTTCAGAAGGTCGCCTTGAAAAGAAGGATACAGGGAAAAAAGTATCAGCATTAAATGCACCGTCTGAGGTTACTGCGCTATATGATGATAAAGCTGGTGAAGGTAAGGTGTTAACCTATTGGATTCCTGATAAACAGGCAATGAGTCTTGTTCCTGTCACAACTGTTGTACCTCCAGGTACAGGCAAAAATTGGGTCGATCTGATAAACGAAAATATGCCTGCTCTTGATGAAGATGAGTGGGGATTAACTGATTATTATCCTTTAAAAGCAAAATTGTCATTTAATGAAAAGGAAAATACCTTAAATGTGGATGTTCCTGCAAATCATCCGTATGCGGAAGGATCAGAAAATGAAACCTCCTTTGTAAATGTCCTTTTGCGCCTAGCAGAGTCAAATAGTAACGTGAAGAAAATTAAATATACAACGGATGGTCAGCCGAATTCAGGCATTACGCTTGGGAACTACGGAGACAAGCAAGAGGATGAAATAGTACAAGGAAAAAACAGGGCGTTCATGAAACATGAATCTGAAGGAAAAGGGACTATTTTCCTTGTTCCTACTGTAGCTTCCTATAAGTCAATAAGGGAAGCAATCCTGGCAATGGAAAAGGATTTACCAACTTCCAACTTGAAAGCATCCTTGCCTGCCAAATTAATTTCTGAAAAGGTTTCAATTCAGGATAAAACTCTATTGGTAAAATTGGTTCCAGGAGCGACAATGTCAGATGAGCCCTCTGTTATACAGTCATATGAAGCACTTTTATTAACTGCCAAAGACTTTGGACTCGAAAAGGTTAAAATACTCAATCCTTCTATCGATAAATTGGGACCTTTTGATTTAAATGTTGAAAATAAAGTTCCAGTTGGCCCGAATTATAGGCCGCTTCACTAAAGGATCGGATCAGTCTTCGTGACCGATCTTTTTTTTTATATTTTTAGAATAAATTTAATAAAAACCTCCAAAATATAACAGTGTCCTTTTTAAGCACCCGCATGACTTCTGGTTCTATTCATAAAAACGATGACATATGGTGAGTACAGAGGATTGCAATATAAGGAGGAAAAGAATGAGGGAATACATAGTACGGTTTTTGATTGCGGGAATTATGATGCTCCTTGTCAGTCTGTTGTTTCTAGGAGGCAGGCACCCTCAGGCAAGCATGCTTGATGATACTAATACCAGCCTCGAATGGAAATGGCCCGCTGACGGGGTCATTACTGATAAATTTGGGACAAGGCATGGCGAACATAAAGGGATTGATATAGCCGGAAACATTGGTACTAAAATATATTCAGTAGACGATGGAGTCGTGGAGAAGTCATATTTATCGGATACATATGGAAATGTTATTTTTGTAAAGCATCCCAGCAATTTTGTGACTGTATATGCTCATCTGAGCAAACGTCTCGTAATGGAAGGACAACAGTTAAAGCGGGGAGCCCTGATTGGGCTTATGGGGACTACAGGTGAATCCACAGGTGTCCATTTGCACTTTGAAGTACATGAAACCGAATGGACATTTGATAAAAAACATGCTTTAAATCCTGAAATGGTTCTTGGGTTAGCTCAAGTAGGCGAAACAGTTCATGCAGGCAGCATTAAGAATTCCGAAGGTGCTATGGAGGCACTATCCAGATATGAAGAAAAAGAAGTGGAACAAAAGGCAAACGGGGATCAGAAAGGTATTCAGGTAATCTCATATACCGTTTTACATGGTGATACACTTTGGACAATTGCCGAAAATAACCATTCTGATGCTGAATTGATCAAAAAAATAAATAACATGACTGGAGACAAAATTCTTCCGGGGCAGGTGCTGAAGATTCAGCAAGAATCAGGCAAGCAATATATTGTGAGAAAGGGTGACACCCTTATTTCCATTTCCAAAGAAACACACCTGGGGATTGAAAAACTAAAGGAACTGAATAGGCTCTCCTCAGATGTTATTTTTCCTAATCAGGTTCTCGATTTAGGTTCATTCCAAAAATAATTTGGTTAAAAAATTGTATTTTTTGCCAACGGATGCAGGCTGGAGAAAAATCCAGCCTCTTTTCGCTAATCAGAATTTATATCCATAAATTCTGAACGCATAAGTAAAACTAGGGCATCCGCTAAAAGGACTTGGCGGATGCCAAGTTTTTCTAAAATGTTTTTTCTTCACACAATTTCTTACATTTAGTATAATGAGTTCGTATAACATAATATAGGTCTATCTTCGGGGCTGGGTGAAATTCCCGACCGGCGGTGATGAGATAATATTCTCTAAGCCCGCGAGCCTTTTGGCAGGATTTGGTGAGATTCCAAAGCCGACAGTAAAGTCTGGATGGGAGAAGATGGAGGTTCCGCAAACGTTCAAAAAAGCAGGTTTTGAACGTTTATTAAGCGTGAGTGCCTTTTATTCTCCCTCAAGTCATAAACTTGGGGGATTTTATTTTTAAAAGGCAACATTGCTTATTGCTGAACCTTTCTTCTGAAGTGGATGGATCACAAAGGAGAGAGGAAAAATGAAAAAACTAAGTGTTAAAGCAACTGTATCAATTGGAATGTTAAGCGGTTTAGCGTATATCCTAATGCTTTTAAATTTTCCGCTGCCGCCATTTCCTAATTTTTTAATGATTGATTTTAGCGACATTCCTGCATTGATCGCAGCTTTAATTTTTGGCCCGCTTGCGGGTGTTTTGGTGGAGTTATTCAAAAACATTCTAAATTACTTCGCGACAGGAAGTGCAACTGGTGTACCAGTTGGGCATATTGCTAACTTTGTAGCAGGAGTACTGTTTGTATTGCCAGTATACTTTTTGTATATAAAACTGAAATCTAAAAAAGGAATGACTATTTCATTGGTAATTGGTACCATTATCATGGCAATAATGATGAGTGTTCTTAATTACTTTGTTATATTGCCTGCATACACGTTTTTCCTTCATTCACCAGCGATGTCAACCGATGCAACTTATAAAATGGTGACAACAGCCATATTGCCTTTTAATTTGGCAAAAGGAATTATCATGTCATTCATCTTTTTGCTGCTTTTCTTTAAAATGCAGCCTTGGATTGCTAAACAGAGTGCTTAATTATATAAAGTGGCAGTTAACTTTTATTGTTGAGTGTCACGCATTCCATTAAAGAGCAACATTTTTGCAAGGTCGAATAATAGATAATGAATCTAAGCGGCAGGAGATTCCTGCCGCTTTGTGTATTTGTGAACAATAAGAGCCCTCCAACTGGATTGGAGGGCAGCTTTAAGTATATTTTAAAAATTGGAATTATTCGAACTTAGTAGGGTTGCCGTCAAATGGCTGTTCAGCAACTTTAATAGAGTCTGTTGGGCAGCCTTCGAAAGCATCCATCATGTCGTCCTCTAATACATCCGGAATTTCAACGATACCTTCGTTGTCATCAAGAGTTACATATGCAATGCCTTCATCATCATAATCATAGATGTCTGGAGCCGCTGCTCCACAGGCACCACATGCGATGCAAGTTTCTTTGTCAACAATTGTATACTTTGCCATGTAAAAAACCTCCCAGTAAATTAAGCAGATATTCAAACCCTATTTCCATGGTTTCATGGAAACGTATTCCTCACTTTCTATTGTAAAACTGAATGTCTAACTTTTCAATAGTAAATGTAATGAGAATGCTTATCACGCAAGGGTTTCACCTTCATATTTCTTCATTTTTCAACAATAAACAACAGCAGTTCATTATGTTTCATGTTAAAATAGAGGGAAAGAAAAAGCACGTAAAAACACTTTCACAGGCATGTGATTAATCTTCAGAAGATTAAGGGGGGTGGAAATATGGCTTATTTTGATTTGATCATTCTATACTGTTTAAAGCAGTTAAACGGGGAACGGACAATCTATTCAGTCTATCACCTTTTAAAAGGAAAAAAGTCAGCTCAAACCATACAGGATGCCCACCTTTTCTCCCTAACCAAATTTTTTGGTGTCTTTATGACTTTAACAAGAAGTTCATTAGAAGAGGCAGTCCACTCCATGTTTCAACAAGGTTATATTCTGCAATCAGAATTAGAGCCTCAGCATTATACACTGACTGAAAAAGGAAATGCCTTTCTTGAATTGCTGCTTAAGAAACGGCCCATGCCTATCTATCTAGAGGGTTTAAAATACCAACCTTTAACACAACTGGTGTGGGAGAGAATATCCTTACTTGTCCAGGTTGTCTCCAATCTTGTGTATCAGGAAAACAAATACATTCCTATACAGAAGGGAAAAGAAACCCATCAATGGCTTAAACATGTTTTAAGAAAGCATAGTATGGACAGAGCCGAAATTGGAAAAAAGCTCTTTATTGAACTTACTTCCTGTCTTGAAAAAGGAGAAGGCCTGAATCCATTAGTACTTAGCTTAAGACTTACCGGCCACCAGATTATTGGCCTAACCTCCATGCAGGCTGCGGATGAATTAAAAATGGAAAGAACGGACTATCATATAGAGTTTTTAAACCTGCTTCATTTTTTAATACAGGACCTGGAGAAAAATCCTGAAGGTTATTCCATCCTTACAGATCTCTTAATGGAAACGGATCCTTCTCTTGCTCTGACATTGTCTTCACGTAAAACTTTTGAGCTTTTGCAAAGGGGAATCCCTCTTGAAAAAATACCATCAATTAGAAGGCTGAAAAAAAGTACTATTGAAGACCATATTGTTGAAATCGCGTTAAATGTAAAGGATTTTTCGATTCATTCTTTTGTAAAGAAGGAAGTCCAGGGTGAAATAATGGATGCTGCGAAATCATCTCCTACGCGGCAGCTTAAAACGATTAGGGAATGTGTTCCGCAGGCCAATTACTTTGAAATTCGGCTTGTCCTTGCGAAATTAGGTGAACAGTAATGGAATTAGAGAAATTATTATATCAATACTTTGGCTATTCAAATTTTAAACCTGGCCAGAAAGAAGTTATTACCTCTATATTGGAGAAAAAACATACTCTTGCCATGCTTCCTACCGGAACTGGAAAGTCACTTTGCTATCAGTTTCCAGGATATCTGCTTGAGGGAGCAGTTTTGATCATTTCTCCGCTGCTTTCATTAATGCAGGACCAGGTTGACCAAATGATGAAAATGGGAGAAAAACGAGTTATTGCTCTTAATTCCTTTTTATCTCAGGAAGAAAAAAGAGATGCCATGAATCATTTGGATCGGTATAAGTTTATCTTTATCTCCCCTGAAATGGTTAATTCAGATTGGGTTGTTAACAGACTGCAGGATATAACGGTTTCACTATTTGCTGTAGATGAAGCCCACTGTATTTCTCAGTGGGGCTATGATTTTAGGCCGGATTATTTAAAGCTCGGGGAGCTTAGACAAAAATTAGGAAACCCGCTTACTCTTGCCTTAACGGCAACTGCTACAGAAAAGGTACGTGAAGATATTCTTAACTCCCTCGGACTGATTAATGCAAATCGAGTAATTACAACGGTCGATCGCCCTAATATTGCATTAGTTGTGGAAAAGTGGAACCGCTATAATGAAAAATTTGATAGGCTTTTTCAATTGGCCCAAGAGCTCCAGCCTCCAGGAATTATTTATTTCTCCAGTAAGAAGGTTGCCGACCAAACGGCATCCTTTTTAAGGGGAAAAGGTGTTGGAAGAGTTATGGCCTATCATGGCGGTATGGAACAGGAACAGCGTATTTTAGTTCAGCAGCAATTTTTGAATGGGCAGCTTGATATTATCTGTGCGACAAGTGCTTTTGGCATGGGTGTAAATAAGGATAATGTAAGGTATGTTGTTCATTTTCATATGCCGCTTCAGCTGGAATCCTATCTACAGGAGGTAGGAAGAGCAGGCAGGGATAAAGATCCCAGTGTGGCCATCCTTTTATATGTACCGGGAGATGAACAGCTTCCTTTCCAGCTTGCGGAGGGCGAATTACCTTCAGTCACCCAGCTGGATTGGTTTTTTTCTTGCTTAATATCAAACCCCGACTTCTTGAAGGAAAATGGCAGAATTGCATCGGAATTAAGAAGGATGGGAGGCTTTACAGAGGTACAATGGCGTTTAGTAGAAGACTTCCTTTTTGTACATTTAATTGAAGGTATCCCCCTGGAATTAATTTTAGATAAAATGAAGAGATTTGTTGAAGAACGGCTGGCTTCAAAACATACCAATATCTTCAAAATGAAAAATTGGATTGACTCTGCTGAATGCCGGAGGCTGAACATCCTTCATTATTTTAATGAAAATGGTGACACTCAAATCACTCCATCCCAATGCTGTGATATTTGCGGTGTAAATTTGCAAAACTATGAATCCCGGGTACCGCAAGCGGGGGAAAAAGAGGAGTATCTTATGTGGAAAGGCTATTTGAAGAAATTATTGATTAATGAGAGTGCTCCAGAATGAAAAATAGGCAAAAGGAACTGGTTTCTCAATTGAGTGACAAAGAACTCTTATTTCACCTTTACCTTACTCAAATAGTACTATTAACGATAACAATTGTTTTAGGTATTATTATGTATGATGACTTTTCTTTTTTGAAAAATATGAACTGGCAAGACACAAAAATTCTTTGGGTCGGCGCTGGATGTGGAATTGCTGTTGTTTTACTGGATACCTTACTAATGAGGCTCTTGCCCGAATCACTGTATGATGATGGCGGTCTTAATGAAAGGATATTCCGCAATAGGAATGTCTTTCATACAGCCTTAATTGCAGCAGTAGTGGCCATAAGTGAGGAACTTCTATTTAGAGGAGTTATCCAAACTAAAACAGGTCTTATAATTGCAAGTTTTATCTTTGCTCTTATTCATTACCGGTATTTATTCAATTGGTTTTTATTTATAAATATTGTAACTTTGAGCTTTTTTATTGGTTTTATTTACGTATGGACCGGCAATCTGGCCGTAACCATTGTAATGCATTTTACAATCGATTTTCTGCTCGGACTGCAGATAAAATTTAAGAATTACTCCCGTAATACAGAACAGGAAGGGTTGCAAAATGAGTAAAGAAGATCCTTATCGTGACCAGGCTGAGCGCCTAAGGCAAAGAATAGAAAAAATAAAGGTAACACCGGCAGTAAAAGAAACGCTTCCTCCCAGAGGGGAGCTCCACCGCAGCAAGAAGAAGAAAACGAAATTGAAGCTAAAATATCCGGTAATTAGATTGCTTGTCCTGTTTTTTATACTTCTTCCGGTAACGATTTTTAGTGCTTATTCCTATATAAACGGAAAAGACTTTTCTGTTCATCGTAAAGTATCCGGTGGAGATGGTGGGTATGATACGGTAAGCATTGTAAACCATAAGCCAGAAAAGAGCAGCAGCAATAAAGCAAACACTGCTGAAAGCCAAAAGGCAGATGAATCAGAGTTGGATGCTGCTGATAACAATAAAGTAGTGACTATTCCTAATTCACCTCCTGATTTATCCGGTACCAAAGATACGGATAAAAACAGTACTCCTGCAGAGGAGCCCGGTAAAAAACAGCCAGTTCAGCAAATTGCTGCCGTACCACCAGCCGAGAAAAAACAGGAGACAACGCAAACGCCACAACCGACTGGAAAAATAGTCTATCATACGGTTCAGCCTAAAGAGACCATTTTCCGGATTGCCATGAAATACTATAATTCACAAGCAGGTATCAATATTATTAAAGAGGCTAACCATATTCAAAATAATGAAATCGAAACCGGCCAAGTTCTTAAAATTCCATTAAACAATTAAAGCTGACTTACTTAGGTCAGCTTTTTCAATTGATAATTTATTTATTCGTTTTATTTTTAGTTCGATTTCCATTCCATGAATAATTTATAGGACAAGTTCATACATATGTAGGAGGAATGGAGGGGGTTAAGATGAGATCTTCAATTCTTCAGCTGGATAACAGAACAGATATGGCGACAAAACAGATGCTGGAAAATGTTGTGAAAAGAAAAGACAAATTTGAACGCTTTAAATTTCGCCATCTTATTTCGGTTTGGGTAACCATAGGAATGGCTACTTTTTATTTTGGTTATTTATATTATACGGTGGGAGTTAACTACTCTTATTCTTTTGCTGCAATGTTTTCGGCTTTTGTAAATGATTCGAATAACTTATTTTTCCTTACAATATGTGTTGGATTGTATGGTTTAATGAATCTATTAAGGGAAAAACGGGAAAAGTTTGAGAAAGAATATCATGCCTTAAGATGTGAGATTGTTGAGCGAAGCAAAGATTTATGGAAAAAAGAGGATGAATGGGCGAACCGGCATCTGGTGTTTGATATGATGAAAAAAGAATATGATATTAATCTTTTCCATGAGAATAAATAAAAAGCAGCTGCGGCTGCTTTTTATTATTGAAATATATTAGTAAATCACTTTGCGATCTCTATCATCTTTGAGAATCTCAACAGCCTCTCTAAATCTTTGTGAGTGGACAATTTCCCTTTCTCTAAGAAAACGTAGCCCGTCATTTAGATCAGGATCGTCACTCATGTTAATAATCCATTGGTAAGTTGCTCTGGCTTTTTCCTCTGCCGCAATATCTTCATACAAATCGGCAATCGGGTCACCTTTGGCTTGAATATATGTGGCTGTCCACGGAACTCCGGCTGCATTATGATAAAAAAGCGCTTTGTCATGGTCTGCATAATGGCCGTCAAGCCCTGCTGCTTTCATTTGGTCTGGGGTAGCATCTTTTGTTAATTTATAAACCATGGTTGCGATCATTTCTAGATGAGCAAATTCCTCGGTACCTATATCATTGAGAAGACCAATGACCTTACCTGGAATAGTGTATCTTTGGTTTAAGTACCTTAAAGCAGCTGCCAATTCCCCGTCGGCTCCGCCATATTGTTCAATTAAAAACTTGGCCAGCATTGGGTTGCAGCTGCTGACTCTTACTGGATATTGAAGTTTCTTTTCGTAAACCCACATATAGTTTTATCCCTCCCTGTTTCCTACACTTCCCATGGCCATGGAGAATCAGACCAGTTCCATGGATAGGCAGAGTAACTGTTGCCATATTGCAAAAGCGGGCCAAATTGGCTTTCAAACAACTTTTTAAGACGTTTTCTCTCTTTTGCAAATTGATTGAACTGCTGAATGCTCTGCTGGTCTCCTGGATGTGTATCCAAATACAGGGTTAGCTCGACTAAAACAAAATCAACAGCTTGCAGCTGTTCCATTAATTGATAATATTCTGCAGGAACCTGAGTCACGACTGACCGCCTCCTTTAGCCAGTTCGTGGGGACTGAAGTAGGGATCAAAAAATGGTTTCCATAGTGTTCCTGCCCTTAAGGCCTCTGCAGGAGTAAATTGTTCAAGATTTAATGGCTGAAATCCCATATACAAATGAGGTGGGGTTGAATAAGTTTTAGTTTGAATTGGGGGACAAGGATCAAAAGGGCTTATATAAGGATTGTATGCTTTGTGATGTGGATTCATTGATGGACCTCCTTTTTGTCAATATCGTTTCATTTTATGAGATATAACTTTTTTTATAACTGAAATTTATGAAACCGAAAAGGGATTTTTAAAGATACGTTGAAATATACATATGAAGTTATGATTTTCAAAATTCTGAGGTGATGGATATGTTCGTAAAAAGCATTATGATTCCGAAGTTTAACTGTGTAACGATCCAACAGGGTGAAAATTTAAAGTCAGCCCTGGAAAAACTTGAAGAGCATCAAATAGACGGAATTCCGGTTCTTGATGGAGATCTTTATCTCGGAGTCGTGACTCGCTACCGAATATACTTGAACTTCTTTCAATCAGGAATGGAACGCGAAGAATTTCTTGAAAAAACATTAGTAAAGAACATTGCCACCAATCAGGATAAATACCTCGAAGGCAATGAACTATTTGAAACCACTCTTATGGAGTTGAAAAGTTTCCCGCTATTAGCAGTTGTTGATGCGCAAAGAAAATTTTTGGGAGTGGTAACCAGATTTGACGTTATGGCGCAGTTTGAGAGTGCATTTGGCGTTAATCGTCCAGGGATAAGAATTGCTTTTACCTCTGTTGAAACAGAAGGACGAATTGCAAGGCTCGCTGAAATTGCCCATCAGTTCCATGAACATATCATTTCACTAGTAACTTTTGATGAAACTGATAAACTTGTTCGCAGGATTGTCTTAAAGGTGGAGAAAAAGGAAAATGTAGAAAAATTTGTGAAGAAACTCGAAGAGCATGGTTTTCGCATTTTGGACATTCACGAAGACTAATCTTATGAAATAAAAATCATCCCTCTCATACACTTTTATGGGAGGGATTTTTATGTTGAGAATCTTAGTTAGAATTTTAGCGGGTATGCTGTTGGGTTATCTTTATATAAAATGGGTCCCCATACAAAATCCCTTTATAGCAGCAGATTTCTTTATGGGCTTGGTCGTGGATCCAGTAAGATTTTTTACAGCTGCCCTAGCCTTTACTGCTGGATTTGTCATTTATGGGAGCATAATTAAGGAAGCAATCGGTAGAGCCGGCTTAGTCATTAGGCGGCTGTCATCATTTAAAACTGGGGACCTTATATTTCTGTGTATTATTTTTAGCTTGACCTTTCTCTATTATATTGGGCCGGTTCAGGCCTTGGTCTTTTTCTGTTTTATTGCGATTTATGTTATGATTTCCCTATATTTTTAGAAAAAAATATATAAGGGGATAATTTTGTATGATTATATTAACGGCTCTTTTAATAGTCGCAATAGGAATGGCGGGACTTTTGCTATATATGCTTAAAGAAGCTTTCTCCAATAATGTCGAGGTTCATAATTTGGCATTTTCAAAATTCCCGAAAACTCTCGGTGGAATTTCGATTTTTTTTATATCTGATATTCATAGGCGGACAATTTCAGATAAAGTGCTTTCAAAAGTAGGGAAGGCAGATATCGTGATAATTGGTGGAGACCTCACTGAAAAGGGCGTGCCTTTTGATAGAGTAAATAACAATATTCGAAAACTAAGGGAGGCTGGACCTGTCTATTTTGTTTGGGGAAATAACGATTACGAAGTAGATTATCATCTGCTGGATGCCAGCCTTTTGGAGAACAATGTTAAAATTTTGGATAATACCGCAGTGACTTTTGAATCGAATGAAGGGGAGAAGTTGTCCCTGCTTGGAATTGATGATATCGCCAAGAAGAGGGACCGGCTGGACCTAGCCCTAAGTGATGCAGATCCAGACAGCTTCAAAATCCTTGTCAGCCATAATCCTCAGATAATAGGGAGATTAGTGCCAGAGCATAACATAAGTTTAATATTAAGCGGACATACTCATGGAGGCCAAATCCATATACTAGGCTACAGCCCTTACAAAAGAGGCGGAATAAAAAAGGTCGGAAATAGCACAATTCTGATCAGCAATGGCTATGGAACCACTTCTTTGCCCTTAAGACTTGGTGCACCTGCTCAATGCCACCTCATTACTATTACAGGGAAATAAACCGATCTGCATACTGCACATCAAAGTCTTACGTACAACAAACAAGTTCGATATAATATGAATATAAATTTTCAAGCATTCAACGAGTTTTCTTAACTTATAGAAAAGTGTTTTCTAAAAAAAGGTCGGCTTAGTGCAGTAAGCTAACCGGGTTTTATGTTCATAAATTCTGACCGAATAAGAGCGAGTCCTGATTTGCCATCACCTTAAGGCTCGGCTATCGCTGCATTTTCTTTAGATTATCAGTATTTATATCCATAAGTTCTGAACGCACAGATCGTCAGCTTTGCTTCACACAAAGGAAAAGCGCTCGCAATTTCCCAGGAAGTCCTTAGTCAGGCGAAAGGTACAGGACAAGGAAGATTCTTCAGCTTAATCATCGCACGAAGGAAAAGCGCAGCTTTTTCGAGGACATGGCTACCTTAGCCTTTCTTCAAAAGGCCATACGTCGCTGAACGGGCGCTTGCGCTTTTCTAATACGGAGGAGAACAAATGGCAAGTGAGGAAGGAAAATATAATATAAAGGCAGTTTCCGTTAAACTGGGAATACAGCCAGGCACTCTTCGTGCATGGGAAAGACGGTATCAAATGATAGCGCCAATCCGCAACGAGGCAGGCCATAGGTTATATACCGAAAAACATCTAGAAATCTTAAAATGGCTTGTAGATAAGGTTAATCAGGGATTCGCGATTAGCCAGGCTGTTGCATTATTAGAGAAAAATCAAATGAAAACTGAATTGACCAAGCCAATAGAAAACGAATTTTCATCCCGTTTTGATGAATTGCTTGATGCTCTTATCCATTTTGATGAAATGAGAGCCCAAGATATTATTAATCAATATTTATCACTTTTTACTACTGATAAAGTTGTCATAGAGATTCTTGGAAGCATTCTTGTTAAATTGGGTGATTTATGGGAAGAGGGAAAAATAAATAGTGCGCATGAACATTATGCATCAGCAATCATACGATCCAGAATTGGCATGATTTTGCACAGTTTTCCTCTAAATTCAATGCTTCCAAAAGTGGTTGCTGTTTGCACTCCAGGGGAATGGCATGAAATGGGTTTATTGATTTTTACGCTCTTTCTGAGGCGAAGAGGATTTGATGTTATTTATCTTGGCCCCTCAGTGGCTGAAAATGATATTGAGGCTGTTTTAGAGGCAGCAAATCCTAAATTTTTATTCATGTCCTGTACTTTAAGAGAAAACATTAAAGCAGCTGCCCAATTGGCAGAACATCTCTCATCCAAATATCCCTTCTTGACTATTGGGCTGGGCGGAAGTGCAATTGATTCGCTTAAACAGCCACAAAGAAACGTAGTTGAGCCTTTTCTTGTCGGCCGGACAAGTGAAGAGTGGGAAGAATGGCTGGTGGAAAAAATAGGTGAAGTGTAGACAATTCACCATCGACCTGCATTGACATAGACTAAAACAAGAGTAATGTCATGGCAGGAGGCAAAATCATGCGTTTGGAGCGCTTAACAGCCAATAAAATAAAAATTTCATTATCCTCTGATGATTTGTTTGAGAGGGGACTGTCCAAAGAAGATATATGGAAAGATTCGATTAAATGGCACCAGCTTTTTCATGATATGCTCGAAGAGGCAAGCGAAGAGTTTGATGTAGATTTTGAAGGTTCTGTCGGTGTTGAAATTTTTTCGCTTCAGGCACAGGGAATGGTCATGATCATTACCGTTGATGACGCCTCTGATGAAGAAATCCTATATGATGGTTTTATTGAAATGCAGGTAAGGCTGGAAGGCTGTGACGATCTCCTTTTCATCTTTCAAGCATTTGAGGATGTAATTGGCCTGTGCAAAAGCCTGGATATTGCAGGAATCAGCGGCGGCAATTTGTATTCAATTAATAATAAGTATTTTTATCATCTTCAGAAAAAAGAGGATGAAGATCTGGAAAAAGCAGCTGCCATATTAGCGGAATATGGAGATGCTTCCATTGTAAGTCCTCATTGGCTGGAGGAATACGGAAAACTAATAGTTAAAAACACTGCGGTAGAAACTATTCTTCAGTATTTTAAGTAGCACTGTCTATTAAAATATTGAAAAGGGGTCTGCCGCCTCTTTATGCATTCTTATATACATTAATGCATGGTTAACGAAACCCTTTTTGTGGTAATAAGTATACGGATTTTTCCGGTCTGATAGCGTTTACATTTTGTTGCCCGATATCGTGTTTTTGCCTGTTTTTGTTCTTGCATAAATCACTTAAAGGTGTATACTATGTCATGAAAGCGGACAACATTCGTAAAAGTGAAGATCTTTAGGAGGTTTACAAATGGTAGCCGAGAAAGGTAATGAACATGCTAGCCATGAAGAAAAACATGATGTATTGAAATCAACTCAAACTGTTATCCATAAAGCTTTGGATAAATTGGGTTATCCAGAAGAAGTTTATGAATTATTAAAAGAGCCACTAAGGCTATTGACTGTTAAAATTCCTGTCAGAATGGATGACGGATCTATAAAAATATTTACTGGCTACCGAGCCCAGCATAACGATGCTGTAGGACCAACAAAAGGTGGAATCCGTTTCCACCCGAATGTTACAGAAAGAGAAGTAAAAGCACTTTCTATTTGGATGAGCTTAAAGTGTGGTATTGTTGACCTTCCCTATGGCGGAGGAAAGGGCGGAATTGTTTGTGACCCACGTAATATGTCATTTCGCGAGCTCGAAAGACTTAGCCGGGGATATGTACGTGCCATAAGCCAAATTGTTGGACCCACTAAGGATATTCCCGCACCGGATGTGTTTACCAACTCTCAAATTATGGCTTGGATGATGGATGAATACAGCAGAATAGACGAATTCAATTCTCCTGGCTTTATTACTGGAAAACCTCTTGTTTTGGGTGGTTCTCATGGTCGTGAATCAGCTACAGCAAAAGGCGTTACCATTTGTATCCGTGAAGCAGCAAAGAAAAAAGGAATGGAATTAGAAGGGGCAAGAGTTGTTGTCCAGGGCTTTGGTAATGCAGGAAGCTATCTAGCAAAATTTATGCATGATGCTGGAGCTAAAGTTGTGGGTATTTCTGATGCCTATGGTGCTTTATATGATCCGAATGGTCTGGATATTGACTATTTACTTGATCGTCGTGACAGCTTTGGAACTGTAACAAAGTTGTTCAATAACACAATTACCAACAAAGAGCTATTGGAGCTTGACTGCGATATTCTCGTTCCTGCTGCTATTGAAAATCAAATCACCGAGGAAAACGCACATAACATTCGAGCAAGTATCGTTGTTGAAGCAGCGAATGGTCCTACTACTCTCGAAGCTACTGAAATATTAACAGATCGTGGAATCCTTCTTGTACCTGATGTTTTAGCTTCTGCCGGAGGAGTAACTGTTTCTTATTTTGAATGGGTACAGAACAACCAGGGCTACTACTGGACTGAAGAAGAAGTAGAAGAAAAGTTGGAAAAGGTTATGGTAAAATCCTTCAAGAGCATTTACGATACAGCCCAGACAAGAAGAGTGGATATGAGACTTGCTGCCTATATGGTGGGTGTCCGAAAAATGGCCGAAGCCAGCCGGTTCAGAGGGTGGATCTAAAAGAATCAAAGCTTACTATGAACATATATTAAGCTTTTTACAGACACCTTCGTTGCATAAGCCATTAACATTGAAACATCTTTGAAAATCTCCTATCATTAGACGGTAGGGGATTTTTACATTGGCTCAGCAAAAAAAAATAAGTAAGCAGTGCCCTAGAGGGAAAACTAACATCCAAGTTTAACAAAGCCAAAAAAATAAAAAGTTAAAGTTATAAGAGCCTTACATTTAAAAATTATTAATAATGAATAGTATGGAGTGTGACCAAAAAATGCAACAGGAAGATGTTATTATAATTGGTGGCGGTCCATGCGGGATGGCTGCTGCAATTTCTTTAAAAGAAGCAGGGAAAAATCCGCTTATCATAGAAAAGGGAAATATCGTAAATGCAATCTACCACTATCCCACACATCAAACATTTTTTAGTACCAGTGAAAAGTTGGAGATTGGTGATGTCCCTTTTGTTACTGAAACATATAAACCAAAACGTAATCAGGCACTGGTTTACTATCGGGAAGTAGCTAAACGGAAAAGCTTACGTGTTAATGCTTTTGAAAAGGTCCTGTCTGTTGAAAAGGAAGAAAATCATTTTAAAATTGAAACGGACAAGACAACCTATTATTCAGCTTATGTCGTTATTGCAACTGGCTATTATGATCATCCAAATTTCATGGGGATTCCTGGTGAAAGCCTATCAAAGGTTTCCCACTATTTTAAAGAAGCCCATCCATACTTTGATAAAGATGTTTGCGTAATTGGCGGAAAGAACTCCAGTATTGATGCTGCAATTGAACTTGATAAAGCCGGTGCAAGAGTAACTGTGCTATATCGGGGAAGCGAATATTCCTCTAGCATAAAACCGTGGATATTGCCCGAGTTTATTTCTCTGGTTAATAGTGGAAATGTAGTAATGGAGTTTGAATCCCATGTTGAAGAGATTTTGGAGAATAAAGTAATATATACAAAGCAGGGCGAAACAAAAGAAATCAAAAATGATTTTGTATTTGCCATGACTGGTTATCATCCTGATCACACTTTCCTGAAGGCAATGGGTGTAGGCATTGATGGGGAAACTGGAAGGCCTGTTCATAACCCGGAAACGATGGAAACGAATGTGAAGGGGATTTTTATTGCAGGGGTTATAGCAGCAGGTAACAATGCAAATGAAATCTTTATTGAAAATGGAAGATTTCACGGAGGGCAAATAGCAATTGCTATAAAAGCCAGCGAGGATGCTATATAGGATTGGAAATTCTTTTTACCGTTGCACCTTAAATAGATTTGATATAATAATGCTGTCTTAGATGCAGATTAAAAAGCCGGAGGAAAATGATGAAGAAGGTAGTTATATTAACAACTGGCGGAACCATTGCGAGCAGGCCGAATAAAGATTCCGGAAAGCTGGCATCGGGTGCCTTAACAGGGGAAGAATTAGTCTCTCTTTGTCAGTTGCCCGAAGATATTGAGGTAATCGTAGAATCTGCCCTTCAAAAAGCAAGTATTCACATTACATTTGATGACCTAGTAGTATTGAAAAATAAAATTGAAGGTTATTTTCAAGATGAAACTGTTTCAGGAGTAGTGGTAACACATGGAACCGATACTTTGGAAGAAACGGCATATTTTCTTGATTTAACAATAAAAGATGATAGACCAGTTGTTGTAACAGGATCGCAAAGGTCTCCAGAAGAGCTGGGAAGCGATGTATTTATCAATCTTCGCCATGCCATCTATTCAGCCTGTTCTGAGGATTTAAGCGGTGCTGGTACAGTTGTAGTATTTAATGAACGGATCTTTGCAGCGCGTTATGTAAAAAAAGAACATGCCTCCAATATCCAGGGATTTAACGCTTTCGGATTTGGCTATCTGGGTATTATCGACAATGATCAAGTACAGATATTTCAAAAGCCCTTAAAAAGGGAGCATTTTGAAGTGAAAACTCCGTTTCCAGTTGTTGATATTATAAAATGTTACATTAATGCGGACGGCAAATTTATCAAAGCGGCCAGGGAAAGCGGTGCAAAAGGAATTGTTCTTGAAGGTGTAGGCCGCGGACAGGTTGCCCCGGAGATGATGGATGAGATTGAGCATGCCATCAAAGAAGGGATTAAAATAGTGATCACCACAAGTGCAGAGGAAGGCGCTGTTTATCCTACCTATGATTACAAAGGCAGTGCGTATGATTTATATAACAAAGGCGCCATTCTGGGAAGCGACAATGACTCGAAAAAAGCCAGAATAAAACTTGCTGTTGTATTGGCAAGCGGTCTGGATAAAATTGCTTTTTAAAGACAACTTCAGGGTCAATGGTTGAAACTTTCGATATTAATTACTAACTTTTCATGATAAGATTTAAGAAAAGCAAAATGTGCTTTTATAAAGCAGGAGTGCGAAGGACTAGAAGGTTATACCTTCTTTTCTATTAATAAAGCTAGAAAAGAGGACGATACATGCTGGGGATATTTTCTGCCGGTATTGCACCGGGTTTGGCCTTGTTAAGTTACTTTTATTTAAAAGATGAATATGACGCCGAGCCGGTTTCTGTTGTTTTCAGAACTTTTCTTTATGGTGCTTTGCTCGTCTTCCCAATAATGTTTATTCAGCATGTCCTTGATACGGAAAATATTATTCAGTCAGAATGGATTCATGCCTTTCTTAATTCTGGCTTTTTAGAAGAATTTTTTAAATGGTTTATTTTATTTTATGCAGTGTATCAGCATGTTGCCTTTGATGAACCTTTTGATGGAATTGTATATGGTGCAGCTGTTTCTCTTGGGTTTGCGACATCAGAAAATATTTTCTATCTTGTTGCAAACGGAGTAGAACATGCCATAGGCAGAGCTCTGCTCCCGGTTTCCAGTCATGCGTTATTTGGTGTCATTATGGGATTTTATTTAGGCAAAGGAAAATTCACAGAAGGCTCGAAAGCAAAATGGATTATTCTCTCTTTGGGTTTGCCAATACTTCTTCATGGTTTTTATGATTATATCTTGATATCTCAGGAAAACTGGTTGATGGCTATTTTCCCTTTTATGATATTCCTTTGGTGGCTTGGTCTGAAAAAAGTAAAAATGGCTAAAGTATTAAGCGCAAAGCATTTTAAAAAACAATACAGAATACAAAAAAGAACTCTCCATTCCTGATGGAGAGTTTTTTCGTGCGAATAAAATCCCTATGTTTACAAAAAATAGGTTTACTAATAAAAGATTTACATCCGGGGGTTTGAAATCCATGAAAAAGAAAAAATACCAGATGAAACGACGTTTAATCATCCTGCTCTGCTTTTTAACCTTAATGCCGCTCTCGGCAACAAACACCTTTGCTTTCACCGGTCAGGTGATTCAGCGGGGAGCTGTTGGTGATGATGTTATTGAGCTTCAATCCCGTCTTGGGTACCTTGGTTTTTTCCGTGGAAAAATTGATGGGGTCTTTGGCTGGAGCACTTATTGGGCCCTTAGGAATTTTCAAGACAAGTTTGGGCTTCCGGTTGATGGGTTTGCAGGAGCAACAACCAAGGTGAAGTTAGTTAAAGCTTCGAAATATAATTATACAGGAGGGAAAACGGCGGCAAAAAAGGTATCCAGGCCTAGAAAAACTACAGCAGCCATCACACCGAATGGGTTCTCACAAAATGAGATTCAGCTTATGGCCAATGCGGTACATGGTGAATCGAGGGGGGAGCCGTACACAGGCCAGGTAGCTGTGGCAGCCGTTATTCTCAATAGGGTAGAAAGTTCCAATTTTCCTAATACAGTATCCGGGGTTATTTTTGAACCTGGGGCATTTACTGCAGTTGCGGATGGTCAAATATGGCTTACACCTAATGCAACCTCCAAAAAAGCAGTGCTGGATGCTATCAATGGCTGGGATCCGACAGGAAGTGCCCTTTATTATTTTAATCCTGCAACTGCTACCAGTTCATGGATTTGGGGAAGACCACAAATTAAGA
Source organism: Neobacillus sp. FW104-15D2 (assembly GCF_058790155.1). Taxonomy (NCBI): domain Bacteria; kingdom Bacillati; phylum Bacillota; class Bacilli; order Caryophanales; family Bacillaceae; genus Neobacillus; species Neobacillus sp. FW104-15D2. The sequence goes on from NZ_JBYTCJ010000020.1 coordinate 70,712, forward strand.
AAATTGGAAAACACATATTCTGTAAATAAAGGGGTGAACGAATTTGTTTAGAGGAATATTGATTGCATTTTTAACATTGGGTGCAGTAGGACTGGGATTTTGGGGGTATCAGGAGCACAGGGAGAAGAATGCTGTTCTGATTAACGCAGAAAATAGCTATCAGAGGGCTTTTCATGATCTCTCATATCAGGTGGATTTGCTCCATGACAAAATTGGAACTACACTCGCCATGAATTCGCGAAGTTCCCTTTCTCCAGCCCTGGCGGAGGTCTGGAGAATTACCTCACAGGCACATAGTGATGTTGGACAGCTTCCGCTTTCGCTATTGCCATTTAATAAAACAGAAGAGTTTCTATCCAATATCGGAAACTTTAGCTATAAGACCGCAGTCCGCGATTTGGATAAAGAACCTTTATCACAAAAGGAGTATGAGACACTTAAAGTACTTTATAAGCAATCTGGTGATATTCAGGGGGAACTTAGGAAAACTCAAAATTTGGTTCTTAAAAACAACCTGCGGTGGATGGATGTTGAGCTTGCCCTGGCATCCGGAAGAGAAAAAACTGATAATACGATAATAGATGGTTTTAAAACCGTTGAAAAAACTGTTTCAGGATACGATGAAACCGATTTCGGCCCCACTTTTACAAATTTGCAAAAAAAAGATGAAAATTTTAAAAAGCTAAAAGGCCGGAAAATTTCCTCCCGTGAGGCAGCTGCGAAAGCAAGAAAATTTATGAATTTTGATGGGGATGCTAGACTGAAGGTAACAGATAACGGAAATGGCTCTGATTATGGTTTTTACAGTGTGTCACTAAAGAACAGAAAATCTGGGCAGGAAGCCAGTATGGATATCACTAAGAGAGGCGGATATCCAATCTGGTTTATCACCTCACGAGCTGTGAAAAAGCAAAAATTAAGCTTAAACGAAGCTGGAATCAAGGCAGCTGCGTTTTTAAAGAATAATGGCTATAAAAATATGGAGGTTTTTGAAAGCAGCCAATATGACAACGTGGGAGTATTTGATTTTGTCACTTCCCAAAATAATATTAGAATTTATCCAGAATCAATAAAGCTTAAAATAGCTTTGGATGATGGAAGTATCATTGGTTTATCTGCAGAGGATTACCTGAAAAGCCATCAGGACCGAAAACTTTCCTCACCTGTCCTATCAAAGGAAGACGCAAGGAAAAAGGTGAATCCCAAGCTTAAAGTGATGGAAGAAAGGCTTGCGGTCATTGTGAACGATTTAAATGAGGAAGTTCTATGCTATGAACTGCTGGGAACACTAGGAAATGACAGTTACAGGATATTTGTAAATGCAAAAACAGGTGTTGAAGAACAAGTAGAGAAATTAAAAAATGCGGAATCAGTTCTTTAGGAAAAGCAAGATTTGCTTTTCCTTTTTCTTTTAATAGGTATAATAAAATTACAAGGTTTTCCTTATATAGAAAAAGGAAGGTTTTTTAAGTGATACAAATTGGAGATGTGTTGACACTCGAGCCTCGGGAGAATGAAAAATTCGAAAGATATAAATGTAAGGTTGTGGATATAAGGGGAAACGATATTTTGATCGACTACCCGATTAGTCTAAAAAGTAACCGGAGCGTTTTTCTACTCGATGGTTCACAGCTAAAGGCAACGTTTGTAGGACCAGACGGTTCCTCAGTATATTTATTTGAGACAGAAATAAAAGGAAAATTAAAGCAAAATATTCCTATGCTTATCCTTTCCTATCCAGGTACAGACCACTTAATAAAAATTCAGAGAAGACAGTTTGTAAGGGTTGAGGCTGCTATTGATGCTGCATTACACCCTTTAAACGATGAATTTATCCCCTTGACTGCACTCACAGATGATATAAGTGCAGGAGGAGCAGCTGTTCTTGTTCCTGAGTCTTTAGAAGTGAAACAAGGGCTGAACCTGATGGTCTGGCTTGTCGTTCCGTTCCAAAATGGAGAATATCATTATATGAAACTGCCAAGCAGAATCATTAGGGTAATTCCCCATAACGAAATCAGAAAAAAACTATCAATTCAGTTTTCTGATATTTCCAGCCATGAGAGACAAATTCTTTTACGCCTCTGTTTTGAAAAACAGCTGGGAATGAAGAAAAAAGGGCTTACGACATAAAAACAGAATAATTTCAACTTCACCTTCCAATACTAAATATAAAACGTAAATAAGGGCAGGTGGGGAGCTTGAAAAGGGTTGAGAGAATCCTAATTAAGCTTGTAGTTATTCAACTGTTTTTTCTCCTATTTTTTCAGCTTGTTTTTCACCGTTTCGGAGTATTTCCGGAAATAAATCCATTAACAAGATATGAAGGGGTCAGCGGAACTACATATACGGAGATTTTAGAAGTAATAAGCCAAAAAAATTCAGGAAAGTAGCCAGCAGGCATAAGCCTGCTTCTTTTTTATGCAAAAGGTTCTGTTAAAGGTTGTTGAGTAGAAAAACGGCTAGCAGGGCCTATTCAGCGAGGCTTTGCTTTGCTACAAGATAAGCTTCGCAGGCTTACGGAGACCCCACAGACCCTCACAGACACCCGTCGTACAACTCACAGGAGTCTCGGGAACCGCTCGAGGAGAGCGTTTTGAGCGCAAATTAATTAGCAATTCAGCAACGCAAAAATGAAATTAGTCTTTTTGAAAGATGCTTATAATTTAAAATACTAAAATAAAAGAGCAATTAATTTAATTATGGTAAAATAAAAGGAAGACAACTAGTGTAGGTTTCAGGAGGATTTATGGAAAAGAAAATATCTATCGCAATTGATGGACCAGCTGCTGCAGGAAAAAGTACGGTAGCTAAAATAGTAGCAGAGAAATTAACATATGTATACATTGACACAGGTGCCATGTACCGTGCATTAACCTATAAAGCTGTCCAGCATAATCTGGATTTGGAAGATCAAGAGGCACTTTATCACACCCTTTTAAATTCAGAAATTCGGCTTATTCCATCAGATAATGGCCAGCTGGTTTATTTGGACGGAAATGATGTTACATTAGAAATTCGTTCTCCCGAAGTTACAAACTCTGTTTCAATTGTTTCTATGCACAAAGATGTGAGAGTAGAAATGGTTCGCCGGCAGCAGCAATTTGCCGTGGATGGCGGTGTAGTAATGGATGGACGTGATATCGGCACCCATGTTCTCCCAAATGCCGAAGTAAAGATTTTTATGCTGGCAAGTGTGGAAGAACGAGCAGAACGCAGGCATACCGAGAATATACAAAAAGGCATTCCCTCCAATCTTGAGAAGTTAAAGGAGGAAATTGCCTACCGGGATAAGCTTGATTCCGAGCGGGAGGTTGCACCTTTACGAAAAGCAGAAGACGCAATCGTTATTGACACAACTTCAATGGAAATTATGGATGTTGTACAAAAAATTATGGATCTTGTGGGTGAAAGGATCGGTTAAGCATGACATTTTACACATTTGCCAGGTCAGTGGTAAAGTCGATTTTAAAGCCAATGTACCGAATAGAGATTCTTGGAAAAGAGCGGATGCCACAAAGTGGCGGAGTGCTGCTTTGCAGTAATCATATTGATAACTTTGATCCTTTGGTGGTAGGAGTTACCGCTCCAAGGCCGGTAAGTTTTATGGCTAAAGAGGAATTGTTTAAGATGCCTGTTTTGGGAAATATTGTGAGAAAATGTAACGCTTTCCCAGTAAAAAGGGGAATGAGTGACAGGGAAGCATTAAGAAAAGGTTTGTCTGTTTTAAAGGATGGAAATGTTTTAGGATTGTTTCCAGAGGGAACAAGAAGCAAGACAGGAGAACTCGGAAAAGGATTGGCAGGTGCAGGTTTTTTTGCGCTGAGATCCAATGCCGCCGTTTTGCCTTGTGCTGTAATTGGTCCTTATAAAACTTTTGGCAGGCTGACAGTGGTTTACGGTAATCCTATTAACATGGATGAATTGCGGGATAGAAAAGCTTCAGCCGAAGAAGTAACCGATATTATTATGCTGGAAATCAGAAAGCTTATAGATGAACAAAGACAGGTTTCCGCTTGACAAAATTAGCTATTTGTAAGAAGTTATTAAAAAGAACTGTTTTTTGAATATTCTTAGTTTCTATCATTCTCAGGTTAATATGCGGTGAATGTCAGGCATTCGCCACATGATATATAATTTATGTGCAGTCAATGGATTAAGGAGGAGTACATATGACAGAGGATATGAATCAATTCGAAGTGAACAATTTTGAAGTAGGCGACAGAGTAACTGGACAAGTTACTAAGGTGGAAGAAAAACAAGTTTTGGTCGCTGTTCCAGCTAGTAAGCTGGATGGAATTATCCCTATTAGTGAGCTTTCCAGCCTTCATGTTGAGAAGGCTTCCGATGCGGTTGCGGAGGGTGATGAACTGGAGCTAGAAGTATTAAAGGTGGAAGAAGAAGCACTTATTCTATCCAAAAGAAAAGTAGATGCCGAAAAGGCATGGGATAAACTGGAAGATAAATTCAAGAGCGGGGAAGTATTTCAAGCAGAGGTTAAAGATGTCGTAAAAGGCGGCCTCGTAGTAGATCTCGGCGTCCGTGGATTTGTTCCTGCTTCCCTTGTTGAATCTTTCTTTGTTGAAGACTTTTCTGATTATAAAGGAAAGCAGCTTTCTTTTAAGATTGTTGAACTTGATAAAGAAAAAAATCGTCTGATTCTTTCCCACCGTGCGGTTGTGGAAGAGGAAAAAGGAAAACAGAAACTGAACATTCTTGATTCCCTGCAGCCAGGACAGGTTTTGGAAGGTACAGTCCAACGAATTACAGACTTTGGAGCATTTGTGGACATTGGCGGGATTGACGGACTTGTACACATTTCTCAATTATCATATGAACATGTTGAAAAGCCATCTGATGTTGTGGCAGAAGGCCAAAAGGTTCAAGTAAAGGTGTTAAATGTAGACAGGGATAATGAAAGAATCTCTTTATCCATTAAAGAAACCCTGCCTGGACCGTGGGAAAGCATTTCTGATAAAGCACCAAAAGGAAGCACACTAGACGGAACTGTTAAAAGACTAGTATCCTATGGTGCATTTGTTGAAGTTTTCCCTGGAGTGGAAGGATTAGTCCATATTTCACAAATTGCACATAAACATATCGGAACACCACATGAAGTACTAAAAGAAGGACAGGAAGTCAAAGTAAAGGTTTTGGATGTAAATGAGAAAGACCAGCGTTTATCATTAAGCATCAAGGAACTTCTTGAAAAAGAGTATGATGATAACTTTGACTATGAACTTCCAGAAGAAACAAAAGGTTTCCAGCTTGGAGAAATGATTGGAGACAAACTTAAGAATCTGAAAAAATAATGGTGATCATCTTTGTCCAGATCAAAACGTAAATGGGATCATATCCGCTTCGCCCTTGAAGAGGGAGAAGAAAAATCCTCTGTCATGGAGGATATACAATATATCCATAATAGTTTACCTGATTCCAGAGTAGACAGTGTACGATTGGATCACTCAATTGGCGGACTTTATTTAAGTTCGCCAATTTTTATCAATGCGATGACAGGCGGCGGCGGTGAAAAGACGTATACGATTAATCGAGACCTTGCTGCAGCTGCAGCTGCAAAAGGCCTTGCAATGGCTGTAGGCTCTCAAATGGCAGCGCTCAGGGATAAAACGGAAAGAAAGACATATGAAGTAGTCCGTGAACAAAACCCTAACGGAATAATCTTAGCAAATCTCGGCAGCGAAGCATCCCCTGAACACGCAAAAGCAGCCATTGATATGATTGGTGCCGATGCTATTCAAATCCACTTAAATGTCATCCAGGAGCTGACTATGCCGGAGGGAGACAGGGATTTTACAGGTGCACTAGGGAGAATAGAGAGGATAGTAAACAAGGTAAATGTTCCTGTAATCATTAAAGAAACAGGCTTTGGAATAAGCCTCGAATCCGTAAGGCTTATTGAAGAAGCTGGCGTTTCGGCTATTGATATTGGCGGATACGGAGGAACAAACTTTGCCAGGATTGAAAATAAACGGAGGGAAAAACCACTTCCTTTTTTTAATCAATGGGGTAATCCCACTGCTGTTTCTATTATTGAGGCATCGAAAACATCCAAAAACCTCTCGATTATCGGTTCTGGCGGAATTCGCTCCAGCCTGGATATTGCAAAAGGGATTTCAATAGGAGCCGATGCGGTAGGAATGGCAGGTCCTTTCCTAAAAGTTCTCCTTAACCACGGTTTTGAAGTACTTCAGGAGTATATTGATTCCTTGCATGAGGATCTAACACTTATCATGACTGCCTTAGGGGCTCATACAATAAAAGAACTCCAACAGGTGCCATTAATTGTTTTAGGGAATACTCATCACTGGCTTGACCAAAGAGGATTTAACACTAAAGAATTTAGCCAGCGAAAGATTATAAGATAACAAAGAGGCAGTCCCGGATGGGGCTGCCTTTATCCGTAACTGTGTTTAAAGCTTTAATCCCTAGTTCTTTTCAATCGCTACTCCGATTATGTGTTTATAAGTCATATTTGGAGTCGTTTAGAGAACGTGCTTCTTCGGGACTTTGCAATTTGGTTGAACCGGGATAATGCAAAGCCTGGTCACGGTCTGACTCTACTCTTTTACTCGCTCTTAACTTTTTTTCCTGTCGATCCTTACCCAAATGAACACACCTCCTCTTTTTAAGATGGTTTATCGCTAAAAGATTATGCGGGGAGTATGAAGAACATATTTCCATCCCATAATGGAAATAATGGGAGGTGTGGAAAGTTGGACGGGTTGATGTTTTATTTTACATCCTGGTCGCTGTGGATTTATATTACTTTTATTATGAGAAAGGAAAATCCCTACCGCTTAAAATTGGCTGCAGGTATACTCATGACCATTATTTTAGCGGGGTTTCACGTGCCAATACGAGGTATTGGTATTGATATACAAGCAGGAGCGCTTTTTTCTCTTATTTTTTCATACAGTTTTTTAATGGGTGAAAAGAAACGAAGCATTTTTTATTTTTTAATTTGCTCCTATATCGTAACTCTTGGTTATGCCACCTTTCATATAGTAGAAGTATTTGATCCTGTTTTGGTAATTGTTAAAGAAAACTGGATGATTGCAGTACTAAGTACTTATTTAATTCTGTTGCTTCAGGGCACATTAAAGGGAAGAATCATTCTCCTTATAAGCGGAACGATGCAGGGAGAAATCCTATACGCCTTAATAGTAGAAAGGTATCCCTTTCCATATCAGGCAGGTTCATTCGCCTACCTTGACGTTTGTGCTTTGACGGCTGCTTTATTAATTGGCTGGAGCTGTCTTGAAAATGCCCGTTTGTATTTTGATACCTACTTTACGTACAATGAGAAGGACAAACAAAAGACATCCTAAGCGAAATCGAAGGAGCTTTTATATGTTTTCATTGCTACTGCTATTTAATATTTGATAAGATAATTAAAGTTAGCCCTTCTAAAGAATAAGAAGGGTTTCTTTTTCATTAATGATTTGATTGCTTTTATTTGTTAAAAATAACCCAAACCTTTAATAAATGAAAATAGCAATACTTGAAAGGGTGAATGTTATGGTAAAACCTGTCATAGCTATTGTAGGTAGGCCGAATGTAGGAAAATCAACAATATTTAACAGGATTGTTGGAGAAAGAATTTCAATTGTGGAAGATATCCCTGGTGTTACCCGGGACAGGATCTATAGTTCAGGTGAATGGCTTACACATGATTTTAATATCATTGATACAGGTGGAATTGATATAGGTGATGAACCATTTTTAGATCAAATTCGTCAGCAGGCTGAAATTGCAATCGATGAGGCGGATGTTATTATTTTCCTTACGAATGGACGGGAAGGTGTTACATCTGCAGACGAAGAGGTTGCAAAAATTTTGTATAAATCCCAAAAGCCTGTAGTTCTTGCTGTAAATAAAATTGATAATCCTGAAATGAAGGATCAAATTTATGACTTTTACGCACTTGGTTTTGGAGAGCCGTTTCCAATTTCCGGTTCACACGGAATAGGATTGGGTGATCTTCTGGATGAAGCTGCTAAGCACTTTCCAAAAAACAAACAGGGAGATTATGATGAGGATGTAATCAAATTTAGTTTAATTGGACGTCCGAACGTGGGAAAATCTTCATTAGTTAATGCCCTGTTAGGTGAAGAAAGGGTAATCGTAAGCAATATTGCTGGAACAACAAGGGATGCGGTTGATACTCCTTATACTTATAACGACCAGGAATACGTGATTATTGATACAGCCGGAATGAGGAAAAAGGGAAAAGTATATGAAAGCACGGAGAAATATAGTGTATTGAGGGCATTAAGAGCGATTGAACGTTCTGATGTTGTTCTTGTTGTTATTGATGGCGAGGAAGGCATCCTGGAACAGGATAAGAAAATTGCTGGCTATGCTCATGAAGCAGGGCGTGCAATTGTTATTGTGGTAAATAAATGGGATGCCGTTGAAAAAGACGAGAAGACCATGAAAGAATTTGAGCAAAATATCAGGGAACACTTTCAGTTTCTTTCTTATGCTCCTATTACTTTTCTATCTGCAAAAACAAAAAAACGTATTCATACCCTGCTCCCAATGATAAATATGGCAAGCGAAAATCATGCTATGCGCGTTCAAACCAATATCTTAAATGATGTAATTATGGATGCGGTAGCAATGAATCCGACGCCAACAGACAAAGGCAGAAGGCTTAAAATCTATTATGTAACTCAGGTAGCGATAAAGCCGCCAACCTTTGTTGTATTTGTTAATGAACCAGAACTATTGCATTTCTCCTATGAACGGTTCCTTGAAAATAGGATTAGAGATGCATTTGGATTTGAAGGGACGCCGATCAAATTATATGCTAGAGAGAGAAAATAAAATTTAAAAGGGGTTGTGAATCTAAATGCAGCAAAAAACCCAATCAATCGCAGTTATTGGTGCAGGCAGCTGGGGAACTGCGCTGGCAATGGTGCTGGCAGACAATGGCCATATGGTTAGGCTTTGGAGTCATAATGAAAGCCAGGTTCAAGAAATTAACCGCAGCCACACCAATCATAGATACTTGCCAGAAATAACAATGCCTGATTCGATTCTCGGGTATGCTTCATTGAAGGATGCGATGGAACAGATAGATACCGTTATTCTTGCTGTTCCTACAAAAGCAATCCGGGAGGTTCTCGAAAAATTAAGTATTGCTGCGGATCAGCCTTTAACCATTGTTCATGTATCAAAGGGAATCGAACCGGATTCCCTTATGCGGATATCGGAAATGATAGCTCAAGTTATGCCTTCTCCATTACTAAAGGATATTGTCGTACTGTCCGGTCCAAGCCATGCTGAGGAAGTCAGCCTGCGCCACCCAACTACTGTTACCGCTTCATCTGAAAATTTGGAAGCTGCTGAAAAGGTACAGGATTTGTTTATTAACAATAACTTTAGGGTTTATACCAATCCTGATGTTATTGGCGTAGAAATTGGCGGCGCATTAAAAAACATTATTGCTCTGGCCGCAGGGATAACGGATGGGCTGGGATATGGTGATAATGCAAAAGCAGCGCTCATTACCAGGGGATTGGCTGAAATTGCCCGGCTCGGGACAAAAATGGGCGCTAATCCGCTTACTTTTTCGGGATTGACTGGTATTGGCGATTTAATTGTCACTTGTACAAGCATTCACTCCCGTAACTGGAGGGCAGGAAACTTACTTGGTAAAGGCCAATCGCTGCAAGAGGTACTGGATAATATGGGAATGGTAGTTGAAGGAGTTAGAACTACCAAGGCTGCTTATCAGCTTGCACAAAAGTATGAAGTGGACATGCCAATTACCAATGCACTTTATGGAGTTCTATTCGAAGGGAAAAACCCGAAAGATGGGGTGGACGTTTTAATGGGACGTACTAGAACTAAGGAAATGGAAGACCTAACCAATATAATTGGTGAACGCCTAAACGAAGACTAAATAATTTTGCATATTTAAAAGATTTTTCAAGTCAATTGGGCATTTGAGGATGCGTTTTTCATGCGTTCTGCATACAATGCCACGAAGCAAACTGGTAAAATGGAACGTTTGAATGGGTAAATTAGTCTCAGGCCTGCAAAGGGAACTCGCCCCTCCCTCTTGCAGGCTTTTTTTAATTTTACTTGAAATGTTCTTTTGAGATAACACTTCATCTTCGAAAAATTATGCTATAAGAGCTTAAAAAGCAGTTTTCGCTAGAATGCTCTTTTTTTTTTCTTTTTCCTGACATTGTTTCCTGTGATATAATAACTCTCGGAAAAAAGGGGGAGTTTCTATTGTCACCAGCCATGTTAAAAATGTGGGTATCCTTTGCCGGTATGGCATTCATGTTTCTTGCTATTATCTTAATACTTTTCAGCAGACATAAATTAAAAGGAACTGTTCGAATCATTACTGCCATCGTTGCCTATGCTTTTATGATTTTATCGGGTATCATCATGTTCGTAACCATTTTTGCCTGATTTAGGCATACATACAGTTAAAGGATGATTTTATGAAAAAGAGTTATCTTGCCATTGCTTTTGCCTTAATTCTAATGCTATTATCGGGCTGTGCTTATCCTCAGGAGGAACTTGCCAAAAATCAAACACCCTATCAGGATCAGCTGAAAGCGGTCCAAACGGCAGTAGATTCATACCGTAAAGACAATGGGGGAATGCTGCCGATTGTAACAAAGGACGTTAACACACCTCTTTACCAGCGCTATCCTGTGGATTTTAAAAAGATTTCACCCAGGTATATAGCAGATCCTCCGGGAAATGCTTTTGAAAATGGCGGTGTTTTTCAATATGTTCTCGTAAACGAAGAGACTAAGCCTGAGGTTAAACTATTCGACCTGAGAGTCGCGGATACGATACGGGAGCTTAGACTGAAGATTAAGATGGACGGGTACCCGCCATTTAAAAAAGTAATCGCATCTGATGTCTATTCTCTTGATTATAAAAAGATGGGCTATAAACAGCCTCCTATGGCTTTAAGCCCCTTTACCCAAAAGAAACTGCCGATGGTTATTTCCGGGGAAGGGGAAATTTATATCGATTATAGAAATGATTTAAAGGCAGCCATAAAAAACATTGGTTTATCAGGATATAAACCTGGAGATGATATACGGCCGCTTCTTGTGAATAACTCCATGTTCGTGCCTGCATATTCGGTGCCTTATACATTTGATGCTGTCACAAAAGAGCCTGTTTTTTTGGAGAAAAAGAATAAATAGAGTCAGCCTATGTGGATTTAGTCATAACCCTTTTCCTATGAAATATATTGTAGGAGAAGGGTTTTTTTTATGGGAAATACAGAGGCTGCTGCATTGCAGAGCTAATATCATAGATTTCCTGCTGTTTTCTTATAACCCTTATTTCATAAAAGTGCAGACATAAATATAATTTCAGAAGTTCCGGCAATTTTTCGTTAAGGGGGTAAAAAATTTAAAAAATCAGGCATAACCACATAGGACAACATCATAAACATATACTGTCCAAAAATACCTAAAAAGGATAATTTTATCCCACTAACTCTATGATCGGGAGGGGACTCACTTGGAAAAGGTAGATATTTTTAAAGATATTGCCGAGAGAACAGGCGGTGATATTTATTTAGGGGTTGTAGGGGCGGTCCGAACAGGAAAGTCCACATTTATTAAAAAGTTCATGGAGCTGGTTGTTTTACCGAATATAGCCAATGAATCAGACAGATCCCGTGCTCTGGATGAGCTTCCTCAGAGTGCTGCAGGAAAAACAATCATGACCACAGAACCAAAATTTGTTCCAAACCAGGCTGCAAGTGTACATGTTGGAGAGGGCCTAGAAGTAAATATCAGGCTCGTTGATTGTGTCGGCTATACTGTTCCCGGGGCTAAGGGCTATGAAGATGAAAATGGGCCTAGAATGATTACGACACCATGGTATGAGGAGCCAATCCCTTTCCATGAAGCAGCTGAGATAGGCACAAGGAAGGTTATCCAGGAGCATTCAACTATTGGAGTAGTTATTACTACTGATGGAAGCATTGGTGAAATTCCTAGGGGCAGCTACCTTGAGGCAGAAGAAAGAGTCATCGAAGAACTGAAAGAAGTTGGAAAGCCATTTATTATGGTTGTGAATAGCGCTCAGCCATACCATCCTAGTACGGAATCCTTAAGAGCAAGCCTGGCAGAGAAGTATGATATTCCAGTATTGGCAATGAGTGTGGAAAGTATGAAAGAATCTGATGTCCTAAGTGTGATGAGGGAAGCTCTCTATGAATTCCCAGTGCTTGAGGTTAATGTTAATCTTCCAAGCTGGGTAATGGTCCTCAAAGAAAACCACTGGCTGCGTTCCAGCTATCAGGAAGCGGTTAAAGAGACAGTAAAGGATATTAAGAGACTGCGAGATGTAGACAGAGTTGTTCAGCATTTTAGTGACTTTGAATACATTGAAAGGGCAGGGCTAGCTGGCATGGAAATGGGGCAGGGTGTGGCAGAAATTGACCTATATGCACCTGATGAGCTGTACGATGATATACTCAAAGAAATTGTTGGAGTTGAAATTAGAGGTAAGGATCACTTGCTGGAATTGATGCAGGATTTTGCCCACGCTAAAGCCGAATACGATCATATCTCTGATGCTCTGAAAATGGTTAAACAAACGGGATATGGCATTGCTTCTCCGACCTTAACGGACATGAGCCTTGAAGAGCCTGAAATTATCCGCCAGGGCGCAAGATTTGGCGTACGGCTAAGAGCTGTAGCTCCTTCCATTCATATGATTAAGGTAGATGTGGAATCGGAATTCGCCCCGATTATTGGAACTGAGAAACAAAGTGAGGAACTTGTTCGATACCTAATGCAGGACTTTGAAGATGACCCGCTGTCAATTTGGAATTCGGATATTTTTGGACGCAGCTTAAGTTCGATTGTAAGAGAAGGCATTCAAGCAAAGCTAAGTTTAATGCCAGAGAATGCAAGATATAAATTAAAAGAGACACTTGAAAGAATCATTAATGAAGGATCAGGCGGATTAATTGCCATCATTCTATAATCATGGGGCTCCCTTTGGGGGTCTTTTTGTTTTTGGACGTGTTAAAGATGATTTTCACTATGTTGATTAGAGAGGAAGTACGAGACTCTTTATGCTTTCGCAAAATTTCGTGCGATGTAAATTCCTAGATGTTTTCCTTGTGCTATCGCCTTTCCTTCGTACCTCGGCGATTTCAAGGGTTCTATTCAATGTCCTGGGGGAAAAGCAGGCCTGGGAGCCCCAGCAGGCTCAAAGCGCCGAGGAGAAGGAAGGACTGAAGCGACCTAGAGGGCTATGTGCTGAGATTTCCATTAGCTTTTCTGTCCGAATCATGGCTTCATTCGGACTAGCTGTTTGATAGGCTCCTGGCTCGCCCGCGGAAAGCGAGCGCCGTTAGCGAAAATCAACATGCAAGTTTGTCAGAGCATCTATTTTATTATCTATGAAAACTTATTACTACAAAATTCGACAAATCTTTAGTATCCAGAGAGATAAAAAAACTTGGGGGGTATTCGGCATTAAAACTGGAACAATGGCCATAGAATAGGCTTTTAGAAGTCGAAAAAAGCGTAAAAACCAGTAAAAATTCCTTCTGGATGAAAACATTCCCATTATTTTATGAATTATTCTTGATATGAGGATTTTTATGTGATAATCTTTTAACAGAATTAGCAATAGCAGCAAAAAGCCTTTATTTTATTGGGTTTTTTGCAAAAAATTGATTGAATTCTTTAATGTGTTGCTTTAATATTAGCACTGTCAACAAAATATGCGTATTGACGTATAGAATTGGCGAAATTTGTTTAGAAATGTAGATAAGTAATCTTATTTACAATTTTTTATACATTTTGGGAGGAGGTGAATAGCATGAACAAGACAGAACTAATTAACGCAGTTGCTGAAGCTGGTGAACTTTCTAAAAAGGATGCTACTAAAGCAGTTGATGCTGTTTTCGATGCAATCTTAAATGCACTTAAAAATGGTGATAAAGTTTCTCTAATCGGATTTGGTAACTTTGAAGTTCGTGAGCGCTCCGCTCGTAAGGGTCGCAACCCACAAACTGGCGATGAAATTGAAATCGCTGCAAGCAAAGTTCCTGCTTTCAAACCAGGTAAAGCGCTTAAAGATGCTGTAAAATAATTACATAAACATATATGCTTTGAGCGAATGCTTAAGCGAAAAGACCGCGGATCAGTTCTGCGGCCTTTTTGCTTTTAACGGGAGTATGGTTAAAATTCTATAATTTTGCATGGAATCATGGATATGCTAATATGGATTTGAACTTAATAGATAAAACGTTATACATACATTAGGAGGAAGCACCATGACAAACGTCAATCGTGCCCAAATAGAAGAAGCAGTTCGTTTAATTCTAGAGGCAATCGGAGAAGACCCAAACCGTGAAGGTTTGCTTGATACGCCAAAGCGTGTGGCGAAAATGTATGAGGAAGTATTTAGTGGCTTAAACGAAGATCCTAAGACACACTTTGAAACAATTTTTGGGGAAGACCATGAGGAACTAGTCCTTGTTAAAGATATACCTTTCTATTCGATGTGTGAACATCATCTTGTACCTTTTTTTGGTAAAGCCCATGTTGCTTACATTCCAAGAAACGGCAGGGTAACCGGTTTAAGTAAACTTGCCAGGGCGGTTGAGGCTGTTGCAAAAAGACCTCAGCTTCAGGAAAGAATCACTAGCACAATAGCAAACAGTATAATGGAAAAGCTTGAGCCTCACGGCGTAATGGTAGTGGTTGAAGCAGAGCATATGTGCATGACTATGCGTGGGGTAAAAAAACCCGGCTCTATGACGGTCACTTCCGCAGTCCGAGGAACTTTTGTTGATAATGCTATTGCCCGTTCTGAAGTATTATCTTTAATAAAATAATGGTTTTGTAAAAAGCTTTGTTAGTTTGCCGGAAACGCTACTTGGAACGAAAATCAACAACCAAGTTTAACAGCAATTAATAATTAAAATAACAAAAGTAATTGTGAGGGATTAAAAATGGCAAAAGCGGATGCCCAGAATTCCGATTATATCGTTATTAAGGCTATTGAAGATGGAGTCAACGTCATTGGCCTTACAAGAGGAACAGATACGAAATTCCATCACTCTGAAAAGCTTGATAAAGGAGAAGTTATGATTGCGCAATTTACGGATCATACCTCCGCTATTAAAATCAGAGGCCATGCTCAGATATTAACATCCCTTGGCGAAATTGAAAGTGAATTGAAGAAATAGCTAATTCAGAACGGTATACCAGCCGTTCTGTTTATTTTAGAGAATAATATTATAACGAAATCCTGCTGCCTGAGCTAATAACATTTAAAATTAACTTTATATAAAGCTGGCCTATATAAATGTGAAAGTCCATTCGGTTTATCGGTTTAGACAAAATATGGGAATACATCCACTGCTACAGAGCGCATTTATTATTAATTTTGTGAAAGCTGTTTATTAAAACGTCTTTTATGATATAATTGTGTCTGCTTGTTTATCTATAGTATTGATTAGAAAATGTTAAAAACAACCCATGTTTTTCGGGTATACGGGTAATATATAAACATATGGAATATACATCCATACTATTTGGGAGTAAGGGTGATCAAATTGCGAGATATACGGACAAAACTGACAGCTTTTAAAGAGCAGCTTGAGCAAAAGGTGTTTCACCCTTACTTGCTCAATTACATACAAACTCCCATGGTGGATGAAGATAAACTTTTACTCTTAATTTCTATAATGGACCAGCTAGGATTGTCCGGAAAAGAAATGAAGAATTATGCATTGCCAACGATGCTTGTCCAAATTGCTCTTGATACTCATGAAAACGTTTCGAACCAGGATGCTTCTGAACAGGACGATACACAATTACAGTCTCGCCAGCTTACAGTTCTCGCAGGAGACTATTACAGCGGACTTTATTATGCACTTCTTGCTGAAATAAATGACGTACTTATGATTAGGGCACTATCAAAAGGGATTAAGGAAATTAATGAGCATAAGATGTCTGTTTATCACAAGGATTTTGAAGGAATTGAAAAATTAATGGCCAGCATTAGAACAATTGAAGGTTCTCTTATTTGCCGCCTTTCAGATTATTTTCATGCCGGAGGCTGGGGAGAGCTGGCTGCCGACCTTCTCTTTGTAAAACGGCTTATAAATGAAAAAGCACAATACCTTCATGCCGGTACATCTATTTTATTTGATGCTTTAAAGAAAACTGCATTTCCCAAAAATGAACTCAAATCTAAGGACATTTCAAAAGAGCAGCAGTCTTATCTTCTTTTGGTTTGTGATAAATATATAGAATATACAAAAGGCGTAATTGAAAAAGGGATGAAACAGGTTCCTTACCTGAATGAAGTACTGGAACAAAGAATTGCTGACATTCTTGGTCAGCATCAGCCCCATGCAAAAACATTCGTGGAAGAAGGTTAATCTAGATGCAGCAAAGTAAAGAAGAACGGGTTCATAATGTTTTTGAGAAAATCTATGATAACTACGATAAAATGAACTCCGTAATCAGCTTTAAGCAGCACATAAGATGGCGGAAAGATACAATGAAAAAGATGAACGTTCAGCCAGGCTCAAAAGCACTTGATGTATGCTGCGGCACTGCTGACTGGACCATTGCTCTTGCTGATGCTGTAGGACCTTCCGGTGAAGTCACCGGCCTTGATTTCAGCCAGAACATGCTGAAAATTGGGCAGGAAAAAGTAGACCAGCTTCATCTGAAACAGGTTAATCTTGTACACGGCAATGCAATGGAGCTGCCTTTTGCTGACAATACATTTGATTATGCTACAATTGGATTTGGTTTGAGGAATGTACCGGATTATATGCAGGTCCTAAAGGAAATGCATCGTGTTATAAAACCGGGGGGGCTGGCAGTGTGCCTTGAAACCTCACAGCCTACGATAATTGGCTTCAGGCAGCTTTACTATTTTTATTTTAGATTTATTATGCCGGTATTTGGGAAGCTCTTTGCTAAAAGTTATAATGAATATTCATGGCTTCAGGAGTCCGCAAGAGATTTCCCCGGGATGAAAGAGCTTGCCGGAATGTTCGAAAAAGCCGGTTTTAAGAAGGTAATGTTTAAGCCCTATAGCGGGGGAGTAGCAGCCGTTCATATTGGTAAGAAGAACTGAAAATAGGGCGGTTAGAAGGATAAAAAGCTGGGTGAATACAAATGAAATTAAAAATGATGTATTCATTTTTGAATTCGGATATTAACATTATAGAGAAGACCTTGGAGGAAACGATTCAGCCAGATTCGTTATTGCTTAAGCAGGCCTCCTTACATACACTTCAGGCCGGCGGAAAAAGGATACGGCCTGTATTTGTATTGCTGTCAGGAAAGTTTGGCGATTATGACATTAATATAATGAAAAACGTTGCCGTAGCCCTTGAATTAATCCATATGGCGTCATTAGTTCATGATGATGTAATAGACGATGCTGACCTGAGAAGGGGGAAGCCTACCGTTAAATCAAAATGGGATAACCGTACTGCCATGTACACAGGCGATTATATTTTTGCCCTATCCCTTGAATTAATGACTGAAATCAAGAACCCCATAGCCCATCAAATTCTTGCAAATACCATTGTGGAGGTTTGTATTGGGGAAATTCAGCAAATTAGGGAAAAGTATCAATATAATCAAAACCTTCGTGATTATTTGCGGAGAATTAAAAGAAAAACGGCACTTTTGATTGCGGTAAGCTGCCAATTGGGCGCAATAGCTGCGGGTGTGGAGGAATCAATTCATAAGAAGCTCTACCGTTTTGGTTATTATGTGGGGATGTCATTTCAAATTACAGACGATGTTCTTGATTTTACAGGAACAGAAAAGGAACTGGGCAAACCTGCAGGAAGTGATCTTTTACAGGGAAATATAACTCTTCCAGCACTTTTTGCTATGCAAAATCCTAAGTACCGTGCTGAAATTGAAAAAGTAAACGAACATTCAGAACCATCCCATATGGAGAGTATAATCTCGTTGATCAAGCAATCAGGGGCAATTGAGGAATCACTTGAAATCAGTGATCGATATCTGGATAAAGCATTAGCTATTCTGGATGAACTTCCTCCAAATAAAGTAAAGAAAACACTTAAGGATATTGCCAAGTTTATTGGCAGACGGAAATTTTAAGAAGGTTGCTAAATTTTCAAAACAATGTTAATATTTTCGTGGATTGTCCATTCAAAGGATAACCGATATCATACATATGGTTTAGGAGTGGAGTACATGGAAAAAACATTTTTAATGGTTAAACCAGACGGAGTTCAAAGAAACCTGATTGGTGAAATCGTTTCCCGTTTTGAAAGAAAGGGCTTTCAATTAGCCGGTGGCAAATTAATGAGCATTCCTAGAGAATTGGCAGAGGAACATTACGGTGAGCATAAAGAACGTCCATTCTTTGGTGAACTAGTTGATTTTATTACTTCCGGACCAGTTTTCGCAATGGTTTGGCAGGGTGAAAATGTAATTGCTACTGCTCGCCAAATGATGGGGTCCACAAATCCAAAGGATGCTGCACCTGGAACAATTCGTGGTGAGTTCGGCATTACTGTCGGAAAAAACGTCATCCATGGATCTGATTCACCTGCAAGTGCTGAACGTGAAATTGGTTTATTCTTTAAAGAGGAAGAGCTTGTTGAGTATACGAAATTAGTAAACGAGTGGGTATACTAATTTAGCTGAAAAAAGGTACTTGTATTCTATACGGGTGCCTTTTTTCATTTGGCGGGGCTATACTTATGGTATATTCCGTTATCCCAGAAAGACTGCACAAGGAGCTTCAATCATGAGTCAGGATTATCAACAATTTGTTGGAAATATTAAAAGAAAAACAGGGGTTGACCTTTCACTTTATAAAGAAGCACAAATGAAAAGAAGGTTAACCTCTCTGTATGAGAAAAAAGGCTTTTCAAATTTTCGTGAATTTTTTTCCGAATTAAATAGAAATAATGAACTCTTAAATGAATTTCTGGACAGAATGACTATCAATGTATCAGAATTTTACCGTAATTATAAGAGATGGGAAGTCCTTGAAACAAAAATCCTTCCAAAGATTCTCGAAAGGAACAAACAGCCAAAAATATGGAGTGCTGCATGTTCGACTGGAGAAGAACCATATACACTTGCGATGATTATGAGGAAGTTTCTTCCTTTAAAAGATATTCAAATTATGGCAACTGATTTGGATACTAATGCAATTGCCCGGGCAAAGCTTGGCATCTACCCTGAGAGATCTTTAAATGAAGTGCCTGATCCGATTAAAAACTTATATTTCACAAAGGAAAATGAATATTTTTATGTGAAGGATGAAATAAAACGAACTGTAACCTTTAAAAAACAAAATTTATTGGCTGACTCATTTGGAGGTCCATTTGATTTAATTGTTTGCCGCAATGTCCTCATTTATTTTACTGAAGAAGCAAAAGACGGGCTTTACCATAAGTTCAGCTCAGCATTAAAGAAAGACGGAATTTTTTTTGTGGGAAGTACAGAACAGATATTTAATCCTAATATTTATAATTTCGAAACCGAAGATACGTTTTTTTACAAAAAAAAATAAAAATATTGAGGGAGCCAGCAGACAGCTGCTCCCTTTTTGGATTAATACGGTATGAAAGTATAAAATAAAAAGGCACCTAAAAATTTTTACTTTTTACTATAATTATCCGTTTTCGTATGTTATATTGAATAAAATAATTTAGCGCGTTGAAGGGGGAAAGAGAATGAGATATTTAACAGCTGGAGAGTCACATGGACCACAGCTTACCGTAATTATTGAGGGACTTCCGGCAGGAATGCCGCTTACAGCAGAGGATATAAATACAGAATTGGCCAGAAGGCAAAAAGGCTATGGACGTGGCAGAAGAATGCAGATCGAAAAAGACCAGGCGGAGATTCTTTCTGGTGTCCGTAATGGTTATACGTTAGGCTCTCCCGTAACCCTGGTTGTAAAAAACAACGATTGGAAACACTGGGTCAATATTATGGGAGCAGAGCCATTGGAAGACGGCATGGAGGACGAAATCAAGAGAAAAATATCAAGGCCGCGGCCGGGACATGCTGATTTAAATGGTGCCATTAAATATGGGCACAGGGATATGAGAAATGTTCTTGAACGTTCTTCAGCCAGAGAAACAACGGTAAGAGTCGCAGCAGGAGCAGTGGCTAAAAAGCTTTTATCGTTACTTGGCGTTGAACTAGCCTGCCA
Organism: Neobacillus sp. FW104-15D2; assembly: GCF_058790155.1. NCBI lineage: Bacteria > Bacillati > Bacillota > Bacilli > Caryophanales > Bacillaceae > Neobacillus > Neobacillus sp. FW104-15D2. The sequence continues at coordinate 90,932 of NZ_JBYTCJ010000020.1, forward strand.
TGTAACTGAAATTGGCGGAATACAGTCTAAATACAATCTTGCAGATCATACGCTCGGAGAAATGAAGGAAATAACTGAAGCCTCACCTGTTAGATGTCTTGATTTTGAAGCTGGTAATGAAATGATGAATAAAATAGATGAAGCGAAGAACAATGGTGATTCCATTGGCGGGATCGTTGAAGTGATGGCTGAAGGAATGCCTATTGGTGTTGGAAGTTATGTACATTATGACAAAAAACTTGATTCAAGGCTTGCTGGTGCTGTTGTAAGCATTAATGCTTTCAAGGGAGTAGAATTTGGAATTGGCTTCGAGGCAGCAAGAAAGCCAGGAAGTGAAGTACATGATGAAATTATTTGGAACAAGGATAACGGCTATACAAGGAAAACAAACCGTCTGGGCGGGTTTGAGGGCGGAATGACTAATGGCATGCCAATCATTGTAAAAGGGGTAATGAAGCCTATTCCAACACTTTATAAGCCACTTCAAAGTGTGGATATTGAAACAAAAGAACCGTTTGCTGCAAGTATTGAACGTTCTGACAGCTGTGCGGTTCCTGCAGCCGCTGTGGTAATGGAAAATGTGGTTGCTTGGGAACTGGCAAGTGCTCTTACAGACCAATTTTACAGTGACAGGCTTGAATCGCTTGCTGAGGAAATTCGCAGACAGCGGGAATATGCGAGGGAGTTTTAATGGAAAGCATATCCATTGAAACCCAGTCAAAATGCTATCATGTCTTCCTTGGAAGTGGAAGCGCAAATGAAATAGTCCCTTTTTTGCAGAAGGAACTGAAGGGCTTTAGCAAGGTTATGATTATTACAGACGAAACGGTAGGAGAAATCCATCTTTCGTTTTTATTAAATAAGATAAAACCCCTGACTCCTATTATTTTTCAGGCACCTTCCGGTGAAGCCTGCAAAACCTTTGAAGTCTACTATTCAGCTATAAGCGAAGCCTTAAAAAATAACCTGGACCGCAAGTCAGTTATTCTTGCCTTTGGGGGAGGAGCTGTGGGGGACCTTGCTGGATTTGTTGCAGCTACCTATATGAGAGGAATAGCTTTTATACAGATACCAACGACAATTCTCGCCCATGACAGTTCGGTAGGAGGCAAAGTAGCTGTTAACCATCCTCTTGGGAAAAATATGATTGGGGCTTTTTATCAGCCCGAAGCCGTTTTCTATGACCTGGATTTCCTTAAAACTCTTTCGCCAAAAGAAAAACGTTCGGGGTTTGCAGAGGTAATCAAGCATGCTCTTATTCAGGATAAGGAATTCTATCAATGGCTCCTATTCAACGTTAAGGATCTAAGCAGTCTAAAAGAAGAGGAGCTTGCTAATTGTCTTAAAAAGGGGATAAAAATTAAAGGCAGTATTGTTTCGCAGGATGAAAGGGAGAATGGGCTAAGGGCAGTCCTCAATTTTGGCCATACTCTTGGCCATGCGATTGAGTCCGAACTTGGATTTGGGAAGATCACTCATGGTGAGGCCGTAATGATTGGTATGGCCTTTGCCCTTGACATAAGTATGAAGCATATCAAAATGGATTTTAATCTGGCAGAGTTCCGAGCTTGGGCAGAAAAGTTAGGTTATCAATTAAAGGTCCCTGCGGAGTTAACTATAGAAGGACTTTTAAAAAAAATGCTCCATGATAAAAAGTCAGTTGAAGGCAAGGTTAATTTTATTCTGTTGGAGGATGTTGGCAAACCAGTAATTGTTCCTTTATCAGAGGAAGCATTGCGTGAGCAGCTTGTTGGATTTAAACAATAGGAGGTAGTTTATGATCAGAGGGTTGAGAGGTGCTATTACTGTCGCGAAAAATGAGGAAGCAGAAATTCATGCTGCCACCGAAAGGCTTTTAAGAAAAATGATTGATAATAATCAGATTTCTCCAGACCTGGTTGCATCCGTTTTTATTTCTGCAACACATGATCTGACCGCAGGATTCCCTGCGAGGGCTTTAAGGGAATTAAACGGGTGGAAATACGTTCCAGTTATGTGCATGCAGGAGATGGTTGTTCCTGAATCACTAAAAATGTGTGTTCGTGTGATGATGCATATCAATACTGAAAAAGGACAGGAGCAGCTTAAACATATTTATCTTGAAGGTGCCAAAGTACTGCGTCCGGATTTAAATGAAGAAGAATAAAAAAACATATTATGGTAGACTAAAAAAAACATTCCTTTAGTTCGTTAATGGAGGAAAGTAAATTTGATGAGGTGAAGAAAATGAGATGGAAAGAACAACTGCTTGATTTAACTCCTTACCAGCCAGGAAAGTCAATTGAAGAAACAAAAAGGGAATTTGGCCTTGAAAAAATCGTTAAACTGGCCTCAAATGAAAATCCTTTTGGCTGTTCAAAAAAAGTCCTATCTGCACTGAGAGAAAATCCCCCAAAGCCTGAAATTTATCCTGACGGCTATGCAACTGTTTTAAGGGAGACACTTTCCTCTTCAATGAATGTACAGCCAGACCAGCTCATTTTTGGAAATGGTTCGGATGAACTAATTCAAATTATTTCAAGAGCGCTTCTGCATCCCGGTGCTAATACTGTAATGGCAGCCCCTACATTCCCTCAATATAGGCACAATGCCGTTTTGGAAATGGCAGAGATAAGGGAAATCCCTTTAGTAAATGGAGAGCATGACTTGAAAGGCATGCTGGATGCTATAGATGAAAGAACCAATGTTGTATGGCTTTGCACTCCAAATAACCCTACGGGAACTTACATAAAAAATAATGAATTGGAAGCTTTCCTGGAAAAAGTACCACACGATACTCTTATTGTAATAGATGAGGCGTATGCAGAGTATGTGGAGGCTGAAGATTATCATAATACAGTTGACTTAGCAAATCGATACGAAAATCTGATTTTATTAAGAACCTTTTCAAAAATATACGGGCTGGCGAGCTTGAGAATTGGTTATGGTGTAGCCCATCCAACGATTATCAGCAGGCTTGAGCCGGCAAGGGAACCTTTTAATACCAGTTCATTCGCTCAGCTTGCGGCCAAAACAGCTGTGGATGACAAGGGGTTTTTAGAAGAGTGCAAGAAACAGAACAGAGAGGGGCTTAATTCTTTTTACCGTTTCTGTGATAAGCATGGTCTTGAATATTACCCATCTCAGGCTAACTTCATTTTAATCAACTTCAAACGTGACGGGGATGAAGTTTTTCAATATCTTCTATCAAGAGGTTATATAGTAAGATCAGGTAAAGCCCTTGGTTTCCCTACATGTGTAAGAGTAACTGTTGGATCTCAGGAACAAAACGAAGGCCTTCAAAGCCTTATACTCGATTATTTGCAGTCTGGAGTATTGAAATAATCTATTAAGATCCAATAGAAGAGGATATTTTTCGTTATAGGGCGGGGATTAAATGGAAGGCAGGATATTGATCATCGGATTAGGCCTTATTGGCGGTTCGCTTGCAATGTGTATTAAAAAAGCACATGAAGGCTGTCGGATCATTGGGTTCGATGTAAGAACAGAAGACGCCAAATTGGCCAAAACTCTGGGGATAATTGATGATTTTTGCATTCAATATGAGGAAGAAGCTCAGCAGGCAGATTTAATTATTATAGCAACTCCTGTTAGGGAATCTGAAAAAATTATCAAAACTCTCGCTTCCCTGCCGTTAAAACAAGGTGCAATCGTAACGGATACAGGAAGTACAAAGGGAAAGATAACGATAAGTGCAGCTGATTTATTGCAGCAGGGTATAACATTTATTGGAGGCCACCCGATGGCGGGTTCCCATAAAAGCGGGATAACAGCAGCAAAAGAAATTCTGTTTGAAAATGCGTTTTATTTACTTACGCCGGACGAGCAGATTTCCTTGGAAAAAGTGGAGCAGTTAAAAGAGTGGTTAAGAGGAACAAATGCTAAGTTTATAGAAATAAGCCCTGTCCATCATGACTATATAACAGGTATGGTAAGCCATTTTCCCCACCTGATTGCTGCTTCACTGGTACATCAGGCAGAAAAACTGTCAGAAACTCAAACTCTTATTCCACGCCTTGCGGCAGGTGGTTTCAGGGATATTACCCGCATTGCTTCGAGCAGTCCTGAAATGTGGAGGGATATTTTACTCCACAACCGTGACCATCTGCTGGATCTTTTACATGACTGGGAGAAAGAAATGGAAATTGTAAAACAAATGATTGCGGAAGAAAATGGGGAAGGCATATTTGACTATTTTAATGGTGCAAAGAGGTTTCGCGATGGTTTGCCTGCACGAGAAAAAGGAGCAATTCCGGCCTTTTATGATCTTTATGTGGATGTGCCTGACTATCCAGGGGTCATTTCTGAAATAACCGGGTTTCTTGCAAAGGAGAATATCAGTATAACTAATATTCGTATTATCGAAACCCGGGAAGAAATCTACGGTGTATTGGTAATCAGCTTTCAGACTGATGAGGACAGGCAAAAAGCAGCCAGCTGCATAGCCCATTATAGTAATTATGCCACTACCTATAGCTCATAAGGTAATCTGAAAATAAAGGAGATTTCAATGAAGACTAGGCTTTTAAAATCACATTCTGGGATTCTTGAGGGAACGGTTGCTATTCCAGGCGATAAATCTATTTCTCATCGTTCTGTGATGTTTGGGAGTATCTCACAAGGCGTCACAACAGTAACCAACTTTTTGCCCGGGGATGATTGCTTAAGCACCATCTCGTGTTTTCGTAAATTGGGTGTAAAAATAGAAGAGCACGCTTCAGGTGAACTAAGGATTTATGGCAGCGGATTTCAAGGACTTAATGAACCAAAAGAAGTTTTAAATGTTGGTAATTCAGGAACGACCATAAGACTTATGATGGGAATACTGGCGGGAAGGGACTTTTTTTCTGTACTTGAAGGAGATGAATCCATTGCCCGAAGGCCTATGACAAGAGTAGCCACTCCTTTAAGCCAGATGGGCGCAAAGATTGACTTCCGGAACGGAGGTTTCGCTCCCATCAGCGTTAGGGGTGGAGCTTTAAATTCTTTTGAGTATAAACTTCCTGTTGCCAGTGCTCAGGTGAAATCAGCAATATTATTTGCGGGTCTCCAAGCCGAGGGTGAAACTGTTATTACAGAACCTGAGGAAACAAGAGATCATACTGAACGAATGATTCGCCAATTTGGCGGAACAGTTGAAAAAGAAGGAAAGAATATTAAAGTTAAGGGTGGCCAAAACCTAAAAGGTACCTCAGTCCGGGTTCCAGGTGATATTTCGTCTGCAGCATTTTTTCTAGTAGCAGGAGCAATATCGGAAGGAAGTTCCATTACTCTTGAAAACGTGGGCTTGAACCCTACGCGATCTGGGATAGTTGATGTACTAAATGAGATGGGTGCGGATTTGCAAATCCTTTCAAAGGACCTTAAAGCGGCTGAACCAGTAGGAACCCTGTTAATACGTTCTTCTGGGCTGAAAGGAACCACTGTAGGCGGGGAAATGATTCCCCGGCTAATTGACGAAATCCCCATCATTGCCCTTCTTGCAACCCAGGCAGATGGTGTAACGGTTATTAAAGATGCAGGTGAACTTAAAGTAAAAGAAACTAACAGGATAGATACTGTGGTTGGAGAATTAAAAAAGATGGGCGCGAACATTGAAGCAACAGACGATGGAATGATCATACAGGGGCCAACAGCCTTACATGGAGCAAGTGTATCCAGCCATGGGGACCATCGGATTGGCATGATGCTTGCTGTTGCTTCTTTAATTTCTGAAGGTGAAACAATATTGGAGAATCCGGAGGCAATCTCAGTATCCTACCCGAAATTTTTTGAAGACATTGATCGGCTAAAAAAGTAAAACAGCTTCCCGCTGTTTTATTTTTTTGTTAATCAGGATTATTTATATAATTATGAACCCGAGACGGGACAGGATAAGGAAGGCTTCGGCAGCTATATCACTTCGGCAGCTATATCATTGCACGAAGGAAAGCATAGCTTAGCTTTTTCGAGGATGTACCGTTTTGAGAGTGAGAAGTCAAACTAGGGTATCCGCTAAAGGGGCTGGACGAATGTCAGTTCTAAGCTAAGAAGAATTTATAACCATAAATTCTTCTGAACTAGTGGAACTATGGCTCTGTTCTCACCTAAAGGCCCGCATTGGCCGAGTTTTTCTAAATTGTTAAGAAAGTAAAGTTTTACCTTTTAAATTGTCTAGTTCCAGCGCCCAGCGAGTTTTCATCTCTGAAAATCTTCCTTGAGTATCTTGCATCAAGTATGACCTTTAGGTGATACTTGGTGCAGCTAGTGTCCATCCCGCTTCTCCCTACGATAAGTCAACATCGAAAGGCTATACCTTTCGTGTATCCTTTATCTCAGTCGAAGTGGAGGCGCGCAGGACGCGTGTCAGAAAGGCGTTGCCACAGGAAGTGGCAATCTTAGCCTTTCTTCAAATGTCCATACGTCGCTGAACGGGCGCTTGCGCTTTTCTAATAATAAATTTCTGATGGCATAATTGAACAAATTCTACAATAGCCTGTCTTAAGAAGGTAAAAGGAGGGTTCGTTGTGCCTTATATTATTGAAAATGCAATTATTCGTAAAGAAAATAGGATTGTTGAAAATACGATGATGGTAAATGGAAGCCGTATTGTATCCCTTTTTCAATCTGCACAAAAATCTGCCTTAATGAAAATGGACGCGAGTCCTTATGTAATGACTCCAACATTTGCTGTCCTTGACACAGGCTTTGCTGAAACTGAATCTTATTTGGAATTAAAGGATTATTTCATTAATCACTTCCTATCTAAAGGCTGTACGATTCTTCTAACATATGTTAAAGTTACCTCCGAAAAAGAGATAGACGTACAACTAAAACTTCATAAAAACCTTTTGATAAACTCCCCGATCGATTATGTGATTGGCATCCGTATATCTATTAAACAGCTAACTGCTGCAATAATAAGAAAGTGTAAGAAAGATAAGCTCCCAGCCATTTTTATCGAAATAGGAGAAAAGGAGGATTTGGACAAGGTTCCATGGGGATGGATAAGAGAGGCTATGTTTCCATATAATTGCCCGCTCATTCCCGTACTAAATAAGGTTCCACCTAAAAAACGATCCTCCATCCTTTCAGAATGGCATGATAGAATGAAAGCAGAAAGAATTCCATCTCTCCCTCAAGAAATCTGTGATAACATTCCGCTATCCCTTTCTGTTTTAAATAAAATTGGCTTATTGCCTGAAAGGACAGGGCTCCTGCACGGCGGCGAATTAAGCTATAATTTGTATGAGAAGAATGAAAAAATCCTGAATGTTGATACAAAAGATTTATTTCTTTATCATAAAGAAAGGCTGCTTGTAACGGTTCATAAAGGCAAGGTTATCATGGCGGGCAAGGATGTTTTATATAAACCCGGTTATGGCGAACATATTAATGTTACTACGCCTTCCTATTTTTCTTATTAATATAGTTGATTGAGAGGATTTTTAAAATGGATAAAGTAGAAAGAATCATCCAGCTTCTAGAACAAGGCGATCATGAAACTGCCATGAAAGAATATAAAAAGGTATTAAAAAATGGCACTGCTGAAGAAAAATATGATTTGGCAGAGGAATTTTTTCAATACGGGTTTCTCAATGAAGCAAAAGCGCTTATTGAAGATCTTTTGAAAGGTTTTCCCGAGGAAGGCGAGCTTCTAGTTTTGCTGGCTGATATTCTCATTGAAGCAGGCAATGAAGAAGAGGCACTTCTTGTACTGGAGCGCATTTCCCAAAGTGACCCATCCTACCCGCAGGCACTTCTCCTAATGGCTGACCTTTACCAGCTGCAAGGACTTTATGAGGTTAGTGAACGGAAACTTTTAAACGCTAAGGAGATTCTGCCTGGTGAAGTTATAATCGATTTTGCTCTTGGAGAGTTATTCAAGGAACAGGGAGAAGTAGCTAAGGCAATAAAGGCCTATAAAAAGGTTCTGATGGAGCAAAATGAAGTAGCAGGGGTAGATGTTAACCAAAGAATAGCAGATATCCTAAGCTTATCTGGAGCGTTTGAAGATGCTCTCCCATATTATGAAAAAGCCTTGGAAGATAAGCTTGAAATAAACACACTTTTCGGTTTTGCCTTCACTGCTCTGCAGGCAGGCTATTATAGGATAGCAATCGAGAAATTCATTGAGTTGAAGGAGCTAGATCCGGAATACCATTCTCTGTACCTTCACCTGGCTAAGGCTTATGAGAGTGAAGAAGAACTGGAAAAAAGCCTTGATGCGATCAAAGATGGCATTAAACAGGACGAGTTTAGTAAGGAATTATATTTTTATGGCGGTAAGATATTGCTTAAGCTTGGCAGGGAAGAGGAAGCAGAAAATTTATTAAGAGAATCAATTGCTCTTGATCCCGGCTATACAGAAGCTATTCTTACACTTAATAAACTATTTCTTCATGAAGAAAGATTTGAGGATGTACTGGACCTTATTAAGGAAACAGAGGTCGAGGAAGCGGAAGAGCCGCAGATGTTATGGGATGCGGCAGTAGCTTATCACAAAATTGAAGAATTTTCACATGCATTAAACAAATATGAGTCTGCATATACTTTTCTAAAGAATAATGAAACTTTTCTTCAGGATTACGGATATTTTTTATTAGAGGAAGGAAAAAACACCAAAGCCGCCGAAATTTTTAAACAGCTGCTAAAAATTGATCCAACTAACGGGGAGTACCTCGAAATACTTGGACGCCTGACTGAAATGTAAACGGGATGTAAGAAAAAAGAACGCAGAGGAGGGAATCTTAATGGCAACCCCTGTTTCTGTCAACGAGAAAAAGGATTTTATTCGTTGGTTTTTAAACCATTATCAGCTAAAGAGAAGAGAATGTGTGTGGATATTAAACTATTTAATGAGCCACGATCAATTAATGGAAAGAGTCCATTTTGTAGAACACGCGCAGTACTGTCCCAAAGGGCTGATCATGTCCACCCATTGCGTTGACAAAGTTCCATTTCGTTTTTATAAAGAAAACGTGATGACCACCGACGCGGAAAAATCTTTCCATGACATTCGCCTTAATAGGGAGGAAGAAATTTACATTCAGCTTAATTTTCATGCCTCAAATAAGATTCACCAGTACGCCGCGGTTCTGGAGGAAAACCCATTCATCCCTGCCCATTTGCAGGAAAACGAGAAGGACGGCGAGCTTGCCGAACAATTTTTAAACAGCAGCATCGAAAGGTTTCAGCGGGAAAAAATTCTTCATCTAATTGATGAAGCTCTCGACAAGCAGGATAAAGAGATGTTTCGGTTGTTAACGGAACAATTAAATAGCATCAGAGACCACGTCAGTAATGGAAGCTTGCTTTAGGGCAGGCTTTTTGTTTTGGAAAAAAATCCTGTCTTTAATTGAAACATCAATCGTAATTACATATGATGCTGATTGTAAAAGAGTTTCGATATACCGGTTGTTGCTGATAAGTCTCAAACTCCAAATCCTAAGATTAGGTTTCTCAGACAAACCTATTGCTCATATAAAAGGATATGTCTTGTAATTGTGCTCGTGGTCAAATCTTTGTCACTTCTAAAAAGAATGTCCCTGAAAGCGCCTATCAGAGATAAAGCTCAGCCTTCTAAAAATAATTATCCTCTATGCCGCCTCTCGGGGCGAATCACAGACACTGCTAAAATGATTTGTCCTTTTGACTTTCGAGGAGCTAAACTCCGTGCAGATGCACTAGTAGGAGGTACGACGGTTCGTTTTCGCAAAGGGAGCAGATTCCCTGTCTTTTTTGTGAAATATTAATAGGTTAAGGAAGAAAAGCCAAATTAAGAGAGGTGTTACCTTAACTAATATAGTAATTTTTTGTGGTTTTTTGCTTTCATGGTAAGATAAAAGAAAGTTTAAATGCTGGAGTGAAGAAAATGAAATGGGTTCCCCTTGATATTGAAATGTACATAAATGCAAAGGAGTTTGTTGATACGGCAGTGGTCGCTCTGCATCCAGTCTCATTCGGAGATGAGATGAAGCAGTCTGCATCTATGCACGATTTTATCAGCTTGCTGACAAATCAATTAGAGAGGCAATTTACAGGCAGAATGGTTCTTTTTCCTGCTTATTCATATCTTAAAAAAGAAAGAATGGACAAGCCGCTTGAGGAACTGCTTGAATGGGAGAAAAGTTTAAAAGAAAACGAGTTTAAACATATATTTTATATAACCTCTGACAGCGATTGGAGGATGCATGAATCGTCCCTTACAGGGGCTGTATTATGGATGCCTCTCCTTCCCCTTGAAAGCATGGATGAATCACAAAAGGTCTCTTTAATTGGAAGCCAGGTAAAGCAGCTGCAGAATTTGTTCACCCAGAAATGGAGAGAAAATGAGTAAACTAAATTTTGAAGGGAACAATGCTATACTATTATATTGACCTTGCTTAAAGATTGATATATCATGAGTATGTCCTAGTTTTATATGTGTATAATTTATGTCCGATGGACTTCACTTCGTCAATAGAGGGGGGATAAAGCATGAGCAAGCATCGAGTTTCTAGACGCCAATTTTTGAGTTATACTCTGACTGGTGTAGGCGGTTTCATGGCTGCAGGTATGTTAATGCCTATGGTTCGTTTCGCCGTTGATCCAGTTTTACGGGCTGAAGAAGCCGGAAGTTTCACACCGACAAAGCAAAAAGTAGATGAATTGACATCAAAACCTGTACGCGTCGACTTTACCTTCAAGCAAAAAGATGCATGGTATGAGTCAGAAGTTACAAGCACTGCATGGGTTTACAAGGATGACAATGGGAAAATTATGGCCCTATCGCCTGTTTGTAAACACCTTGGATGTACTGTTGGCTGGAATACGAGCAAGGAGCACCCGAACCAATTTTTCTGCCCTTGCCATTATGGCCGTTATGAAAAGGACGGTACCAACATTCCTGGTACACCACCATTAGCACCACTAGATGTATATCCGTACAAAGAAAAAGGCGGCTACCTGTATTTAGGGCAGGCTAAACCACGGAAGGAGGCGTAATCGTTGTTAAACAAAATTTACGACTGGGTAGATGAACGTTTGGATATTACGCCTTTGTGGCGCGATATTGCAGACCATGAGGTACCGGAACATGTAAACCCGGCACACCATTTTTCTGCGTTTGTATACTGCTTCGGCGGTTTGACGTTCTTTGTAACTGTAATTCAAATTCTTTCTGGTATGTTCCTCACCATGTATTATGTACCGGATATTAAAAACGCCTGGCAGTCTGTCTATTACCTGCAAAACCAGGTAGCATTTGGACAAATCGTTCGCGGCATGCACCACTGGGGTGCGAGTTTAGTTTTGGTAATGATGTTTTTACATACATTACGCGTATTTTTCCAAGGAGCATATAAAAAACCTCGTGAGCTAAACTGGGTTGTCGGAGTACTTATTTTCTTCGTCATGATGGGTCTTGGTTTTACTGGTTACTTATTGCCTTGGGATATGAAAGCGTTATTTGCGACAAAAGTAGGTCTTCAAATTGCTGAAGCTACTCCGTTTATCGGTTCATATGTGAAAGTCCTGCTTGCCGGCCATGAACATATTGTCGGTGCGCAAACATTAACCCGTTTCTTTGCAATCCATGTATTCTTCCTTCCAGGAGTATTGCTTGGCCTGATGGGAGCACACTTCTTGATGATTCGCAAACAGGGTATTTCAGGACCGCTATAAAATATGGCGATATAGATAGACGGAAGTTTATCTATACATAAAAGGAGGGAGATTGCTCGATGCATCGCGGTAAAGGTATGAAGTTCGTAGGTGACTCTCGTGTATTGGCACCATCAGAACGTAAACCGAACATTCCGAAAGATTATTCGGAATACCCTGGTAAAACTGAAGCATTCTGGCCTAACTTCCTTTTGAAAGAATGGATGGTAGGTGCAGTTTTTCTAGTTGGATATTTATGTTTAACTATCGCACATCCGGCTCCGCTTGAAAGGATTGCGGATCCTACGGATACTGGTTATATTCCATTACCAGACTGGTATTTCTTATTTTTATACCAATTGTTAAAGTATTCTTATGCATCAGGTCCTTATACAATTATCGGAGCATTTATTATTCCAGGCCTGGCTTTTGGCGGATTACTGCTTGCGCCGTTTATTGACCGTTCAACAGAAAGACGCCCTATCCGACGTCCTGTTGCAACCGGTATGATGCTGTTAGCACTGGCAGCTGTTGTTTTCCTAACTTGGCAGTCAGTTGCAACTCATGACTGGGCTCAAGCGGAGCGCCAAGGTAAAATCACCTTTGGACCTAAAATTGATAAGAATGCAGAAGGCTACAAAATTGCTTCTACAAATGGCTGTCTTGGCTGTCATGGTAATGAACTAGGCGGCGGCATGGGTCCTAAATTGTTTGATACAGGCCTAAAACCTGAAGAAATTGCTCAAATAGCAAGACATGGTAAAGGCAAGATGCCTCCAGGTGTTTTTAAAGGAACAGATGCTCAGCTTAAAACACTTACCGAATTCATTTCTGGACTTAAGTCAAAATAAAACCATTAAAAAGCTGACGAGACTCGTCAGCTTTTTTTAAAACTTTACATATTTGCTTAGAAAACAAGGTAATGGAAAGACTTGAAATAGAAAATTTTAAGAAAATAGTCAAAAGAAAAGGGGACTAACATTGAAGTGGATTTATCCTTTATTGGCAAACAGAAGTTTTTTATGGCTTTTGCTTGTGGTTAACATAGCAGGGACTGCCTACGGCTATTACTGGTATGGCTGGCAGCTTGCAGATACGCCGGCAATTTTTCTTCCGTTTGTTCCTGACAGCCCAACTGCAAGCTTGTTTTTTGTTTTTGTCCTATTAGCCTTCTTATTGGGAAGAAATTGGCCTTTATTGGAGAGCTTGGCGATTGTTACTCTTTTTAAATATGGCATATGGGCGGTTGTCATGAACCTGCTCGTATATTTTGTTAATGGATATCTAGACCCAATAGGCTTGATGCTGATGATATCTCATGGTGCAATGGCCATACAGGGAGTCCTGTACGCACCTTTTTACAAAATTAAATGGTGGCATTTCTTTGCTGCGGCCATTTGGACATTACATAATGATATAATTGATTATGTTTTCTTTATGCTCCCGCGCTATCAAGATCTTGATAAATATATCCCTCAAATTGGCTATTTTACTTTTTGGCTGTCCATTGCCTCTTTAGGCGTGGCCTATTATTTCTGTTTGCGCCCTAAACACTTTAAATTAGACATCCATTGATTTAAAAAGTGGTCTTTACTTGTCCATCCCTGCATACATTTTAGTAGTATGAAAGGGGGGACAGGGATGAAGGTAAAATGGATGCTGATCATCGTTTTTGCTTTTTTTATATTGCCAATTGCAACAGCTGCAGAACAGCTGTCACCTTTAGAAAAACTAGATGAAATTTCAGACGAAGCCCTTCAAATGGTGAAGTCTCAAAGATATGATGATGCAAAAACAATACTAAACTATTTTTCAAGTGAATTTCCGCAAGTCTCACAAAAAGACAGACCTCTTACACTGGATGAATTAAGAATTATAACCATCTCACATGATGAAGCCCTTGAAGCCGCAGCAAGCCCCAGTATGAAGTATGAAGACCGTATGAATAAGGTAACGAAATTCCGCCTTGCAGTTGATGCACTTGCGAGCGGCCGTCATCCTCTCTGGGTTGAAATGGAAAAGCAGGTGTTGGGTGCTTTCCAGCAGGCTAAATCTGCAGCCTTTCAAAAAGATGCCATCTCATTTCATGATCAGTTTAATCGGTTCTTGTCCCTCTATGATGTTGTGTACCCTAGTATGAAAATTGATATTCCTGCAGAAGATATTCAAAGGCTGGATGCTAGAATAGATGCAATTGATCATTCTCTTCCAAAGGATATATTTGATTCAAAAGGGAAGCAGGAATTAGAGACAGCCCAAATGGATCTTGAAAATATTTTTTCCAAAATGGATGAAGACCAGGCTGATCCTTCGTTATGGTGGGTTATTATTTCAACCGGAAGTATTATCACCATGACATTATCATATGTAGGCTGGAGAAAATATAAAGGGGATAAAGAAGAGCGGAAAAACCACTCAAGAGAGCATAAAAATTGACTCTATTTGCGGCCGTCATTAAAATGTAATACAACCAGAGCTGATTGGGGGTCCCATATGTACTTAATTTATTTTGCGATAATTATCTTGGTCCCGCTTTGGGCCCAATTGAGAGTGAAAGGTGCTTTTGCCAAATACTCAAAGGTACAATCTTCTTCCTATAGAACAGGAGCCGAGGTTGCACAGACGATTTTAAATGCTAATGGAATTTATAATGTAAGTGTTCAACAGGGAAGCGGGTTCCTCAGCGACCACTATGACCCGAGGGCTAAAATGGTACGTCTGTCACCCGATATCTACCATGGCCGTTCACTTGCAGCAGCTGCTATAGCAGCTCACGAGGTTGGTCATGCCATACAGGACGCAAAGGGGTATGCTTTTTTACGTTTTAGGCATGCTCTCGTACCAGTTGCCAACTTAGGGTCTAACTTTTCATGGATACTGATCTTGATAGGTATTTTTGCACATTTATCAGGAATGATTTTATTAGGAATTATCTTTATGGCAGCAGCCGTATTATTTCAGATTATCACTCTGCCTGTTGAGTTTAACGCGTCAAATAGGGCGATGCAGCAGGTGGTATCGCTTGGCCTCGTTTCAGGAGGAGAAGAAAAGAAAACAAGAAAAGTTCTTAATGCAGCTGCATTAACATACGTCGCTGCAGCGGCCGTGGCAGTCCTTGAGTTGCTCAGACTAGTACTAATATATACAGGTATGAGCAGAAATAATGATTAAAACGCACTGAAAACAGTGCGTTTTTATTTGGTGTGCCAGGCATGGCAACTATCTAGGTGGTGAAAGTCCACTGTGGGGGTACACATCGACCAACCACTAAGGAA